>NZ_JBKOQN010000046.1:0-46333 GCF_046764895.1 Nocardia sp. CWNU-33 | reverse complement strand
TGCACTACTCGCGGCTTGTCGACGCTGGCGCACTACCGGGACGAGGACATGTCCATCGATGTCTTCACGGCGGTCGATCACGAGCCGATATCCGTCGCGCAGGCCGAAGGGATCAGGTGACACACCGGTTCGGTAGCCAATCCCAGTGCTCGCACCCTCTGCAGGTCGTGCACGAAATTCCGATACGCCACCGGCCGTTCACCCAGGCGGCACTGACCGCTGCAATGGCGCGATGCGAGTAGCCCCGGGCTTCCAGCCGCAGCCATTGCCTCTACGCAATCATCCATTTCCCGCGAATCGAACACACCGGTCGGTTGCTGGGTCGATACTGGTCGGGCACTGCTGTTACCTCAGCGCCGTCGGGCAGAGGTAATCCCGTCTGCGTAGCGATGGACTTTCCGAGCGAGGCGAGGGGTTCATGATGCCGCAGTTTCTGACCACTCCGGCTACCGACAAGCGCCTCGGCCTGGACTCCAAATATGTGGTGGTGCGCCAGCTGATCGCCTTGGCCGCAGCGCAGGTGCCTGGACACCCCGCGGTGGGAATCACCACCTACCGGCGGGGCGAGCTCGCTGCGGTCGCTGCCTCGACGCCGCGCGCGCAACAGTGGGAACACGCCCAGCTGACCTACCCGGCGGGGCCCGTATTGGAGTGTCTTGTCACCGCGTGTCCGGTCACGGTGGCCGATCTCGTGGTCGAGCACCGCTGGGCGGACTGTATTGCCCGGCTGGTCGTGCTGGGTGTTCGGTCACTGCATTGCCAGCCTTTGATCGCAGGTCGCGACCGCACCGCGTTCGGTGTTCTCACCTTCTACTCGCCTTACCGCACCAGTTTCGGTGGTCCCACCGAACGCATCATCCAAAAGGTGGCGCTTCGGGCCGCGACTATCCTGGCCCGCGACACAGCCATCACAGCGTGAGAACCTGCGCCATGCCTCAGGCCCGCCCTGGTCGCCCACAGATGAGCCCAGAACCGATGAGCCCGACCAAGAACGGACTGTTCGACACGTCCAACTGGCCGTTCTCCGTCTCAGTGCCCAACAGCCGCGATGTGTCGCCGTGCGGTGTAGGGGGAACGCCGGTTCGAATGGGGAACGATCGCCGGGCGCTGGGGGAGCCCCTGTGACGGAGGAGCTCAGATGATCCACAAGGCCGGCAGAATGGACGCCGAGATCGAAAAACACGATAAATACGGTCCAGTCCTCGTTGTCCGAGGCGAAGTAGACGCGCGCACCGCGCCAGGGCTGGTAATCGCGCTCGATCGGGTCCTGCATGACCATCCGGCCCGAGTCTTGGTGGACCTGAGCGGAATCTCGTTCATGGATTCCGCCGGTCTCCAACCACTCATCGACGCAAACAGCCTCGCCGGGCCGGACACGGTTTTCGCGGTCATCGCCACGGGCGCAGCCGCACGGCCACTACGCCTGACAGGATTGGACTCGATACTCGCGATCTACCCGCACCGTGCGATGGCATTGGCCCGCACCACCGCCGTCCTCACGCCACCGTCGTAAGCCCGACCCCTCACGCCCGGTTCGGCAGGTGGTGCGAAGCGGAAGCGATGCCCCGCGCGCCACCACGAAACTTCGATCTCCGACCAAACCTGGAGACCCTGACAGCGAGCGCAGACTTCAGGCCACCACCATGCGGGCGAGGAGTTCGAATACCTGGACCTCGACTCGTTTCATTGGCCGTATCGCGGGGGAATGGCAGCGCTGGTCGGGTGCCCATGCATACCAGCGCGGTTGCCTGCTGTAGCGAGGTCGAGGTAGCGGTGGCCGCGGGAGGTAGTGCTCAGGGATGCTGGCGAGGGGCGGGGACGCGATCCCCCAACCTCGTTCCGTTGAGGCGGGCGGCCCGACCTCGGCGTCGAAATCTCTGCGCCCCGCGTGGGCACTGAGGAGTCCTCGAGGCGGCCAGGACGCCGGTTCAACCGCGCCGTCGGCGTCACCGTGGATGGTGGTCGGCACGGGTCGAGCCACGCCGCGTTAGGTAAGACTTCCGACGCTGCCGAACCTGTGGCGCCGCCGTCGATCACGTGCCACCCGAGGACCGCTGGTCCCACGCCCGCGGGTCTAACGACCCATCCGGGTATCGCTCTACCCGGCGACGACAAGGTCGGTCAACCGCGCCAGTGACTCCTGGTTACGTGGTCTCAACACGGTGGCCTGCACGGCGCTGGGAGGTAGTCGGCCCGGGCCCTATTTACGACACCACTACACCGGCATGATCCCTACCGGCATCGTTGCTAGATCGGACGGTGGGCGGACGGTTGGATGTGTCTCATGGTTGCCTGAAGGCGACCGGAATGCCCGCCCACGTCTCGGAGCCCTCATGCCCGCCCGGAATTCCGTAGAGCACGTCATCGGGAGGTGTTCGGCACGGCAGCCCGTCCCACGGTGATGCCGATGGATGCCTGGCGCGAGGGCGATGAGTTCGTGGCCGAGTTCGATCTGCCCGGTATCGACCCGAAGTCTCTGGACCCGGATATCGAGCGCAACGTGGTAACCGTGCGAGCCGCACGCCCGGAGCTGGACTCCGGCCGGGAAATGATCGCCGCTGAACGTTCCCGTGGGGTGTTCAGCCGGCAGTTGATAAGTGTGGCCACTCCGCGACGAGATCAAATCCCGCACACGGGGTCAGATCACCGAGTTGCTGCCCACCCACGCGTGACCTTCCAGTCGGCAGCGCGAATCGGTTCCGCCTGTTTCGACAGCGGATCGGCCGCCGTTGGTCCGTCACTCCGGCGGGTGCCGATCCTTGCCCCGGCCATCTCGGAGGGTTTGCTGTAGTTCGCTGTTGATGCGCTGGGCTTCGGCGAGCTGATCTTCGAGGATGACGATGCGGCACGCGGCCTCGAGTGGGTTGCCTTCGTCGACGAGTTGCCGGACCCGAGCCGCGATACGCAATTGGTAGCGAGAGTAGCGGCGGTGGCCACCCTCGGAGCGTTGCGGGGTCAGCAGTTCAGCGGCGTCGAGACCACGCAGGAAGGCTTGAGTGACTCCGACGATTTCCGCGGCCCGGCCCATGCTGTAGGCGGGGTAGTCATCGTCATCGAGCCGGTCGGCGGGCGTGCTGTCAGGGTTCGCTTGCGGATCTTCCACTACACCTCTCGAGGATTTCATGCCTCCAGGCCCCGGCGCGTACAGCGCCAGGGCCTGGGGTCGATCTATCTGTTGTTTCAATTCCGACTATCGGCCGGCAAGGCCGGTGTCGCACACCGCGTCCGGACATGTGCACAGGGACGCGTAGTGCGTATGTGTTTGCTCGTAGACCACCTCCCGGTTCGTTGGATGCGCACCCCGCGCCAACCAGCGACGCGGTCCCGCTCGGAAACTCGTCGAGACGCTTCCTGCGCTTACTTGCGGTGTTCTTCGTCCCCTCCGGCGGTACAACCAAACATCAACTACTTCACTTCACCCCAGCCGGAGGGGACGGCCGAACCTAACATCTTCCGGGCAGTTCATCTCTGCCACGGCCACCGGACTTCCTACTCTCTGAACAAGAGCGACAGTACAACAGTATGCATCGGTTGTCTACATTCACCACTACAGTTTTTCCCTCGCTGATCCGTAGCCCGCTCGACCGTCACGAGCAGCGACCCTCGCGTGGCGAGACCACGCCCAACAGCACTCCTCGAACTCAGCCAACAGCACGCGGGTGCATGAATAAACCCGACGTACAGGCTTTTCCCTGCTGGGACGGCGCGCCCGAAGCAGCGCACCATCCCACAGGGTTACGCCACGGACGAATCCTGTCGACGCTCGCCGGTTGCACACAGTCACCCCCGGTGCTATAAGAAATATGCACCCACTGGCACAGATTATCTTGCCAGTCGATTCGAGATGAAAGGACAGTTGGAGGTGGCGACCATGTTGATGCGTACCGATCCGTTCCGGGATCTGGACCGGTTCACACAGCAGGTATTCGGCACTGCGGCACGTCCGGCGGCGATGCCGATGGATGCGTGGCGCGAAGGCGAGGAATTCGTGGTCGAGCTGGATCTACCCGGCGTCGATCCGGATTCGCTGGATCTGGATGTCGAACGCAACGTACTCACCGTGCGAGCACAGCGTCCGGAGTTGAACGCGGGCCGGGAATTGATCGCCGCGGAACGAGCACGGGGCGTGTTCAGTCGGCAGTTATTCCTCGGCGAGTCCCTCGACACCGAGGCCATCAGCGCCGACTACAACGATGGTGTGCTGCGACTTCGCATCCAGATCGCGGAGAAAGCCAAGCCACGCAAGATCAACATCGAAGGCAGCAACCGACGGCAGGCCATCAACGCCTGACACGAACGAGTACGCCGGAAAACGAACAGGTACTCCGCGAGCCCGGCCATCTCGGCCGGGCTCGCGTCGTGCACGTCCCTGCCCAGCACCTCGACCGGCCGAACAACCGCTCGCTGAGACCGACCCGATCGTGTGGGATACCGGAACTGCGACGAGCGTTCGCTGTCCCGTGGCTCCGGCCGACCATGTCGAGTGCTCGGTCCACGAGCCCCCGACGTGCGGATTCTGCGGTTCATGGCATAGTTACTTGTTGAGACCGGGCGTATCGAAGTGATCTGCACGGCTCACCTACAGAGAAGAAGTTGTTAATAACATGGCTCAAGGCAGTGTGAAGTGGTTCAACGGTGAAAAAGGCTTCGGCTTTATCGCTCAAGACGGAGGCGGCCCTGACGTCTTCGTGCATTACTCGGCTATCGGCGGGGCGGGTTTCAAGTCGCTCGAAGAGGGCCAGCGCGTGGAGTTCGAGGTAGGCCAGGGCCAGAAGGGTCCGCAGGCCCAGGATGTCCGCGCTATCTGATCCAGCGTGACTTGTAAAGGCTCCGCACCATCGAGGTGCGGGGCCTTTCTCATTCGTGTAGCACCGGCGACTCCGAGATTGGTTCAGAAGCGATAGTTGGGCTATTCCGCTAGAGCGGAAGCCCGCATGAGCGCAGCGCACAAACACCCGAGGTGCCGCTGCTGTCGCGAACTGAGGAGAGCATCGTGGAGTCTGCCGAGCAAGGTAAACCGTCTGTATATCCCAAGCGCGACGATGTACCGCCTACACCGTCTCCCCCCACCCAGCCACCGCTGCCACCGCCGACCGGGGTCGCCCGCACCAGAGCGGGCAGCATCTGGGTGAGCCTGGCCGCTGGCGGCGCATTCCTGATCGTGCTCTTGATTTTCGTAGTTCAAAACACGACCAGCGTTCGGCTCGGCTTCCTCGGATGGCATTTCGCCCTGCCGATCGGGGTCGCAATCCTGGTCGCCGCCGTCGTCGGACTACTGGTCATGGCCGTGGCAGGAGGAATCCGAATCATCCAGCTCCGCCAGGCATTCAACAAGCTGGCCCGATCCCGAAAGAACAGCGCGCGCCCGCAAAAGCGGAACGCGAACACGCCGTGAACGACCGCTCATCAAGCGGCAGTGTCGCCTGAGTCGGGTTCGTCGCGCGCCGGTAGGAACGGGGTCGCATCAGGTGACCGTCCTTGCTCGATGCCGCGCCCACGCGCTAGTTCGGCATCGAACGCCGCACCCATCAGCACCGCGAGATTCGTGATCCACAACCACACCAGGAAGACCACCGCAGCGGCCAATGAGCCGTAAACCTTGTTGAACGAACCGAAATTCGCGACATAGACCGCGAATCCGGCTGAGGCAGTGGTCCAGACAATTACCGTAAGCACACTTCCCGGTGTCAGCCAACGGAACCCAGGGTGCCGAACATTCGGCGCGGCCCAGTAGAGCAGCGCGCACACCAAACTCACCAGCACAGCCAACACAGGCCACTTGAGTACATCCCAGATCCGGACACCCGCCGAGCCGACACCGAACCACCCACCGATCTCGCGAGCCACCGCTCCGGTGGCGACCACCCCGACCGTGCACGCCGCGACGACGACCAGCAGCGCGACGGTCAATCCAAGCCGCAGTGGCAACGTCTTCCACATCGAACGGCCTTCATCGATCTCGTAGATCGAGTTCGCGGCGCGAATGAACGCGCCGACGTAGGCGGAGGCGGTCCACACCGCGACGGCAAGCCCGGCCATCGCCACGGGCCCCGACAGCGAACGTGCATTCTGCAGATTCTCGATCGCGTCGACGAGAAGGGCGATACCGCTGCCCGGTCCGAGCTGCTCAACGGTGTCGATCAGCGTATCCGTCGAGCTGGGCTCCAGCATGCCGAGAACCGCAGTGAGCACCAACAGACCCGGAAAGAGCGACAGCACGCTGTAATAGGTCAGCGCCGCAGCCCAATCCGTGAGCTTGTCCGACCAGACCGCGCCAATCGTGCGCCACAGCGCATCACGCCAGGACCTCCACCGCAGGTCCGTCGGGCCCGACACCCGCTCAACAGTCATCCACGCACCTCCCGGCCAGCACGCGGATACCCAGGCGCCGTCACCCAAAACACATGGCCGGCTACAGGTCGTGAGCCTCCGTCCTCGATTGATCGCACTTCCTCGACAAGCCACGCCCGAGACTGGTCGCGGGCAGCGCTGGTGCACCTCGAGCGCAACCCTGAGTCCGGGCGCAAGCCACGGCGTCCAGGTCAGGGACAGCCACCCTCCCACACGTCCCCCAGCATGATGAAAACATTGGGGCGAAACCGTGGGGTAAACGTGGGGGCGGCGCAAATGAAGCAGGCCAGGACCGGTGCGATACCGGTCCTGACCTGTATTAATACGTGGACGTTGGGGGAACTTACTACAACACGAACATGCAGGTAGACGCACTGGAGAAGTTGCTGGCCAAGCTGCCGGACCTCACTGCCCCCGCTCCAACATCGCCAGTCCGGCCCGCACCGAAGCGGGCGCACCAACTTGAGCGACGACTCACCGACACCGAACGAGCAGAGATCATCGCGGCCTATGAAGCCGGGTCATCTGCCAAACGCCTCTCCGCCCAGTGGCAACTCGCTAAAGCCAGCATCCTTCACGTCATCCGCTCCGGCGGCGTAGCGATCCGACAGCAACGGCGGCTCACCGATGGCGAGATCGACCACGCCGCCACCAGATACCAAAATGGCGAATCACTCCACCGAATCGGTGACCACCTCGAGGTGGCCCACACCACGATCCGGTCCGCGCTCCAACGCCGCGGCATCCCCGACGCGACACCCACGGCCGATCCCGATGAACCATCACGCAGGCGAATAGCCACTGGACAGGGAGAACACCTTGGCGCGTGCAGGATGCCGGAGTGTTCCCCGCATTTGCGCCCGGGCGGCCTTCAGCACGCGGGTATCTTCGCAATCCCGTACCAAGCTGAGAGTTGTTGGCACCATGGAGGACTGGTGTGGACTGCTGGCGACGCGAGCAACGAAGACCCTTGCTCTCCGCGGCGAATCTCGATTGCGACCATCCTATTTCGGTGATCACGTACCGATCCGGGGGTTCGGTGAATGCCTTGTGTAGCGCTGCCTAAAGCCACGCAAGGTCATCTTCGATTAATCAGTGAGCCGACGGAGTCTAGCGAGGAACCCATCGATTTCGTCGAGATCTGGAGCCTCCGGCCCTCGGTACCTTCTCAGCGCATCACGTAGGACGATCGCGGCCGCTTGTGCTTGTTGGAACCGTTCAGCGCCAGCTTCCAACCGCATCATCTGGGCTAGTGCGTCGAGATGTCGATCGACTGCTCCCTCGTCATGCACGTCCGGCTCCCACCGGACAAAGCTACCGAAGGCAGCGAGGGCCGCGGTGGACTCGCCAATCTCCATACGGCACTGCGCAGCGTAGTATCGGCACTCCTGAATCGTCGCGTCCGCAGCATCGTACCGACCGTCCCGTGCCGCCCCAACCCTCTCGAAGAGCGTAGCGGCGGCGCGGAAATATCCGCCTAGGTAGTGCACGTGGGCGAGCGCTAGGCTCAAATCCTCAACGATAATATCGTCGTCGGCCCGCCCCAAGGACTCGCTCAACAGGTCTGCAGCCTGCGCGAACTGTCCCTCCCCGGCGAGCTTCGCCGCTCGGTCGACCACCTCGTTGAATTCATCATTGGTCAGCGACCTGCCCGCAACCCGAGGCTGCGCGGGCGGGCGAGTGTCCGCCCGGGCGCGGTGGGTCCAACCCCCGAAGGGGCGGGTAATCGGTCGGCAAGGGTCCAGATCTCGGCCATCCGATGCCAACAGCGGCGAGCTACCCGTCGGGGTACCCTCAAGTGGTATAGCTTGGCGTGCGCGTCCTGACCTGTTCCTCGCTGGCCTGGCCACCGTCAAGAGCCTCGAAGTATGCCTTGACGAGAGCGTCCATTTCAGACTCGGCGCTCGGCGGGCGAGCCAAAGCCATGGTGGTCACTCCCAGTCGTGAGCATGCCGTACGTCTCTACCAGGCCATCCGCAGTCATATCGAGGAGCGCGGTCTGACTGACTACGGCACTCTCGTAGCCTTCTCCGGCACGGTCAAGATCGACGACATTGAGTACACCGAGCCCAAACTCAATGGCTTCGCGGACAAGGAGTTGCCCGACCGCTTCGGCTATGTGCGCGCAGACGATCCGAGCGCTCCGACAGTTCCTAAACGGGAGTACCGCATTCTGGTTGTGGCCGAGAAGTACCAGACCAGCTTCGACCAGCCGCTGTTGACGACGATGTATGTCGATAAGCCCGCTTGGACAAAGTCGAGGTTGGGCACCTGGACTTCGGTACTCGATCCCGCAGGTTTCTTCCGGACGATGCCCGTGCTCTTGTAGAGCACGGGCATCGTCCCCCTGCCCCGGAGACTGCCGTGTCCATCGTATAGTCGCCGTGGCCGTCGGACCTCAGTGGCGGTGGCAAGACCGAGATCCGCGTTGGGGTGGAAGCGGAACTGTCGTTGCCGGTGGCGTCGCGGTAGCCGAGGAACGCGATGACCGCAATCAGCACTGCAACCCCGATGGCCGCCATTGCGCTCAATAACGCCAGGCCCGGCCAGCCGGAGCGGGCATGTACAGCATGGCCTGGAACACGTTCGGGCACGGGTGATTCCCGGCGTGCCCGCGCGGCGAGGATGGTCTCTGCGTTCGGCTCGTTGACCGGACCGACAGCGGGCGGACCCGTCACCGGCAAGGGCGGCGGTGTGGCTGTGTCCCCGAGTGCCGAGGTTGCCGCTTCGGCCAACGCCCTACAGGTCTGGAAGCGATCGTCCGGATTCTTGGCCATGGCCCTGGCGATCACCTCATCGAACGCTTCCAGGGCGGGGTCGATCGCCAACGGTTTCGGCGGAGGCTCGGACAAGTGCGCATGCATCACCGCCAACGCGGACGATCGACGATACGGCTGTGTACCGGTGAGCATCTTGAACAGAGTGGCACCCAACGCGTAAACGTCTACCCGATGATCGACATCACCACGCGGTATCTGCTCGGGCGCAGCGTAAGCCAGTGTCGCCACAACCGCTCCCGTCGCGGTGAGCGACACCGAATCGTCCAAGGCGCGAGCGATACCGAAGTCGGTGACCAGCACTCGGTCTTCTTCATCGCGAACCGCCGCGACAAGGATGTTGGCGGGTTTGACGTCGCGGTGCCAGATGCCGGCGCGGTGTGCGTGGTCGAGGCCGCGCGCGACCTCACCGAGGATGTACACCGCTCTGGTCACCGAAACAGGTCCTTGCGCAAGGATCTTCGCCAGGTCTCGACCGTCGATGTACTGCATGGACAGCCACGGTTGGTTCTGTTCGATGCCGCAATCATGGACCGCGACGATGTTGCGGTGATCGAGGTGTGCGACATGCTCGGCTTCGCGTTCGAACCGGGTGGCGAACTCGCCGTCGCAAGGCGGTGTGGTGCAGGATCTTCAACGCGTCCCAGCGCGGCAGCCGTGGATGGCGAGCCATGTAGACCGCACCCATGCCACCGGAACCGAGCACACGCTCGATCCGGTATCCAGCGAAAACCGTCCCCCGTTCGAGCATGCGGCCAAGGATAGCCAGCACCACATCCCCACGAGCAGCTATCGCAACCCCAACTCACATGGCGAATCCACCTACAAGCCGGGTGGTACGACTCTCGCGGAGAGATCTCGACTTGAGCCGGAACCCTCCACTAGCATTCGGGTCATGAGCGATGGGGGGACACCGGCTTCTGGCCAAAACCTCGCTGTAGTACCCGAGACGGTGCGCGAGGTCGGCAAATACGTCTACGAGCTGGCAGAGGCGCTGCGCACGGCATTGGACACCGCGGCGAAAGAGGTTACCTCTCTGACCGACGGGAGTTGGACCGGAGATGCGGCCGCGGAGTTCTCCGAGGGGTGGACCGAGGTCCGCGACGGAGGCACTCAGATCATGACCGCCCTGACCGGGATGGCGGAAAAATTGGGCGTCACCGCCGCTACCTACCAGGCCAGCGACGAGTCCCGTGCGGCCGTATTGGGCACCGCGAGTTCGAGTTTGGATCTGCCATGAGCTCAGAATTCACCGTCGACCTGGACCATCTGGACGACATCGTGGCGAAGCTGTCAGGGCTTGCCGGGTACATCGAGGAACACCTCGATGAGATCGATGACCGGGTAGCCACTTTGACCGGCACTGGCTGGGAAGGTGTCGCCGCCCAGGCCTACACCGAAGCCCACACCCAATGGGCCACCGGTGCAAGAGAATTCGTCGAAGGCGTGAAGGACATGAGCGACGCCGCCAAAGCCGCGCATGCCCGCTACACGACTGCGGTCGACACCAATTACAAAATGTTCAACCAGGGGTAAGAGCATGGGTGTACTGGTCATCAACTGGCAGACCTACTACGACGCCGCCACGAAATGCCACGCCCTCGCAGCCGACCTGCGCACCGCGGACAAACCGGTCCACGACGCCCTCAAAGGTGAATGCGCGGGCATGGCCGGTGACACGGCGGGCTGCGAGCAATGGGGCAAAGAGTACGACCGCGCAACACTGGAAACCTTGCAGACCTGCACGAACCTCGCCGACGCGCTGACGAACTTCGGGTACATGCTCTCGGCCGCCGGATACAACTGGGCGCTGGCCAACAAATCCAACCCGATGCCCGACCGGCCCAACGTGACGGCGATGACCGAACACAAGTTGTCGTTTCCGACCTCGGTGGGCAGGAACGGCGACGGCATCACCGAGGGCACTAACAGCGTGCCCGGCTTCTACGACGCGCTGGTCGGAAAGATCCAGGACGAGTTCGGCAGCAAGCTACCCAATGGCCACAGAGACAACCTCGCCAAAGCCACCTCGGTCTGGGAAACCTTCGCCGGACACGCCACCATCAAAGGCGCCGCCGGCCGGATCACCGAGATCAGCAACCTATTCAGCGACATCCAGGACAAGAAGGGCCTCGAACCCCTCCTCGGAAACCTCACCACACTCAATGGCGGCGCCACCCAACTCGCCTCCGCGTCCCTCAACATAGCCGCACCCGTCAAGGCCTACAGCGACGGCACGTCCGAGGTCCGGGACAAGTTCAAAGACGCGGTCACCAACGCTTTGATCGCGGCGGGCGCGACTGTTGCGATCGGAATCGCAGCGACCTGGATCACCGCCGCCCTCAGCGACGTCGCCGCCGGAGTCGGTGTCGTTGCCATCGCCGGCAACACGGCCAGGGTCCTCAAGACCACTTACGACGCAAGCAAACTAATCAAAATCATTGGCGTCGCGGCAGCAGCGGCGGGCGGCACTGCCGCCGCCGTCACCGCATTCAAAGACGTCAACATCACCGAAAAAGTTCTGAGCCTTGCTGTGATCATCACCGCGAAGGTGCTTCTCAACGCCGATGACTCAGAGGACATCAACACAGACAGCAGTGGCGCGTTCACCACTGCTTCGCTGACCACCAAAGTCAATAAGATCGCGAGCCACTATGGTGTTCCCGCCCAGGAAGTGAGAGAGGCAATCCACAAAATCAAGGCGCAAGGAGCATGGCGCGGGGATGGCGCCAACAAGAACCCCGATGTCGTCGTCGACCTCGATACAGGCGAGGTCTATGTAAAGCTTCCCGGCGGCGAGGTGTCCGAGGACAGCCTCGGAAACATTCTCGACGAGTTGGGCGACTGACATGGACAAGAATCTCGGCTCGGAAATCCGAGAGTACGAGGACCGGTGGGTCCTCCGACCAATGCGGGGCAGCCGCATCATACGGACGATCTGGCGGCCCGACCTGGTCGAATTTGAGACGGACACACCATTCCGGATAGCTGTCGGGTACGAATCCGAGATGGCGCCACGCTCTGTCGCCGAACACGCGCCTGAACGCCACACGATCAGCCACTGGCCCAGAACCGAAGTCGAGCGGAACGTATCTGCCCCGATTCTCTCGCCGGTATTTTTCAAGTCGGGCGGCATGCGGATCGGATTCGGCAACGGATGGAAGCTCTTTGTCTCCGACCGGCACCCCGAGGTGTCGGCCACCATATTCTTCGGTGACACCCTGATGTGGAGCCGCTCCGGACTGGCCAGCCCGGCAGAATTTCCCGTGGTCACGCTCGACCCGTGGACGGGCCAGCGGATCGAGGCACCTCCGTGGCCGTCACGCCCCCCCGAGCTCGAAATCGACAGCGGCTCGGACGACATCAACGGCTGATCAGGGCCTCGATCAGGCTGGTCTTGCGGGTGCCGGGAGGGCCACACAAATAGATCCGGGACGCATTTCGGCGGGCACGCGGGCCTGCACCCTCCACATTGGGCAGCCCAGCCAGCTTGCGCGGATGGTGGTGGCCGTGGAGGCGTTGGCGCGGTAGCGGCGCGGACGGCGTTGGTTCGCTCGGCGTGCCCGGCCGCGACCAGTGGCGACCAGCTCGACCGCGATGTGGCGGGGGCCGTATTCGGATTCGGGGTTATCGACAGGACGCGGGCAACCATGCGGCGCAGTGACCTGTAAGCCATTACTCAAACGGGCACTCGTATCAGGTGCCGGTGCAGCGGTGGGTGTGGTCATCTCTTCTCAGAAAGAATGGTTTTCGGTGGCCCGTGCGGTCTGGATAGTGGCATACGTTCGACGCGGTGGCTATTCGGATTCGGTGGGGCGATTTCCCCGGCGTTCCCATCGACGTCAGATCCGCACCGCGCCGGAATTCCACTCAATACGCGAACCTTTTCTGATCAATTTCCGAAAACGACCGGCAGGCTCGCGCCGGAGTTAGCAAGCAAGAATCAAAATTGCGTCCACGACCACGCCAGGGGCAGCCACGCAGAAAGATCAATAAGAGAATTAGAAACAATAGGGAGAAGAGGATGGAGAGAAAGGCAACCGGGAAGTGGTCGGGACTCGCACCCGCGGCCACGTCGAGGCCTGGCTGCCCCGCCGCGCGGCCCCCGTGTACTTGTCAATCCCCTCATCGGGGGAACCCTGAGCGAAACAGTCCAGGCGAATCCGGAGGTCTACCAGGAGTTTTGCGGCCTTGCTCCTGGGACGTTCAGAACGCCCCGGCGGGGCGCTCCACCGGCCGCCCCACCGCACACCCCGCCCGGCGACCACAAGGGTTTCGGGCACCTTCCAGACCAGTAGACTCGTCGCGAATCGCCAAATTTTCATCCGCAATGACGCTGCCCCGAAAATTGGTTACAGCACGAATGATTGATATGTTTCCGACGACATTCAAATATTGAACGGCGCACGGTCGGCACCATCCTCCACCGGCACCATGTGCCCATGCGCCGGCGCGGCCTGTCCCCCGACCAAGTCGAGACCGCCGTCCACCTCTACCAGCTCGGATGGTCCCTCACCCGCGTCGGACAGCATCTCGGCGTAGCCCACACCACCATCCTGACCGCACTCCGCCAACACGGAATACCCACCCGAGACACCCACGGACGACCCCGGTAACGGGCCCGCCTCGGGCTCGATGACAACCTTCCGGAAAGCCTGCCACGGGACGCCTCCGAAGCAGTACGTGAGGCACGCGCAGCACGCGGCCCACTCCCTCCCAGCCGACCTGTCCGAGATGGTGATGAACGCAGCTCGATCGTCCTTCTCCTCAGCATTCTCCGGCGTGGCCTACGTCTGCGCCGTGCTTGCCGCAATACTGAGCACGACGGCCTTCATCGGCCTGCGCAGGACCGAGAGCGTGAAGTCCACCAGCGAGTTCGAGACGAACACCTGACCTGACGTCGGAAACTGTCCGATCTCGGGCTCTGGCACACTTCCGGTGCCGGCCGCGTCACAGAACCAGCCTGATACGAGGCCGTAGGAGCGCGAAGCCGATGCGGCAATACATCACCTCTGGCGCAGGGCGAGTGGAGTAGGCGTGAACGCACTCGCCGACACCCGGCCTTAATACCCCATAGGGGTACTGCATGGGTTGAAATGCCCTACCGCGGCCCGGCGATCATGATCCCGGATGTACCCGTGGACCCTTACTCGATCACAGGAGACGACATGAGCACCTCGATCACCACCGTCGCGGGAATGACCTGCTTCCAAGGTCGGGGCCCAGGTCGGTGCGCTTGACGGTGTTACCGGTGTCGACGCCGATCCGGCCACTGGTCGAGTCACCGTCGAATCAGCGAATGCCCTCGACCCCGACACCATCAAGAGCGCCGTCGAAGCCGCCGGTCACCGAATAGTCACCTGAGGCTTCGGCCCCGGAGCAAGTCGGCGTGTCAGAGGCTCTGGTGAACGGCGCGCCGGTCGGTGCGGTCCGGTCATTGGCTATCTCCCGCCTCTGTCTCCTGGCTTCGTGGGACCACGGCGTCCCGGCGAGATCGGCATGACAGCATCGACGGTGCCTGATCAGGCGTGAAGACATCCCGACTCGATACTGGACGAAGGCGCAGTTTCGCGCGTGGCTACCCCGAGAGCTGCACGTCGGCCAGCCCACTGCGGGACGCGCGCCGGTAACTGCCCGGCGCGACACCGTATTCGCGTTTAAATGCCTTCGCGAACGCGAATTCCGAGCTGTACCCGGCTCGTTCGGCCACGGTCGCCAGCGGGGCATCGGTTTCGCGCAGCATCCTGCCCGCCGCGGTCATTCGCCAACTGGTGAGATAACCGAGCGGCGGCTCCCCCAGCACGGCGGTGAACCGCTTGGCGAATGCGGCGCGCGACAGACCGGACGCTCGGCTGAGTTCCTCGACGGTCCACGGATGGCCAGGGTCGGCATGGATGGCGCGCAGCGCGGGCGCGATGACGGGGTCGGTGACCGCTGCCGCCCATCCTTTCGCGCGATCCGCCGTCATGCCCTGATACCAGGCTCGCATGATCAGCAGTAGGAGCAAGTCGATCAGGGCCGCGACGATGCTGTCGCTGCCGGGGCCCGGATTGTCCATCTCGCTGGTCAGCTGGCCGACTGCGATACGGAGTGCGGGCTGCTGGCTCGCGGCAGGCAGATGGATCACCTCGGGCATCCCCGCCATCAGCGGATGCTGCCGGGTTACGTCGAGTTTGTAGGCGCCGCAAGCGAGGACGGTTCGTTCGCCCGGCCCGTCTTTGTACAGACCGCAACCGAGGACGGGCTGATCCCCTTGCGCTTCGACGGCCACTCGGCGGTCTACCGTCTTGCCGTCGATCAGCAACTGACGGATGTAGGAGCTGTGGTCGACCCGATCCTGGGTGAAGACGTCCGGCGCCAGGACCTGGTCGCTGCACAGCGTATGTCCGCTGCCCTGTCGCAGGAACACGGTGTCGCCGGTATCGAGCCGGACCGAGGCGCCGCCGTCGGGCGGGACGAGCAAGCAGCTGCCGTGCAGGACCACATGGAAACTGGCACCGGAGACAGCGGGGAATCGCATGCTCCACGGCGCGCGGGCGTCGGTGCGGGTGAACACCGGTGTACCGGTTCGCAGCGCAGTGAGGGCGTCGCTGAATAAATCCACTCGCTACCTCACCGCAACCTGAAAGACGTTTGGACAGAAATGCGAGCGTATCAGCCATTCAATCGCGGTCCCGGCGAACCTAACGTTGCTCGCGTTCCAGTAGAGGACGGAAGGTGCGAGGTCGATGGGCACAATTACCACAGCTCAGAGCATGCGGCGAGGTCGAGCGACGCTGACTCCCGACGGGGGTCTTTCCTGCGGAATCGTGCCCGACGATGTGGTGGTGGGCCATGGTGGATGAGCCGATCGCGCCAGCGTTGATGAACGCCTTGGTAACCGAGCATTTCGTGCTGCAATCCGCCGCCAGCACAACTGTCAGCGAGGCTTTGGGGCGCGCCACACTGTATCTATCGTCGCTGTCGAGTTCGCTGGTGGCCATGGGATTTGCTGCCCAGTCACCCGATATCTTTCCCGCGTTTGCGGCCGCCGTGATTCCGGTGCTCCTTCTGCTAGGCGTGCTCACCGTCGTTCGACTGGTCGACACCGGAATTCAGAACGTCACCTATTTGGCGGGCATAGCTCGGATCAGGGCTCGCTACCGAACCCTTTCGCCGGAGGCGGCCCAGTTCTTCCAGTCCTGGGGCGATGCGGAGGACGAAACCGGACAAGCTTTGGCGTCATTGGCGGTGACGAGAAGCCCGTTGGTCGGTCTGTTCACCATCGCCAGCACGATCGCTTCGATCAACAGCGTGGTGGCGGGAGCCGGAATTGTCTTGCTGCTGGTGAGACTGTTCGGTATTGATCTCGCAGTGGCTGTTCCCGTCGCGGTGGTGCTGTCCACTGTGCTCATAGGCGTCTTCTACCGGTATCAGGACCGCCGCTACCGGGCCACAGACAGGTTGCAAGGCCCCGATCGCGAGCGGGTTGCGATACGAAAGGGAATATCCAGATGACACGAATGCGCGCCGTAGTGGTCGAACTGCAGCAGACCGGCACACACACCATCGTCGAGCTGGCCGAACTGTTCAACGTCTCCCGGCCCACCGTCTATCGGGTCCTCGACCGAGCTTTCAGAGTCTCGACGTGAGCGATCCCCTGCGGTCGGACGTGGTCACTGCGAATTCTCAAAACGGATTCAGGGTCTTCACGGCAGCGGCGGCCTTCGAGTTGTCGCGACTTCTTGCGACTCTGTCCCCCGCGGATGTATATCCATCGCTCACGACAGACCGCCTCTCTGATTCGCGTTTATTCTCGCGCCTTCCCACTGCCAGGAAAGGGGCTGTCACGGCGTGGAGCCGGGAGGGTGCTGTTCCTGCTGTTGGGAAATCGTGCCCGATTGCTCGGTCAATATGCCCCGCCTGGGTCTGGGACAAAACGAAAGATATTGGAGATATTGGGAATGAATCGCTTTGTTAGGGAGGAACAGTTGATCGGGACTATGATGCGCGCTGCTGTGATTGATCGTTTCGGGCTACCAGAGGTCCTTCACATCGTGGAATTGCCGGTTCCCCACGCGTCGGCGGGTGAGGTGATCGTGCGGGTGCACGCCGCTGGGGTCAACGCGATCGACTGGTTGAGCCGCAACGGCCAAGGTCCGGGCGGCGCCGATTTTCCGGTCGTTCTCGGGTGGGATGTGTCGGGCACGATCGCAGCTGTCGGCGACGGGGTGACCGGTTTGGTCGAGGGCGACGAGGTATTCGGCATGCTTCGCTTCCCGGCCTTGGCCGGCGGTTATGCCGAGTACGTCGCGGCCCCGCCCGACCAGCTGATCATCAAGCCGGACAACGTCGATCACCACTCCGCCGCAGGTGCACCCATGGCCGGGATCACCGCGTGGCAAGCCTTGTTCCGTCAAGCTGGCGTAGAAGCCGGCCAACGGGTGTTGGTGCACGGTGCCGCGGGCGGGGTCGGTCATGTGGCGGTGCAGCTCGCGAAGCTCGCGGGGGCGGAAGTGATCGGTACCGCCTCCGCGCGCAATCACGACTTCCTCACCGGCCTGGGAGCCGACCGGGTGATCGACTACACCGACCAAAAGATCCGTGACGAGGTGTCCGACGTTGATGTGGTCATAGAGCCGAGGGGAGGTGCGGACTTCCTCGACTTGATCGAAGTTGTTCGTCCTGGCGGCGTCATCGTGACTCTCAAAGGGGAGCGACCGGAGTACCGCGATCGCCTGGCCGCGCGAGGCGTGCGAGCCGGATACGTATACGTCAGCCCGGACCGTGAGGCGCTCAGCGAGATCGCCCGCTATCTGCGAGACGGCACGCTGAGGATCGAAATTGACCGGACGTTTCCGCTGGTGGAGGTCGCGACCGCACACGCGATCGGTGAGGCGGGCCATGTGCGGGGACGAATTGTGCTCGACCTGATGATGGAAGAAGAGCCGACCACGTGATTCCGGTGACACCAATGCGTTTCGGTGCGGTGTTCCCGCACAACGAGATCGGCGCGGATCCCGGTGCCGTGCGAGCGTGGGCGCAGGGCGTCGAGGAACTGGGCTATCACCACATCATGGCCTTCGATCACGTACTCGGGGCCGGAACAACCAACCGGCCGGGCTGGCGTGGCTACACCAGCGAGCATCAGTTCCACGAAGTCTTCGTGCTCTTCGGGTATTTGGCCGGTGTCACCACGACGATCGAATTGATGACCGGTGTCCTGGTGTTGCCGCAACGGCAGACCGCGCTCGTCGCCAAACAGGCCGCCGAGGTCGACGTACTCAGTGGCGGTCGACTTCGCTTGGGCGTCGGACTCGGCTGGAACCACGTGGAGTACGAAGCACTCGGTCAGCCGTTCTCGCACCGAGGCGCGAAACTCGGCGAACAGGTGGAACTGCTGCGTGCGCTTTGGGCACAGCCGACGGTCAGCTATGCGGGGCGGTGGGACAAGGTGGTCGACGCCGGGATCGAACCGCGGCCGACCCGCGGCGGGATTCCGGTGTGGTTCGGCGGACACGTGGAAGCGACCCTACGCCGAACCGGTCGAATAGGGGATGGTTGGCTGCCACACATCGCTCCGGACGCCACGGCCGAGGCCATGGTCGAGCGAATGCGCGCCTACGCGCTCGAGGCCGGCCGGGATCCCGGTGACATCGGGCTGCAACCACGACTCACCCTCGCCACCACGCCCGCAGACGCACGAATCGAATACGTGAACGATTGGCGCGTATTGGGTGCGACTCACTTCGACATCGACGCATTGGGGCTCGGGTCGTCGTCGGTGGATGAACATCTATCGGTACTCGAGGAAACTCTCGAAGCGCTAGTGCCGTAATCGCTGTCGGCGTCCACCGTGACTGGAGCCCTCTGAGTCCGGTCCGGCGGTTGGGAGAATTCCGATGCACCAGAATGTGTGCGATCGACTTCACCGACAAGGGCTTGACCGCAGTGCTCGGCGACACTGGTGCGGGCAAGAGCAGTATCCTGGAAGGGATCACCTTCGCGCTGTTCGGCAAGAGCTCCTGGGACGGCCGAGAGACCAAACCCCTTATCGCTGACCGCATCGACACAGGTAGCGTCGATCTCACCTTCGCGCACGGCGGACACAGGTGGCGGGTGCACCGCACCATCAACGCCAATTCCACCCGGACGCCACCACTTTGAAGAACCTCGACACCGGCGAAGTAGTCGACAGCGCGACTGCTCGATGCCGGAGTCGACCTGCGCGATGTCCAGATCGCTGCCCGTCACGCTGACCCGCGAACCACGATGCGCTACGACCGTGCCCGCACCAACCTCGACCGCCACCCGAACTACATCCTTGCCGCCTACATGGCTTCGGGTACATGAGGATTCAACACGCGCACATGCCGACGTGTAGCAGCGGAACTGTGGGTGATTCCCACGTGGTCATACGACAACAGCGTCAGGTGGTTGCGCGGACGATGGCCAGACAGTAAGCGGCGCAGGCGTCACCAGGCAAGACTTGACATTAACCCTCCTCGGTAGGCAGGCGCGCGCGAAAACTATTCAAAATGAGCGGTTTTCGCCGAACCAGACCGCGATTGAGGCAAGTGCAATGGCTTGCGGTCGGCCCAGTGGTCAATCGGGCAAACAAAAAACGGCGACCTTCGCCTATGCCTGACTGAAACCGAAAACATAGTCGAGTTGGGCACCCGAAGAGTGGTTTTCTGGATAATTTCGGCGACTCGCGCGGTAGATGTTTGCGCAGGTAGGGCGAGTGCGCAACGATTTGTTCATCGCCTACGAAACAGCCCCATCGAATTTCGACGTCCGCACTGTTCTGTCGCGGGCTGATTTGCCGGATGCGCGACGAAAGGTATTTTGTGACCTCGTTCGATGCCGTTGTCCGAAGTATCGCCGTTGCGATATTCGTCATCACCATGGCCTATAACGGGCCGCTCATCCTCATGGGCGTCCTGTTCGCGCGCCGCGCCGATGGATCGCTGGGTAAGCAACTCGCGTTGCAAGAGGGGTCGCCCATTGTGGTTCCGGCCGGCTGGAGCGTGTTCGTCCTGATCCCCTGTTTGAATGAAGCGAAGGTCATCGAGAACACGGTGCGTTGTCTGCTCGACGGGCAGCCCGGAGTTCGAATAGTCGTCATCGATGACGGCAGCGATGACGACACCGCCGATCTTGCCGAGGCCGCGGGGTCGGGTTCCGTCGCAGTCGTGCGGCGGTCGCTGCCGCAGGCTCGGCGCGGCAAGGGGGCCGCTCTCAACGCGGGTCTGCGCTACATACGCGGCCGCGCCGAAACCGAGGGCCTGGACCGGGGACGGGTGCTGGTGTGCGTGCTCGACGGCGACGGCCAGATGACGCCGGGTGCGGTGGCCTGCGCCGCGGAACTCTTCGAACAGCCGCAGGTCGGTGGCGCCCAGTTGGCGGTGCGGATTCGTGGCCGCGACACCGTGGCGCTGCGATTCCAGGACATCGAATTCTGGGCACTCAGCGCGCTCAGCCAATTCGGCAGGGTCGCCATGGGAGCGGTGAGCATGGGCGGCAACGGTCAGTTCACCCGCTTGTCCGCGCTCGACGAGGTCGGAGAGCGGCCGTGGTCGGACTCGCTGACCGAGGATCTGGATCTGGGCATCAGTCTGGCGGTCGCGGGGTGGACGGTCAGCTCCACCATGGGCGCCTTCGTATCTCAGCAGGGACTGAACGACGCTCGTCGCCTGCTACGTCAGCGCACCCGCTGGTTTCAAGGGCATATGAGCGCCATGGCACGCCTGCCCGAACTGTGGTCCACGTCCGGGATCAAGCTCACGGTCCGAGCGGAACTCACCGGATATCTATTCATGCCGTACCTGATCACCTTGCCCTGGTCGATCATCCAGCAGTATCTGCTCCTTCGCTTGGCGTGCGGACACAACCCGGGGCAGTTCGGTCTCGCGACCGGCCCGGTGTGGCAGCAAATACTGAGTGGTGTGGGATTGTATGCGCTGACTTTCGGCTGCTTCGTGGTCTGGGCCGTGCTGTACTGGCGGCGCACCGGTGATCAGCCGCTATGGAAATCGGTCGCCTATCTCCACGCCCAACCCCTGTGGATGTACGTCGCCTTCATCGCGGCCTGGCGAGCAGTGTGGCGCATCCTCAGCCGACGCCGGGGCTGGACCAAGACCGAACGTGTCGAAGAAGGCCCCGTCACCGTCACCACCTCGACATACATGAATTCGTCTGCCGGATATTCGCGTTCGGTCGAGACCGCACCCGCGGCGGATCTGTGACCGCGGAACTGCTCGGTCCCCCGATACACGCGATGCTCGTTCTCGGCACCCGGCCCGAGGCGATCAAGCTGGCTCCGGTCGTGCGGGCGATGAACGCCTCCGCGCTGTTCGAACCACTCGTGGTCACGACCGGCCAGCATCGCGAGATGCTGCACCAGATGCTCGATCTGTTCCAGGCATGCGATCGCATCGAACTCGATGTGATGCGCGAGCGCCAGCAACTATCTGCTCTGACCGCCCGGTTGATCGATGGTCTCGGCGAGGTGATCCGCGAGCAACAGCCCGATCTCGTTGTCGTCCAGGGCGATACGACGACAGCGCTGGCCGGCGCCCTGGCCGCCTTCTACGAGCGTGTTCCAGTCGCACATGTGGAGGCCGGCTTGCGCACCGGCATGCCGAACAACCCTTTTCCCGAGGAGATCAACCGCAGGCTCATCGCTCGGGTCGCACGCTGGCACTTCGCCCCCACCGCCCGCGCTGCCGAACATCTGCAGGCCGAGGGCGTAGCGGAGTCGACGATATTCACCACCGGCAATACCGTCATCGACAATCTGCTCTGGGTCCTGTCCCAGGGTGCGGGGCGCAACCACTTCGGCACCGACCTGCGCCACATCCTGCTCACCCTGCACCGCAGAGAAAACCAGGGCGACACAATGTGCCACATGGGCAGCGCTATCCGGCGGCTCGCCGATCGCGGCGATGTCGAGATCGTGGTGCCGCTGCACAAAAGCCCCGCCGTCCGAGAGGCACTACTGCCCGAACTGACCGATCACCCCAACATCCAGGTCGTCGAGCCCCTTGACTATATGGACTTCTCCGCCACCCTCGCCGCCTGTGACCTCGTGTTGACCGACTCGGGCGGCATCCAGGAGGAGGCGCCCGCCCTCGGCAAACCGACCCTGGTCTTGCGGACTACCACCGAGCGTCCTGAGGCCGTGGAGGTCGGCGCGGCAAAGTTGGTTGGCATCGAACCCGACGCGATCGTGGACGCGGCAGCCACCCTACTGGACGACCACGCAGCGTACAAGCGAATGGCTAACGCGGGCAACCCTTTCGGGGACGGCCACGCCGGCGACCGGATCGTGGCCCAACTGGCCGCGGACTTCGGACCCGCACCGGTGAAAGCTAGAGTGATCCCCGATCCGGCGCTCACCCGCCGGCAGCACCGAACCACCCCGGTAGGTGGTTGAGCAGACCCTGCTGGTTTTCACCAACCCACGCCAGGGGTCCGAAAGGCGGCGCGCGGCCCGGCCGCGTCGCGGTCGCCATCTTTCGGCACGAGCTGTTGACGGTCACGATTACCGAACATCAGGCGACTCGTACCAGCCGACAGCGAGCCAGGCCAGCCCTCCGCACATGCCGAAGCGTCGACGGCCGCGAAGGCATCAGTATCGCTGGCCGGTATGCGCGGTAGCCGATTTCCCTACGTTGGGAGCCTGCGGGTGACATGACGTTCCGCTGCGTGGTCTACAAGGCTTCCCGACGCACGCAATGCCGAATTAGGTGCTCGCGACACCCACCGACGGGCCCAGTCCTGATATTCCACAGAATCGCCAGCAGCCCACGCATTCAGCCAGTCAGCAGAGCGCCACGACTCTTGACCTGATCAACGCCAGGTGGAAGCAAGACACCCTGTGGGAATAGAACACGAAAAAAGCCCGGAAGAGGGAAAACCCACAGATGTCCGGGCCATGCTTTCATGGGTGGCTCGATGTAAAGCCCCTGATCAATGCCACTATTCGTATCAAAAAGTGGAGCTAAGAGCGTGTCTCATGTCGTGGTCTTCCGGGCTTTCGTGAGTTTCTTGAAGCAGGTCAGTGCTGCGGCGAGGGTGAGGAAGGAGCAGAAGTGTGTGTCTTTGCGGTCGTATCGGATGGAGAGTCGGCGGTAGCCGAACAGCCAGGCGATGGATCGTTCGATGACCCAGCGGTGTCGGCCGAGCTTCTGGCTGGACTCGGTGACTTTGCGGGCGATCCGGACACCGATACCGCGCTGACGTACCCACCGGCGCAGTTCGATGTGGTCGTATGCCTTGTCGGCGTGGAGTTTTCCGGGTTTGCGTCGCCGCGTTCCACGCCGGGATCGCACTGCCGGGATCGCTCGAACGAGTGGTTTGAGTGCGTCGGCGTCGTTGGTGTTGGCCGCCGAGACCGCGGCCGAGAGCGGCAGCCCGTTGCGGTCGGACAGCACGTGGATCTTCGAGCCGGTCTTGCCGCGGTCGACTGGGCTCGGTCCGGTCATAGGGCCCCCTTTTTGGCTCGTACCGACGCCCCGTCGCACACCACGCGGGACCAGTCGATCAAGCCTTCGCTGCCGAGTTCGTCGAGGATTGCGCGATGTAACTGGCGCCAGAGCCCGGCCTCGGTCCACACGGTGAACCGCCGATGCGCTGTCGGCACGCTCACCCCGAACGATGGCGGTAGCAGCCGCCACGCGCAACCACTGGTCAGCACGAACACGACCGCCGTGAACACCGCTCGTTCATCGGTCGGCGCGGTCCCACCGCCCTGCGGGCGCTCGGAGAACTTCGGCAGCAACGGCTCGACCAGCGCCCACAACTCATCCGGCACCAGCCGCCGCGACAGATCATCGACCACAGCCAGACATCATGCTGCACAACCGATTACGACACACCCCAGACCAACCTCAGCGACATGAGACACGCTCTTAGGGGCCACCGCGATATGGCTGACACTGGTGTCGGCACCGGCCATGGCCGGATTCGCCGCACCCCTCGACACAGAGACGCTGGTGTCCTTCGAATTCGGCCCAGGCGGAGCCCGCAGTAAATGCCACAGCGGCAAATCCCTGTGCGAGCCGAACGAATTCAAATGCGACAACGACAGATACGTTCAGAAACAATGGCTGTGCGACGGCGACGACGACTGTGGCGACGGATCCGACGAACGGAACTGTCAGTAGAACCTACGTGACTCGCTGTCCGCAGTGTCCGCTGAGAGGCGGAACTCGAGATCCTTCGTCGGGCCGGCCCAGCGTCGGCGGGCTGTCTGTCGCCGGTGGCTTACACCTCTGCGCCGAGATCGTCGACGACGTTCACCGCTGCCCCCGACGGTAATTCTCACTTCGGTCGATAGCGCGATGCGCCATCTGGCCTGAAATACGCTGGCGGACTGACTCGTTCGTGATGAGAGCCTGTCGTTCGGTTGGGCAGCTCGGTGCGGTTCACCGGGATCAACCCGCATCCGCACTCGACGCGTACGGTTTCCCCCAGCCGAGGCCAGCAGCGTCATCGCGCGCTCGTATCACGCCCAGGCCGATTCGCCGCTACCGCCGGATTCCGCGCAACTGCTCCTCATGGCGATGGTGATATCACCGATTGTTCTGTTCGCCGGGGCTTTTGGGCTGGTTGTGATACGGGCGCGACGCCGACATCTCGGCGGTTCGGTTCTCGCTCCCTTCCGGGAGATGTGGGATCCGGCGTGCGTCGAACTTACGACTCTGGGCGGGGGGTCAGGCCTCGCGCTGTGTGTAGCCGAAGCACGTCGTCGACGATGGTGTTCACGTAGTCGGCGTCGATAGCGAGCCCGGCGAAGAGCCGGCGGAAGATGAGCGGGCCTGCCAGCTGATCGATGACCAGTGGGAGCTCGGTGTCGGGTGACAGTTCGCCGTTCGCATCGGCGGTCTCCAGGATCGTCCGGAAACCCGCCGAACCGGCTTGGTAAAGCGCCTCTTTCAGGCTCTCGAACGCTGGGTCGAACGGGGCGCGGTCCAGAACGGCACGCATACCGTGTTCACCTACCGGATCGTGCAGCAGCTGCCGCAAACCGTTCAGTTCGCCCACGAGGTCGGTGCGCAGATCGCCGGACGGTGCACGCCGGACCTGGCCGATTCGCTGCACGATCGCGTCGTGGATCAGCGCCGCCACATCGGGCCAGTGCCGATACAGCGTGGTCCGGCCGATGCCACTGCGGGCGGCCACGGCCACATGGGTAACGCCACTCCAGCCCTCCTCGGCCAGCAACTCCTGGGCGGCGGTCAGCGCGGCCTGCCTGCTGCGCAGCACCCGGGGGTCCGGATCGCGCTGCGGTGCGCCTGCGGTCGCTTGCCGGACATCGTTCACCTGTCACTCCGTTCGCCGAGCGGACCGTTCCGGAACATCTTGCACCAAACCAAACTGTAGTACATGATGTTCCATATCTTTGGAACATCATGTTCCGAACTGTGTGAAAGGCGAACGATCATGTACGAATTCGAAAGGGGTGGTGATGAGCACTGAAATAGGGGTTCCCATCACCGCGGCGGTCGGGACGAACCGAAAGGGCCTGGCGCTGGCGGTCATCGCGATCGCACAGCTGACGGTCGTGCTGGACGTGTCGATAGTGAACGTCGCGCTGCCATCGATCCAGCAGGACCTGGGGTTCTCCGCGACCGGCCTGGAATGGATCGTCAACGCCTACGCCCTGGCGTTTGGTGGTCTGCTCCTACTGGGAGGACGCATCGCCGACGTCTACGGCAAGCGCCGGACATTGATCGCGGGCCTGGGTCTGCTGGTGGTCGCCTCGACCGCCGGTGGTCTGGCACCGGACGCGGGATGGCTGATAGGCGCGCGAGTCGCCCAAGGCGTGGCGGGTGCGCTGATCGCGCCCGCCGCGCTGGCACTGATCGCCACGACCTTCACCGAAAGTCACGAGCGCAACCGGGCGATGGGTGTCTATGCCGCGATGTCAGGTGCCGGTGGGGCACTCGGCAATGTGCTCGGCGGCGTGCTGACTACCGGATTGAGCTGGCGTTGGGTGCTTTTCGTCAATATACCGATCGGGATCGTCGCGGCTGTCCTGGCGCCGAGGGCCTTCCAGCGAACGGCGACGGCGGGTGGGCGCATGGACCTGGCGGGCGCGCTGACCGTCACCGCTGGTGTGTCCTCGATCGTCTACGGCCTGATGCACGCCTCCTCCGATTCCTGGGGCAGCGCAGGCACTTACGGGCCGCTGACCGGTGGCGCGGTGGCGCTGCTGACGTTCGTGCTCATCGAAGCGCGCCAGCCATCGCCACTGATGCCATTGCGCATCTGGGCCGATCGCAACCGCGCCGGCGCCTACGTGGTCATGTTGGTCGTCGGCGCCGCGACGATCGCAGTGTTCTACTTCCTCACCCTGTTCATGCAGATCGTGCTCGGATACAGCGCGCTCCGAACGGGCTTCGCATTCCTGGCGTTCGCGGTAGGCGCCGGGGCCACGGCCGGCATCAGCGGCCGGCTGGTCGGCCGGATCGGCCCGCGCCCGTTGCTAGGGGTCGGACTGCTCACCCTGGCGTCCGGATTGTTCTGGTTGTCGTTCCTCGACGCCGATGCCCGATACCTCGGCGATCTCGCGGGACCGCTCGTACTGGCGGGATGCGGGGTGGGGCTGTGCTTCGTCCCACTGACCCTGGCCGCCGTGGTGCGTGTCGACCATGACGCGGCAGGCATCTCCTCGGCACTGCTCAATACCTGCCAGCAGGTGGGCGGCGGACTCGGCTTGGCGGTGTTCGGGACCATCGCGGCAACGGCCGCCCGGCACCGGCTCGACACCGCGGTCCCGGGCCTCGGAGCGCAGGTGCACGCGGGCGGTGGTGGACCGATGCCGCCCGAGCTACGCCGGTTGATCAGCGATGCGCTCGCAGATGGTTACGGCCTCGCGTACCTGGTCGCCGCGGTGACGCTGGCCGTCGCGTGCGTGATCGGTGTCATCGCCATCCGCGAAGTCGCCGACGAGGGCGCAGCAGTTCCGATCGCCTGAAACCTCTCGAGAAAGAAGACTTTCGAATGAACCAACCCGACGTCACCATGATGATCCTGGTGCACAACGCTTTTCGTCGAGATCTGCTTCGGATGCAAGCTGCTGCCACCGAGGTGGGCGATGATCCGGCCGCGCTCACCGCGCTGCGGGCCGGGTGGCGGACATTCAGCGAGTATCTGACCATCCACCACACCTCCGAGGACGAGGTGCTGTGGCCGACGCTGCAGGCGAAGCCGGATGCGCACACCGCCCTGCTGACCCAGATGGCCCAGGAGCACGCACAACTCGATCCGCTGCTCGAACAGATAGAGCAAGACCTGGCTCAGGCATCAACCACCCATCTGGTCGCCCGGCTCGAGCGGCTCGCCGAGGTGCTCATCGGCCATCTTGACCACGAGGAGGGTGCGGCCCTGCCATTGGTGCGGGAGACCCTCACTCCTCAGGAGTGGACCGCGTTCGGCAACGATCAGCGCCGCCGGATCGGAATCAAAGGCGGCGCATGGTTCTTTCCGTGGCTGCTCGACGGGGCATCGCCACAAACCCGAGCATTCGCCCTCGGGCTACTCCCGCCGCCACTCCGCCTCGTCTACCGATGGGTTTGGCAGCCGCGCTACCAGCGGCATTCGCCGTGGCGACCACGACCGGTGGAACTTGCGCAGGCGGATCGGAAGACACCTGTTGCGAGTCGCTGAACGCCCAACTGGGTCGGGTTGCCTTCACGAGAGATCATCCGGGTGATGTCGTGGGCGGACACTTCACCAGAGTGGATCGACACCGCGACCCGGCACATGTCTTCCCCGGTGCGCATCTTCACGGCAGGCGGTCGGCTCGCCAGGAATTGAAAGTCCTGACGAGTGCGACGCTCGCGGCAGTCGATACCGCCACTCCAGCATTGCCCACCACGACCAAAGTGACCGTCGTGAGCGCGATGATGACCAGGGCCGCCAGCTCCAGCCAGGCATTGCTGCGAGGCTGGAGCGGCGGGCATGGTTGTCGGGTACTCGGCGGCCCTCACTGCGCCGGATCTTCCGCGCTATTTGAAGACGACGCCGCGACCGTCGAAGACTCCGCCGTGGCAGACGCCGGTGGAGGAGGCATACGGGTAGGTGTCGACGCGTCCGCCTCCCCTTTGGCAGTCGTTGATCGTGATGAGGCTCCCGGGTGTCTTGCCGATCGGGGTCGCGGTGGGAGTGGAGTCGGCCGCCGCTACTCCGGAAGCTGCGGCGACGGCGATGCCACCGGCGACGACGGCAGACCCGATGAGCGCGGTGAGTGCGTTGGACAGAGTTTTCATACGAATCTCCCCAGAGAAATCTGATTCTTTACCCGGGTGTCGGCCCGGACGAGAACTCACGGTAGGAGTCCTGACGCAGCCCGAGCCAGCCGCCTTACTCTGCGGCGTGAAAACCCTGCAGGTCAACGCCGTGATCCAGCTTTCCGGTCCGGAACCGGAGGATCGACCACTCGGTGCAATTCCGACTACTCGAATACCGGCCCCTGCCAGTCGGCGACCCCATTTGGTCGGGGCGTGAACGCTGGTCGATGAGGACAGGCAGTTGGTGGGCAACAAGGTCGCCCGGCGCCGGCGGGCATCTACAACACGTGGACCAACGACGACACCGGCGAAACGGTCGCGACTCCCGTTCCAGCCTTCCTACTGCAGGAGCTCCGCGAGGTGTCCCACTACGAAGGACCGAATCGCGTTGTGAACAGCATCGACAACGGCCGAAAGCCGGTCTACAAGGGGGTTGAGACTGGTAGGGGCCAGTATTTGAGTGTTCTGTATTCATGCCTCAATGACCGTGATCAGCGGCTGTGATCGCCGGGTGCGTAGCTCTTCCAGCTTCCCCCGGCGGCTGTCCAGATCCGGTTCATGTGGTGTGCGGAGAAGCCGAGGGCGTCGGCGATCACGGGGGCGGGTGCTTGCAGGACAAGCTGGCGCAGGGTCGCAGCCCGGGTTGCTCCGGTCGGCAGGCCGAGATCGTCGAGGACGGTGTCGCCGTCGCGGACGAAGGAGAGTAGTTCGATCAACCCCATCGGAAGCCAAGCCAAGCACCAATCACGTTGCCCGCTGCCCGAACCAGTACCCCGACATCACGTTGGTCAAGCCATAGTCGTTGTTTTTCGCACAAAACTACCGGGAACCAATAATGCTGCCCACCACTGGGAATCGACGGTATGGCAGGTAGAAACACTGCGGTGATGCGTTTGCGAACGACGACGGCAGCCGACTCCGGGCACGCCGAATTCACGGTGATCGTGCGAGAGCCGGTACCCGACACCGCCATGGTGCGGGCCATCCTGGATCTGTTGCGCGACACGGTTCTCGGTGGCCAGTGGATCGAACCGCGGCAGGTGGTTCGCATCGGCGGTCGGCTGTTGCGGGTCATCGCGCGCGAGGATGGCACGCTCGGGCTCGAGGAGGAGGTCACGCCCGAGGTGTGGTCGGAACAGGTCGACGAGACCATCACCGATCTGCATTATCAGCAGACCGTGTGCGCCAGACTCGAACTGGAGATGTCCGACGGCGGTGTCGCCGGACCGGATCTAGTGCCACTGCGTCCGTGCGCGCGTACCGCGGGCAAACTCGGGTTCCGCCGGAATGTGGGCACCCCAGAACCGGGCATGTCGGGCTGGTTCCTGATCTGCCTGGACGAGCACGACCATGAGCCCGGGGGCTTCTCGACGCTCGGACAAGTGCTGGCGGAGTTGCCGTATCTGCGGCAGTTCCTGGCGCTGCCGCCGGACACCACCGTGATCATGGAACCGCCGGTCACGCTGGCGGGCAGCGTCCTCGCCACTGTGTCGCGCCACGGTGCGGACATCACTCACGGCGGCATCTGGTTCGGGCCGCGATGGGCACCGCTATCCATTGCGCGGGCGCGGTACGGGCTCGGGAGTTTCGGAGATGGGCTGACCCGCACGATGATCGGTGAGCAGCTGGGCCTGCCCGATGTGGTCGCCCGGGTCGCTCTGACCTCGGCGGCGGAATCCGGGGCGTGGTGGGTGGCATGGGTGCTTGACGACATCCAGGACGCCATCGCCGACGGCACCCGATTCACCGCCGGGCAGACCGTGCGGTCCGGCTGGCGCACGCTGCGGCTGGTCGAGCGGCCCGATGGGCTGCTGGGCCTCGAGGAACGCGTCACCGGCGACCGTTGGGTAGAACAGGTCGACCATACGCTGCGCGAGTCGTGGACCCAGCGGCAGGTGGTCGGTGGACTGGGCTTGGAGGCCAGCATTGGCTTTCCCGCTGACACCCAGTTGGCCGCCGTCGCCGACTGCGTGGATGAGACGGTGTCCGCGCTGACGCTCTCGCGCGATTCGCTCGGCGACTCGATGCACTCGGGTTGGACGGTGACCTGCGCGCGTTCGCATGCGCACGGCGTTCGACGGACCCGCACCCTGTGGGAACTGGCCGAGTCACTGCCCTTCGTCACCGCGTTCTTGGCCCTGCCCGCACCGATATCGGTGCGCATCGACACCTCACGCGGCACCGACACGACCGCCATCCGCGCGCGAGTCCTGTTGTGGGACAGGGAACTTCTGCCCGAACCTGGTTCCTACACCGCCGAACTCCTGGGTACCGAGGCCTGATCGGGAGCGTAACGGGGTGTGAGACTGGTAGGGGCCAGTATTTGAGTGTTCTGTATTCATGCCTCAATGACCGTGATCAGCGGCTGTGATCGCCGGGTGCGTAGCTCTTCCAGCTTCCCCCGGCGGCTGTCCAGATCCGGTTCATGTGGTGTGCGGAGAAGCCGAGGGCGTCGGCGATCACGGGGGCGGGTGCTTGCAGGACAAGCTGGCGCAGGGTCGCAGCCCGGGTTGCTCCGGTCGGCAGGCCGATATCGTCACGGAGGTGGCCGATTAGGGTGCTGACATGCACTGGTTGGCCAGCTCTGCGGCCGGGGAACAGCCACCGGCTGTTCGAGTTGACGGTGTTCATGTTCTGGCGGCTGCCAGCAAGTTTGAGCAGCAGCCCGCCGAGGGGTTCAGGAACGGGCGAGGGTGGTGTGCCGAGCCGGATGAGAACCTGATCGCTGTCGGTGATGACGTCGGCGACGGTGAGGCGGACGAGCCGGGTGGCGGGTTGGCCGTAGAGCAGCATGAGCGCGGCAGCGACCCGTGAACGGATCGGTGGCCGATCGTCGGTGAGCACCCGCCGCAGCAGCGCGAGCCTGCGCGACTGGGTGATGGGTTGACCGGCGCTGGTGCCGAGGGCCGGCAGGGTCAGCTTCGGCGTGTGGCCAGCGTTCATCGCCCAGATCAGGAAGGGACGCAGCGCCTTTTTGCAGTGGTCCAGGACCTCAGCGTGCCAGAGATCGAGGTCGGCTTGGGTGCATCCACCGAGTCCGCGACCATGCTGGTCGAGCCAGGACAGGAACCGTTCGACCTGGTCCAGCGGGGTGCTGATGTAGTGCCGCCCGGCATCGGAGACCGGTCCTCGACGTGCCCGCCGCCTGCCGGTGCCGTCATCGAGTAGTGGGTGCAGCCTCGCGGACAGGGTGCACCGAGTGCAGAGCCTGCCACCGTGTAGTTCGCCTTCGAATCCGCAACGGGCGCAGAAAAAGTCGCGTGTGATGGCGGCGCAGTCCCGGCAGATCGGTGCGTGGTCGTCGCGCCGTCCGGGCAGCAGGCGCTCGACGCCGCATCCGGGGCAGCGCCCGTGATGCCGCACCGCCTTGGCGTAGCAGGTCCGGCAGATCGGGCCTTCCCAGTTCGCGGCCTTGGCCGCGCGGCGCCCGATTCGTACTGCTCTGGCGTGCAGGCGGGGCTCATTCCTCGGCGCGGATGCGGGCGCGTTTGGGCCGGATCTGGGTGGCCATGTCGACCACGTTGGCCTCGCCGGTGGCGACCTTGCGGGCCTGGTTCTCGGCTTTGGTGGCGATCAGTTCGGCCGGGGTGCAGTTGAAGATGTCGCAGAGCGCGGCCAGCACCGGCAGCGAGAGCCGTTCGGGGGTTTGGGTGACCAACCGCCAAACTTGCACCGAGGACAACTTGATTCCGCGGTCGTGCAGATGCGGTTCGAGATCGTTCGCGGCGAACATGCCTGCCGCGGCCATCATCTCACGCAGCCGCCACTGGTAGCTGACCTGCCGTTTCATCGGGTCCTCCCGGTCTTCTTCAGCGCGGCCGCCACGGTAGTGTCGAGTACTCGCCGCAGGGTGCGGGTGCGGTAGTCCGACGAGACACAGGTGTAAATCGACGTCGTGGACGAGTGTTCGTGGCCAGCCTGTTCCTGGACAAATCGAGCGTCGAAACCATCCTCGACCTGGTGGGTGATGTGGCTTCGGCGCAACGAGTGGAAATCGAGGGCGGGGTCCAAGCCGAGCTCGTCACGGTAGGCGGCGAGCCGGGTGTTGATCGAACTGAGTCCGATCCTCGGGCCTCGTTCGGAGGGCCAGCACGCTGGCGAGCCAGCGGTGGGGAACATCGGCCGATATTCTTCGATCCACTCGGCCAGCACCTCCGCCGACCAGTCCCAGATCGCCAGCACGCTTCGCCGCTTCGGCGTCGAACCTTTCTTGGCCTTGCCGTAACGGACGTATGTAACCCCGTACTCGCCGAACTCTGGACCATCGGGGTTGCGGCCGAAGTCGGCGGTGTCGAGCATCCGAATCTCATTGCGCCGCAACCCGAACGCATACGCCGTTTTCATCAGCGCAGCGTCTCGGAACGCCGGAACCCAGCCCTTGCGGCCGGCCGCGCGGATGCGCACCACTTGTTCATCGGCATGGTCGAACAGTGCGATCAACTCTTTGCGGGTGAAAGCCCGCTTGCCTGCATCGGATTCGGCCTCGTCGATGTGCTCGGCGGTGTTCCAGTCGTGGACCACCTGAATCGGGTGGGTACCGAACCGCTGCTCACACTCGGTCGACCACTGATAGGCCGGGTTGATCAGGTAGGCGCAGAACAGTCGCACCGCCTCCTGATAGTTGCGCAGTCCGCGCCTGCGCAGTCGCGGCGCGGACCACCTCGGGGCCTCGCACGCAGTCCTTGGTGAGAGCCTCGGTCGGCTCATGCGTGCTGACGGCGATTGGGTTCGGTCGCGGGCCACGAACTGGTTCGGCAGTCGCGAAGGTGCAACTTCCTCGCAGCAGATTGCCATGACGACCGCGATGGCCGTCCACTTCTACAGCCACGAGATGTTTGAGCTCCTGGCGCCAGCCATGACGGCCGCGATCCGGACCAACGCGCCGATTACAGCGGGTTGGAAATCCGAATCCACACCTCTGCAGCGGATCGGCGAGTGGGTCGTCGACGGAATTATCTGGGGGCACCTGTCCCTGACGGACCCAGTCCCTTCCGAATTCTTTGCGCTCGCCCTGGCTGAGATTCGCGGAGAGGCCATCGGTCACATCTCCTGGTCATTCATGCACGCAGACGCGGTGGATGACTCGATCCGCGACCGCTTCGCGTCACTGTGGGATGCCCGTGTCCAGCACGTTCGGGAAAACCCATACGATCATGAGGAACTAAGCGGCTTCTGCTGGTTCGTCAGAAGCGGAAAGTTCGATGTCTCGTGGTGGCTACCGCGATTGAAGCAGGCACTTGAGCTGCACCCACCGATCAGCAAAGAGCGCTACATGATTGGAAAGAACCTCGCCGCGGCGGCAGACCTCGATCCTCGTGGCTCCTTCGACGTCCTGAGGCTGCTGCTTGAAGCACACGACAACGGCAGCGCGGCTGCATATGATCTCAGTCGAAACTCGCTTCCGATCGTTCTTGCGAGAGCGATTGACTCGGGCGATGCGCAGCTCGCCGCCGAAGCAACCGTCTACATGAACGAGCTAGGGGAGAAGGGTCACCTCGGACTTGAGGACGAGGTGCAGGCGGTCACGAGCGGTGCGGTAACCCAGGACGACTTCGATGACTGACCTCGAGTCGAGCAGATCTATCGGAGGTGCGAGGTACAACCGTCGTCATGATCAAGATCGCGGGCCGGCCGGAATCCGCAGGATGACCATCCGATGCTGGGGTCCGTGGTCGACCGTTTGATCGCTGTCGATCCGACTGTCGACAAGGCGACGATGCGCCAGCGGGACGGCAAGCTGTTCGGGCTGTGGCCGGCGATCGGCGAGCAAGCCACATGGATCGTGTACGTAAGGCGGTGCTGACCCCGAGCTATCGCCGAGAACTCACCGTGCTGGCGCGAAACCTCCGCGAGACCGACCAGTCAACCGGCCCGGGCTGACCCCTGTCGGCGCTCTCGTCGAACCGCAATCCTGTCCAGCCTCAACGGCCCCCGGCCCTCATGTTCGCGCGCCCAGTGCTTCGCCCTTGATTGACTTAGCGCCAGCGTTTGACAGCGCCGAGGTAGTCCGCGAAGGAGTCGGCCGATCGATTTCGTCGCCCTATCGAAACCTCCGAATTGAGCGCTCACTGAGCGCTCAATTGGTATCATTGCCTCGTGAACGACACTAACCCCCACGCCCGACCGGCACACCTCACCCAGTCGGAAGCCGCTCGACTGGCTGGTGTTTCCGTGGCTACCTGGCGGCGTTGGGAGAACGATCCCGACGATGTCAGTGCCACAACCCGAAAGAAGTGCGAGACGGCACTGAAGAAGGCAGGGCGAGCCGAAGATGAGGAACGCAGAGGAGACAGGATCCTCCAGCAACAAGCCGATCTGTTCCAAAAACATTGGGGCGAGTCACCGTTCATGACCCCCCGACAAGCGTTGCTCGTCGCCTACACCCTCGACTTCTGGGCCGATTCCAAAGGATTCATTCTCGATGGGGAGCCGTTCCACGACGGAAATCCCTTCCAGCGGTTCGACCTTCGAGTCATGATGCTCATCAACGAGAACCCGGCCTGGCTAAAAAACGCATGGCAGCAGTGCTATTCGCTTTCCAAGCTCTTACAGCATGGCATCAACCCGCTGCGCCACAGACACTGCCTGTTCGACGAACTCATCCTCTTGGCCGCCGTCGACGATCTCCAGGACGAACCAGACGAAGAGCACCCGTGGCCACTGCCACCCGAACGAGTCACCGACTGGACCGATGTGGACGCCGACGCTGAACTGGGTCCGATCGAGGATGACGACTGGGAACGCCTCGAATCCCACATCCTCGAACAGTCCGTCTTCGACATCGGCATACAAGCGATCCTCGGCTACACCTGCGGAGACCGTGACGAACGCGAATACGGCGACCCCACCATCAACAACATCGGCGAACCGGGAGCATCCCTCCCCCACCCATACCGATGGTTCGACCCCCTGAACCCATAAGGCGCGAACCCCTAACCTCACTCAACAGTCCAGCCCCCGGCATCGTTCAGACCGAGTAGAAATCCGCAATGACCAGGTGTTTTCCAGTTGTCCATGTTTTGCGTGTCCTGCCAGGGAATCGAACCTGCGACCACCCGGCGCGCCACGGTGCGAACCGACGAGCGCGTTCCTCACCTCCAGACCTCCTAGACACGGGTCAAGGCGTTCATAGCCGACGCGGCATGTCCACGTTGGTCCGTCTTAGCCGACGCGGCTGAGCCGCCCGCCTGGCCAAGGCGATCGGGAGCCGCACGCGCGCAACGCCGCCGAAGGTCTCGCGGTCAGCGAGCCGTCGTCTCAATGTCGGTGACCAGGCGCAGGACGGAGCGCTCATCGGGTTGACCGAGGAGATGGCGCACGCGCTTGGGGCGCCAGCGCAGCTCGCGAGCCAGGCCGGTCAAGGTGAGGGTGCGTGATTTTCGGCGAGTTCGAAGGCCTTGGCGAGCTGGGCGGGGGTTTCGCCGGGATACTGAGTGACAGGATCGGAGCCGAGTATGCCGACCTCCGTAGAGGTGGTTGAGGCGTTGGTGAGCACGGCGGACGACGGCGTCGGAGATGGTGCCGGTTTCGCAGGAGCGGTACACCAGCGACTTGATCGAGACGCCCCATTCGTGGCTGAGCTGCCGAGCGCGTTGATGTCGAAGCGGCGGGGAAGCTGGTCGCGGATCTGGTCGGCGGGGGTGAGGAATTCGGCGGCGAAGGCGTCGGCTTCGTGTTCTTGCTCGGTGTCACCGGGAGCTGCGTCCACATCGTCCGTCGCGGCGGATCGGAACCGCGACAAGGCGGTCCGCAGACGGCATCCATCAAACACACAGCCAAAACGGGGGGTTTACGGGGGGCCAGGACCGAAAAACAGGTCAGGCCCGGTCAGCTGACCGGGCCTGACCTGCTATTTCTGTGGAGCTAAGGGGACTCGAACCCCTGACCCCCACACTGCCAGTGTGGTGCGCTACCAGCTGCGCCATAGCCCCTGGTGATTGCCCTCAGGTTTCCCTGACTGCCTGAACGAAGTTACACCACCGGCCTGTCAGCAACCAAATCGCCTTGATTCGGGGGGTGACGAAGGGGGTTGATGATCGTAGAATCGAACATATGTTCGATAGCGATGATCTCTCGGCGGTGGACTTCAGTGCCATTAGTGACGAGGGGCTTATCGACGCCCTTCGGACGGCGCACGGGGCGGCTGCGGCCGCGCAGGCGGCGGAGGTGTTCGCGGTGCGGGAGCTGTATCGGCGGCGGCGTGCGGAAAGTGCGGATCCGGGGCCGGATGGGGTGCGGGGCGGGGAGTTCGCGGCGACGGAGGCGGCGGTGGCGCTGCAGGTCGACGAGGCCACCATTGCGGCGCTGATCGATATCGGGATCGCGCTGGAGGATGCGCTACCGCGCACGCGGGCGGCGTTCGCGGCGGGACGGATCGATCTGGCGAAGGTGCGGGTGATCGTCGACAACACGCGCGCGGTGGCGCGGGAGGTGGTGGCGGATTTGGAGCCGCGATTGCTGGAGGCGGCGGGGCGGACCAATACGCTTCGGCTGCGGCAGGCGGCGCGGCGCTGGGCGGCTCGGCTCGATCCCGGTGGCACGCGGCGGCGGCGAGAGCGGCGACAGGAAGAACGCGATGTTCGGCTGCGCGCGGTCCAGGACAGCATGGCCGTTTTCGACGGACTGCTGCCCGCGCCGGGTGCCCAGACGGTGGCGATGCGGCTACGAGAAATGAGCATGCAGGTGTGCGCGTCGGATCCACGGACGATGCCGCAGCGGCGCGCAGACGCGCTCGTCGCGCTGGCCGATGGGTCCGGGCAGTTGCGGTGTCAGTGCGGGCGCGGTGCGCGCTGCCCCAAGTACGGCGTGCCGATCGAGCGGCCGCGCCGCCCGCTCATTCAGATGGGTATCCCCGCCGATACCCTGCTCGGGATTCAGGAGTCGCCTGCATTCCTGGCCGGCTATCGGCCCATCGACGCGGCGCTGGCGCGAATACTGGCCGAACATGCTCGCTTCCAGGTGATTCCGGAACAGTCCGATATCGACGACCCGACCACCGCCGAGGAGGCGGCGCAGTGGCGGCCCACGCCCCGGCTGGAACGCGAAGTCCGTGCGGTGGACGGAATGTGCCGCTTCCCCGGTTGCGCGATGCCTGCCGCCGAATCCGAACTGGACCACAACCATCCCTTCGACCACGAGCGACCATCCCGCGGCGGACCGACGGCACGCACCAACCTCGCCGCGCTCTGCGGTCGCCACCATCGCCTGAAGACGCTGGCGGACAAGGAAAAACTCCCCTGGGCGGTCTGGCGCGCGGACCTGGAGCGCCTACAGTGGACCGCACCGACGGGCGACATCCATACAACCGTCCGCGAGGGCGCCAAATACCTCTTCCCGCGCACCGACACCGGCACACCCGCCGCCCCGTACCTCGGCGTCCAGAGATCCGAGCAGGCGATGGCCCCGCCCCGAGCCCTTCCCGACCGCCCCACCGCCGAAGAGATGGTGTACCCCCTGAACGGCTACGTAGTCGTCCACGGACAGCTTCGGCGGATCCCACCCGAAGACGAAATCCCCGACGACAGACCCGAGCCAGCCCGAAATCGCGCGCAATAACCCTTCGGCGTCAGCACTGCCCATCAACCAATCGGCACCCATTCTGCACGATTCGCTGTGCAGACCTCCGGAATCGAACCTTGTCGACCCCTGGCAACCGAATGCCCGGCGACAACAACCAAAACAAGCAGTTGTTTCGAGAACAGTGATGCAAATCACGGCCGGTCGCTACATTGTTTCCACCCGGCTACTCGTCCTGAACTGCGGATGGTTCAGTCTCCTGCGAAATGCCGTGGCCAGAAAGGCATCTCGACCATGAGTTCGACCACGACTACGCCCCCGCCAACCCTGATCACCGGGTTGTGGCAGCGCAAACTACCGCACTATCCCGATACGCCCGCCCGCTCCTGGTACCTGGCCGTGGTGGTCATCGCCTCGATCGCACTGTATTACCAATTGTTCGTCACCGGCGCGGTGGGCAATGAGCTCATCGCGTACTTCGATCTCTCTTTTGCGTACTTCGTGTGGATCTTCATTATCGGCGCCGCATTCGGCGCGGTCGCTTCGGTACTCGCGGGTGTGCTCGATCGGTGGGGGCGGGCGAATATCGTCGCCTACGGCGTGGTGATCTGCTCGCTGCTGACGCTGTTCGCGGTGCCCGCGACGACCTCGAAAGAGGCATACCTCGTCGTCTACATCCTGGTGAGCATCGTCGAGGGCGCTGTGCTCGTGGCGACGCCGGCACTGATCCGCGATTTCTCGCCACAGCTGGACCGCGCATCCGCGATGGGTTTCTGGACGCTCGGACCCGTCATCGGCGCCCTGGTCACCACCCAGATCTCCACCCGGACCCTGGACGCGCATCCGGACTGGCAGTACCACTACCGACTCTGCGGCGCGATCAGCCTCGTCATCGCCGTGATCGCGGTGATCGGATTGCGTGAGCTGAGTCCACAACTGCGCGACCAGATCATGGTGTCGCTGCGCGACCGGGCACTGATCGAGGCACGCGCGCGCGGCATCGATATCAGCCAACTGGAGCAGGGGCAGTGGCGGCAGATGCTGCGCCTCAATATCGTGGGGTCGGCCCTGGGGATCAGCCTGTTCCTGGCCTTCTTCTACACGATCGTGTCGTTCCTACCGGTCTACATGGCCACGAACTTCGGCTTCAGTCCGGCCAAGGCCAATGCGCTCGGCAACTGGTACTGGACCGCCAACGCGATCGCGCTGGTGCTCGCCGGTATCGCGTCGGACAAACTCAAGGTGCGTAAGCCCTTCATGATCGTCGGCGCGCTCATCAGCATCGTCGGTATGTTCGTTTTCATCGGCTACACCGACAAACCCGACACCGGCTACTACGCGTTCGCAACGGTTTTCGTGGTCATCGCGGTTGGAACCGGCATCGCCTACTCCACCTGGATGGCCAGCTTCACCGAGACGGTCGAGGACCGGAACCCGGCCGCGACGGCAGTCGGACTCGCGGTGTGGGGCGGCACCCTGCGCGGCGTCGTCACCGTCGTCCTGTTCGGCTTGCTCATCGTGGTGAACGCGGCGGGCCCGCTGGTCAATTACGGCCCCAAGCTCCAGGAAATCCAGCACCGATTCGGCCCGGAGCTGGCGACCATCCAGCAGGTCGGACCGGAAACCCTTGCGGCGCTGAAAACCAACCCCAACGATCCGGCCGCACAGCTCACGGCGATGACCAAGCTCACCGGCGCCACAGCGGCCGAGATTCAGGCGGCCTTCGGGCTGAGCATGAAATACCCGCAGGAAGTCGCGACCCTGCAAGCCATCGCTCCCGCCACCTTGGCGGCGCTTGCGGCCAACCCCACCGATGCGAACGCCGGACTCGCAGCGGTCGGTCAGGTGGCCAAGAAGTTCGGTATTCCGCCGGACCAGGCGATTGCCCGCCTCACCGCCGTCCAGCAGATTCCACCCGCCGAACTCGCCGTGGCCGCGAAGGTCGGCCCGCAACTCGAGCAGGCGAGCGCGAAGCTGAAGGCGGTCGGCACCATTCCCGTCGAAGACCAGGCCTACCTGGCCGAGCACGCCACAGAAGTGCAGCAGGCGCAAGCCGATTCGCCCTCGCAGTGGAAGCGCTGGTGGTGGATCTGCCTGATCGCACAGGTCGCCTTCCTGCCGTTCGTCTTCCTGATGGCCGGACACTGGAGCCCGAAGAAGGCCGCGGCGCAGGCCCAGGAGCACGACAAACTCGTCGAGCGCGAACTCGCCACCCTGTCGACCACGTGACGCCGCCGGTTCGGGCGGCGCGATCGCGTCGCCCGAACCGGACGCTTCGACGTTCCGGCCGTCAGCGACCGTGGAGGTAGCTGTCGGCCAAACGGGGTGGGGCGCAAGCCAACCAACCGTCTTGCAGGAGTTCGCGCAGCCGCTCGACGGTGGTGCGATTCAGTTCGACGAGGACCGCGGCATAGCCGTCGAAATGCGGGATGGTGAACACACCGGGGCGATCCTCGGCGAGAACGGCTTCCTTGTCGTTGAGGTCGGCCAGCCGCACCGCGAGGATCGGCGCCTCGGGCCGCTCGGTATCGCCGAATCGCTTGATATCAGCCTTGCTGAACGGTCGTTCCCACGCGAAAGCCTTGCCCGCGACCGACCATGTTCGGTAGTCGAATCGCAAGCCTTCGGTCACCTCGGGGAGCTGAAGAGCGATCTCAGCGGCATCGTCCAGGGTTGCCACTCCTACGACGCTAGCCGATTCTCGCGATCAGCGTGCGACGTCGAGGATCCACTCTTCGTTGTTGACGTCCAGCTTGTTCTTGCCATCGAAAACCGAAGGGGTTGCCGCACGCCCGTCGAGCAGTTCGTTGAGCGCGCCGAGCGCGACCAGGGCGTGCGCCCGCGCGGCATCGACCTTCGCGCCGGCAGCGATGCATTGCGCCACCTGATCGGATGCGCCCGCCTCCCGTGCCACCGCGGCCAGTTCCTCGTTGCTCAGGTCCGCGCCGCCCTCCTCGGGCTGCCTCGTGGTGAACAACAGCGTGTGGAATTTCGAGTAGACCGGACCGGAACCGGCCTCGGCGACACACTCGTTCGCGGCGATCGCGCGCGTCGAGTAATCCTTGCTGCGCGACTTGGATTCGAGAAAATTGACCAGGTGATAGCGCACCGCGAGCTTGCCTTCGTCTTGCTGCTGCGCGATTTCCTGACCGTAGACGCGCTCCATCGAGCCGCAGCCCGGGCACAGCGGGTCGGCGTACACGTCGATCGTTTTCCGCGCGTCCGGGCGACCGACGAGGATCAGGCCGTCCGGCTGCAGCGTCGCGACCACCGCCGAGCTGTGTACCGGACCGTACCCGTCATTGCGCACAGCGGGTTCGTCGCGACCCCACCGCATGGCCAGGATCACGATCAACACGATGAGCGCGAGAGCCACGGCGCCGAGGGCATAGGTGGTCTTGCTCGACATCGGTCGCGGGGTGTAGTTCGAACGCGATTCGCTCACCCCGAACACTCTGCCGCAACCGTCCGCGTCGACCCGCGCCGGGTGCTGGCGAACGTGCGAGTGTCCCACCGCTTGGGCTAGACCTTGGCGCGTCCCTCCGCGGCGTCGAGAACTCGCTCGGGAGCATCATCCCCGCACGACTCCGCGGCACGATGCGCGAGCTGATATTCGGCGTCGTCGCACGGTACGCCGCTCACATGATCGGATCGATCGGTGTCGAGCGGTCGAATCCGCGACTGCAACGGCTCCGGCACCACAACCCACACCACTGCGGCGACGGCGAGCAGCGCACCGGTGACGGTGAGCGCAACCCCGTAGGAGACGTGTTGCGCCAGCGCACCGATCGCGACCGGGCCGATGACGGTGCCCAGGTCGGCCGCCATCTGGAAGCCGGCGAGCACCGGCCCGCCGCGTGCCTTCGGCCCGATCACGTCGGCGAGCGCAGCCTGCTGCGTCGGCGTCAGCATGCCCGAGCCGAGCCCGGCCACCACCGAACTCACCATCAGCCACAACAGGTTCGGCGCGAATCCGAGCCCGATCGTGCCGACCGAACACACCAGCGATCCGGCGATCAGAAACGGTCTACGGCCCCAACGATCCGACAGCCGGCCCGAGAGGAACAGCACCGCCACATTGCCCGCGGCGAACACCGTCAGCGCGACGCCGGCCATCCCCGACGGCTGATGCAGCACCTCGACCACGAGCAACGGCACCAATGCCATGCGCACGCCGAAGACCGCGGCGCCGTTGGCGAAGTTCGACCAGAGCACCGCCCGATATTCCGGCCGCGCCCAGCCCTGCCGGAAGGTCAGCACCCGCACCGCACCGGTCGCCTCCGGCGCGGCCAGATTCGAGTTCCGCAGGCTCAGGTAGACGGCCACGGTGACGGCGAGCAGCGCGACCATGTAGATCACGAACGGCGCCCGCAACCCGAGACCGGACAGCGCCCCACCGACCAGCGGCCCGCTCACCGAACCGATCAGGAAGCTGGTCGACCACAGCCCGGACACCCGCCCGCGCTGCGCGGGCGGCGACAGCCGAATCACCAGTGCGAGCGAGGAAACGGTGAACATGGTCGACCCGATGCCGCCGACCGAACGCAAAACCAGCAGCTGCCAATAACTCTGGGCCAGCGCGCTCGCGCCGGTCGACACCGCGACGATCAGCAGCCCGCTCAGATACACCGAGCGCTCCCCCAAGCGCTGCACCAGTCGGCCGCTCACCGGGGCGAACAGCAGCCGCATCAACGCGAAAGCGCTGATGATCGCCGACGCTGCCGCCACACCGACGCCGAAACTGCGCGCGTACTGCGGCAGCACGGGTGCGACCAAGCCGAAACCGATGGCAATGACGAACGCGGCCCCGACCAGCACCCAGATCTCGGTGGGCAGGGCCTTCGATCTACTACTCACCCGACAGCGCCTGCCCGACCATCTCCTCCGCGGCGGCCTGCACCTGCGTCAGATGCTCGGGGCCGTGGAACGATTCGGCGTAGATCTTGTACTTGTCCTCGGTGCCGGACGGGCGCGCGGCGAACCACGCGTTCTCCGTCGTCACCTTCAGACCACCGAGCGGTGCGCCGTTGCCCCGTGCCCTGGTGAGCACCGCGGTGATCGGCTCGCCCGCGATCTCCTGTGTGGTGATCATGTCCGGCGTCAACTTCGCGAGCAGCTCTTTCTGTTCCCCGGTTGCGGCGGCGTCGATCCGCGCGTAGGCGGGGCTGCCGTAGCGCTTCTCGAGTTCGACATAGCGCGCCGACGGGCTCTGGCCGGTGACCGCCGCGATTTCGGCGGCGAGCAGTGCGAGCAACAGCCCGTCCTTGTCGGTGGTCCAGACGGTGCCGTCCATCCGCAGGAAGGATGCACCTGCGCTTTCCTCGCCACCGAAAGCCAAGCTGCCGCTGAACAATCCGGGCACGAACCATTTGAAGCCGACCGGCACTTCGTGCACGTCGCGGCCGAGCACGCCGACCACCCGATCGATCATCGACGAGCTCACCGCCGTCTTGCCGATCTTGGTCAGCGCGTCCCAGCCCATCCGGTTCGCGACGAGATATTCGATGGCGACCGCGAGGAAGTGGTTGGGATTCATCAACCCGCCGTCGGGCGTGACGATGCCGTGCCGGTCGGCGTCGGCGTCGTTGCCGGTGGAGAGGTCGTAGTCGTCCTTGATCGCGATCAGCGAGGCCATGGCGTAGCGCGAGGAAGGATCCATGCGGATCTTGCCGTCGCTGTCGAGGGTCATGAACCGCCAGGTCGGGTCGACGAACGGGTTGACGACCTCGAGCTCGAGGTCGTAGCGCTGACCGATTTCCTCCCAGTAGTCGACGCTCGCCCCACCCATAGGGTCGGCGCCGAGCCGGATGCCGGCGCCGCGAATGGCGTCCAGGTTCAACACGTTCGGCAGGTCCGCGATGTAGTGGTCGAGGTAGTCGTAGCGTTCGACGCTGGTGTCCAGCGCATGCTGCAGCGTGGTGCGGCGGATGCCTGCGAGACCGCTGCGCAGCAGTTCGTTGGCGCGGGCGGCGATGGCGTCGGTGGCAACGGTGTCGGCGGGACCGCCGTGTGGCGGGTTGTATTTGAAGCCGCCGTCACGCGGCGGGTTGTGCGAGGGGGTGACCACGATGCCGTCGGCCTGGTGGCGGGTGCCGCCGCGATTGTGGCGCAGCACCGCATGACTCAGCGCGGGGGTCGGGGTGTATCGGTCGCGGGCGTCGATGATGGCGGTCACATCGTTGGCCGCGAGCACCTCGAGTGCAGTGGTCCACGCGGGTTCCGACAATGCGTGTGTGTCCCGGGCCAGATACACCGGGCCGGTAATGCCCCGGGTCGCACGGTATTCGATGATCGCCTGGGTAATGGCGAGAATGTGCGCCTCGTTGAACGCGGTGTCCAAGCTCGAGCCACGATGCCCCGAGGTGCCGAACACCACCTGCTGGGCGGGATCCTGCGGATCCGGGATGCGGCTGTAGTAGGCCGTCACCAGATGCGCGATGTCCTCCAGGTCGGTGGGTCGCGCGGGTCGCCCGGCTCGATCATGGGCCATGCTCGGGTCTCCCTTCCGGATCGGCTGCGCCCGGCTCGTCATCAGAATCATGTCCACAACCACTGTGTCGCGGATGCCGCGGCGAAGACCGCGACCAGACCGGCCACGACGCTGATCACGACATTGCCTGCGGCATAGGCGTAGGCGCCGTCGGCAATCAGCCTGATGGTCTCGTAGCCGAAGGTGCTGAACGTGGTAAGCGCACCGCAGAAACCGGTCCCGGCAGCGGTGAGCAGCCAACTGTTCGCACCCGCGCCGACCAGACCACCGAGCAACGCCGAACCGACAATGTTAACGGTCAAGGTGCCCCACGGCAGCAGAGATCCGAAACGTGCTGCGACAGCACGGTCTATCAGATATCGAGCGGGTGCGCCGAACATGGCACCGAGCACGACGAGTGCGACGTTCATCCGAGCATCCCTGCGGTCGGCTGCCAGATCGTCACGTCGGACAGGGTGACGTTCACCGCGGCGAGCATCTCGGCATTGTGCTCGACGAACGACCGCAGCCGCTGGGCATCATCGATGACCATCACCTGCACGGGTAGGTGTTCGGCCAGATCCAGGATCCGGCTGGTGTGGATGCGCGAGGAGGCGCCGTAGCCCTCGACTCCACGCCACACACTTGCCCCTGCCAATCCGGCGTCGCGGGCCCGCTGCACGATTTCGTGATACAGGGGGCCGTGTTTCCATTTGTCGTCCTCGTCGAGCAGCACCGTCAGCCGCGCGGCCTGCTTCCACTGTCCCGCCGTCGGACGCGCGCCCGCCGGTGAATCATTCATCGTCTGACCCCCTTCCGTCGTGCCGTCATCATGTCCGTCGAGCCCGTCTGGTCATCCATCGCGCCGAGCCCATTCCGAGCACGACCGCGACGAGCGCCGCCACCACCGTTCCCCCCAGATAGCCGAGCGCCTCGACCGTTGCACCCGATTGGAGCAGTCTACGAACCTCGAGGCTATAGGTGGAAAAAGTGGTGAAGCCGCCGAGCAGGCCGACGCCGAGGAACGGGCGGAGCAGTCTGTGGGCTACCCACACTTCGGTAATCAGAATCATCAGAATTCCGATCGCAAAGCATCCCACGACATTGATCGTGAACGTCGACCAGGGGACGTGGCCCGGTCGCGGCGGCCACCATACGCCGATGCGGTAGCGCAACATCGCCCCGATCGCGCCGCCGACGGAGATCACCAACAGCACCATCGGTTCGACGGCAGGGGCGTCGGTCCGCCGACCCATGCGCTGACCTCCTGCCGAGCCGAATGTCACCGGTGCAATGCTATCGGCTGTACCGTGCGGTCTGTTCGCCCGGGACGGCGGCACAAATTACGAACAGTACCGTTCGTCGACATGTGTGCAGGTACGACGTTCGAATGCCCAGAAGGTTTCGCCGAGGTTCCACCTAACCCCCTACAGACTCAGGTCCGGAGCGATGATGGCTGCACGACGAGCAGTACCCACGATCCATCGGGCGACGGCGAAACCGCGCCGACTCGAGCGTCAGCAACTGTTCGGCAGACGGAATTCGATCACCTTCGGCGGGCGCCGATAACTGGGGCGGCTCACCATCGCGACGCTATCGGTCGCGGCGGCGAGCCTCACCTACCTGCCGCCGGCCGCGACGGCGGCGATCTTCCCGCTTCCCGACGGCGACGGATTCTATTTCGCGCCACCGAATGTGGGCGACCTCCAGCCCGGCGCCGACCGCTTCGCCGGCATCCCCCGCGCCGAGCAACTGCTGAGATTCACCGGCAACTACCGAGATTCGGTGACACAGCACAGCGCCCGCGTCGAAGCCTTGGGTTCATGCGGTCGTCGCAACACTCTCGATGTGAGAGGTTGCGGCGACCGTGTCGTTTTCGGAGGATCTGGCTCGGTTCGGTGATCCGCTGACCCGGCTGGTCGATGCCGGGGTTGCGGTGA
>NZ_JBKOQN010000045.1:0-46691 GCF_046764895.1 Nocardia sp. CWNU-33 | reverse complement strand
GCAAAAAGATTTGCTGACTAAATGTCCAACCCTACAACCGGGGGGTATGTAAGGCCGGAACCAATTAAATAATTGGCACTGACATTCATCGACACACTATTGAGTTCTCAAAGAACACACGCACACACCATCGCCCAGATTTACTCTGATTGATCGGTGAGGCAACTTTTCAAGCTTAGCTCAGTCACATACCCAGGCGCAAACCAGGGCCTCGATCGAGCTAGTGTGATCGTCAGGCGCTCCTCGTACTACCTCGTTTCCCTCGCCTCCGCTCAGCGTTTCCGCTGCGCTTCTCGGCTCCGGGTCGGTGTCCGTGTCGCTCTGACTTGAATAAAGTTACGTGTCTGCGTGCATGATGTCAAATCGCCTGGTCAGGAACGGTTTTCGACGACACGTGATCATTGTGTCCGCCCATTCCTGGCGGACAAGATCAATCAGCCGCGCCGACCCGCTCCACTTGGCCACCCAATGCCTGCAGCTGCTCGACGAAATTCGGGTAGCCGCGGTCGATATGGAAGACGTCGTGCACTTCGGTGACACCATCGGCAACCAGACCCGCGAGCACGAGTCCCGCGCCTGCACGAATATCCGACGACCACACCGGCGCACTGGACAACCGCGGAATTCCGCGCACCACAGCGTGGTGTCCATCGGTTCGCGCGTCGGCACCGAGCCGAATCATCTCCTCGACGAAGCGGAACCGCGCTTCGAAGACGTTCTCGGTGATCATCGAGGTGCCGTCGGCGATCGCCGCGAGGCCGATAGCCATCGGCTGCAGATCGGTCGGGAACCCAGGGAAAGGCAATGTGGAGAAGTTGACCGCACGCGGCCGGTCGGCCTGGAGCACACGGAAACCGTCCGGTTCGAACGAAATCCGCGCTCCTGCCGAGCGCAGCTTGTCCAGCACCAGGGACAGATGCTTCGGGTTGACGCCGGTCACCCGGATGTCGCCCATAGTCATCGCGGCGGCAATCCCCCAGGTGGCGGCGACGATGCGATCACCGATTACACGGTGCGTGGTCGGCAAAAGGCGCTCGACGCCCTCGATCGTCAGCACCGACGTGCCGGCGCCACTGATACGGGCGCCCATCTGAACCAGCATGTTGCACAGGTCGACGATGTCCGGTTCACGTGCGGCGTTATCGATGACCGTCTCCCCTTCGGCCAGCACGGCCGCCATGAGGATGTTCTCGGTCGCCCCCACCGACGGAAAGTCCAGCCTGATCCGCGCGCCGCGCAGTTCGTCCGCCCGCGCAACCACACAACCGTGTTCGATTTCGCTGGTCGCCCCGAGCAGGCGCAGGCCGGCTTGATGCATATCCAAGGGACGCGAACCGATTGCGTCCCCACCGGGCAGCGCGACAACGGCCCGCTTGCACCGCGCCATCAATGGTCCGAGCACACAAACCGACGCGCGGAACTGTGTCACCGCGGGAAAGTCCGCGTGGTACTTCGGTTCCGCAGGAGTGTTGATGATGACGACCGAACCATCGATCGTCACGTCGCAGCCCAGGCCGCGCAGCACATCACCCATCAGCGGCACATCGAGGATGTCCGGGCAGTTCGTAATGGTGGTCGTGCCCTCGGCCAGCAAGGCAGCGGCCATCAGCTTTAGGACGCTGTTCTTGGCACCCCCGACCGCGACCTCACCGACGAGTTGATTCCCGCCGGTAACCAAAAACCTCTCCATGCCGCCTCTCAGTCCGCCTCTCCGGATATTCAGCGCACTATTGAGTGCCACGATAGTTGCGTTTCGGGCCGGCGGTAGATGCCTGGCTCAGTTCCGGGCGTACCCGGCGAGTTACCCATGTAGTCACGAAATCAGCCGTTGCGTGTCGAGCCCATCGTGTCCGCGTTCGCGTCCATCATGATGCACCCGCCTGGTCTCCGCCCGGCTTCCAGAGCACATCGCCGCCAGGATTGGCAACCCGGCTCAGGATAAACAGCAGATCCGATAGACGATTCAAGTACTTGCCCGGCAGCACGTTCGTGTCGTCCGGGTGTGCCGCCACCGCAGCCCATGCGGCGCGCTCGGCGCGGCGCGCAACGGTGCGCGCGGTGTGCAACAGCGCAGCAAGCGGAGTGCCGCTGGGCAGGATGAACGAATTCAGCGGCGCCAGTTCGGCATTGAATTCATCGCACCAGGCTTCGAGCCGGTCGATGTAGGGCTGGGTGATCCGCAGCGGCGGGTACTTGGGCTCCGCGACGACGGGGGTGGACAGGTCCGCGCCCGCGTCGAACAGGTCGTTTTGAATCTGGTGGAGCACCGCGAGTAGTTCCGGCGTCGGGCTGCCGAGTGCAATGGCAACACCGATGGCAGCATTGGTCTCGTCACAATCGGCGTAGGCGACCAGTCGGGGATCGGTCTTGGCGACCCGGGAGAAGTCACTGAGTCCAGTGGTCCCGTCGTCCCCGGTACGCGTGTATATCCGCGTCAGATGCACGCTCACAAGACCACCTTAGATGTCGGACCCGAACGACTGACCGTTCAGAGGCCTGGAAGCCTGCGGGTGCGGTCGGACGGACGGGATTCGACCCAGGAAAGGAAGGCCGCAAGCGAACCGCGGTCCAAGGCGAGTTCGAAAGCGCCGTCGCTATCGGACACCGCGGTCACCGACAGTTCTTCGGTCATGATGTCGAACTCGTCGCCGCGCGGGCCGCGACGGTCACCGATCTCGATGCCCTGGCGTCGAATGGTGGAGTCGGGGCCGAGTTTGAGGCTGGACAGCTTGTAGAAAACCAGCCGATCCTCGTCGTATCGGATCAGGCCGTGCCGCCAGCCCTGGCCACCGCGCGCGGGCAGCACCCGCAGCAACGCAGCCGTGCCACCTCGGCGCAGCATGATCAGACGGTAGGTCGAAGCCAGCGCCAGAAAAACGAGCATGAGCACCAGAATGATCAGGAGAACCATCCCGGTCTGCAATGCCGTTCGTCCCTTCGCTCCGCCGCCGTCTCGACGACACCTCGCGGTCATTCAACCACGGACCCGAGTTTACAAATGGCGGGGCCATGTCTTTTGCCCCGCAGCTCGTACCAACCCCGAAACGACGCTGTCGGCGGCGAATAAGTTTCGCCGCCGACAGCGTCGTGCGCAATGGTGGTGCGTGACTACGCGTTCGCGTTCTGCTCGACCGCGCGCACTCGGGCCTGAGCCGCCCGCTGCTGTTCCTCGGTGGCGTCCGAGTCGGCCAGCACCCGGCGGGCCGCCTCGACGTCGACCTCACCGGCGAACTCCGCGGACTCGGCGAGCACCCGGACCGTGGTAGCGGTCACCGAGAAGAAACCGCCGTGCACCGCAGCGACGATGCGCTGCCCATCGATGTCGACGATGGTCACGGTGCCGCCCTCGACCAACTGGCCGAGCAGCGGCTCGTGGCCCGGCATGATGCCGATTTGGCCCTCGGTGGTCTGCGCGCTGACGAACGACGCCTGGCCGGACCAGAGCAGTCGCTCGACCGCGACGAGATCAACTGACATTTCCGCCATCGGTGACTACTTTCCGGCGATCTTCTTCGCGGCGGCCTCGACGTCGTCGAGTCCACCGCAGCTGTTGAACGCCTGCTCCGGGAAGTGGTCGAACTCGCCCTTGCAGACGCGGTCGAACGCCTCGATGGTGTCGGACAGCGGCACCACCGAACCCGGCTGGCCGGTGAACTTCTCGGCCACGATGAAGTTCTGGCCGAGGAACTTCTCCAGGCGACGGGCCCGGCCGACGAGGACCTTGTCCTCTTCGGAGAGCTCGTCCATGCCGAGGATGGCGATGATGTCCTGCAGTTCCTTGTACTTCTGCAGGATCCGCTTGACCTCGTTGGCGACCCGGAAGTGTTCCGCACCGACGATCGAGGCCTCCAGGATGCGGGAGGTCGAGGTCAGCGGGTCGACAGCCGGGTAGATGCCCTTCTGCGAGATCGGGCGGGAGAGCTCGGTCGTCGCATCGAGGTGGGCGAAGGTGGTCGCCGGAGCCGGGTCGGTGTAGTCGTCGGCGGGCACGTAGATGGCCTGCAGCGAGGTGATGGACCGACCACGGGTGGAGGTGATGCGCTCCTGCAGCTCACCCATCTCGTCGGCCAGCGTGGGCTGGTAACCGACGGCGGAGGGCATCCGGCCGAGCAGCGTCGACACCTCGGAACCGGCCTGGGTGAACCGGAAGATGTTGTCGATGAACAGCAGCACGTCCTGGTGCTGCACGTCGCGGAAGTACTCGGCCATGGTGAGGGCCGAGAGAGCGACGCGCATACGGGTGCCCGGCGGCTCGTCCATCTGGCCGAAGACGAGGGCGGTGTCCTGCAGGACGCCCATCTCTTCCATTTCCAGGTGCAGGTCGGTGCCCTCACGGGTGCGCTCACCGACGCCGGCGAACACCGACGTGCCGGAGAACTCACGCGCGATACGGGTGATCATCTCCTGGATCAGCACGGTCTTGCCGACACCGGCGCCACCGAACAGACCGATCTTGCCACCCTTCACATACGGGGTCAGCAGGTCGATGACCTTCACACCGGTCTCGAGGATTTCGGTCTTGCCCTCGAGCTGGTCGAATGACGGTGGCTTGCGGTGGATGCCCCACTGCTCGCCGTCCCGGCCGAGGCCGGGGGTGTCGAGGCAATCGCCGAGGGCGTTGAACACGTGGCCCTTGACGACGTCACCGACCGGCACCGAGATCGGCTTACCGGTGTCGGAGACCTTGGCCCCACGGACCAGGCCGTCGGTCGGCTGCATCGAGATGGTGCGCACGATGTTGTCGCCGAGGTGCTGGGCAACCTCGAGGGTCAGGGTCTTGGCCACCGACGCCAGCGCGATCTCGGCGTGCAGAGCGTTGAACAGCTCTGGGATGGAACCCCGCGGGAACTCGACGTCCACGACGGGGCCGATGACACGGACGACGCGGCCTGTTGTCGCGCCCGTCCGGCTTTCTTGCGTGACTGCTGCGGTCATTATTCTCTTCCTGCGCTTAGTCGCGGTCCGAGCTCGAAGCCAGCGCGTTCACGCCGCCCACGATTTCACTGATTTCCTGCGTGATCTGGGCCTGCCGCGCCGAGTTCGCCTGCCTGGTAAGGACATTCGACAGCTCATTGGCGTTATCGGTGGCGGCCTTCATTGCGGTGCGCCGAGCCGCGGACTCGGATGCCGCTGCCTCGAGCAACGATGAGTAGATACGCGTGTTGATGTACTTGGGCAGCAGCGCCGCCAGCAGCACATCGGCGTCGGGCTCGAACTCGTACTGCGCGTGCACATCGGCGGTGGCCGAATCGGACAGGCTGTCCTCGCCCAGGTCGAAGTTCTCGTCGACGTAGCTCACCTGGATCGGCGCCAACCGGCGCACCTCCGGGGTCTGCGTCAGCATCGAGACGAACCGGGTGTACACGATGTGCAGCTCGTCGACACCGGCGATATTGCCGGTGCCGTTCGGAGCAGGAACCTCGCCCTCGGAGCCCGCCATGAAGCTGTCCACCAGGTGCCGGCACGCGGCCGAGGCATCGGTGTACTTCGGCTGCTGGGAGAACCCAGTCCACGACGCACGCGGCGCACGGTTGCGGAAGGTGTAGTAGATGAGGCCCTTGTTGCCCATCACGTACACCACCGGCTCTTTACCCTCGCCGCGCAGCGTGGTCATGAGCTCCTCGGCGCGCTTGAGCACGTTCGAGTTGTAGCCACCACACATACCGCTGTCACTGGTGATCACCAGCACGGCGGCGCGACGCGGGTTGGAGCGCTCCGTCAGCAGCGGATGCGAGAGGTTCTTCGACGCACTCGCCAGCTCACCGAGAACCTTGGTGATCTCCTCCGCGTACGGCTTGGCCGCAGCAACCCGGGCCTGAGCCTTGGTGATTCGCGAGGTCGCGATCAGCTCCTGGGCCTTGGTGATCTTCTTGATCGAATTCACACCACGAATGCGGGAGCGCAATTCACGCAGGTTTGCCATCAGCGGTTCACTCTCCCTTCATTCGCCAGATTCCAATAACGCATGCTCGCCCGCGCTACTTCTCGACGTGCTTGCGGGTCACGGTCAGCGACTCGACCTCTTCGGACTCGAGCTCACCCGCTCCGTCCTCGTTCACCACACGACTGCCGTCGGAGGCAAGGAAGCCCTGCTTGAACTTGTCGGTGGCCACCTTGATCGCGTCGGCCGCGTCGCCCTGCAGCACCTTGCCGCCGGCGATCGACTCGAACGCCTCGGGTGCGGTGCGGTGCAGCTCCTCGATCAGCTCGGCGTTGAACCGGCGGATGTCGGCAACCGGGACCGACTCGTAGTAGCCGGCGTCGACCAGGAAGATCGAAACGATCTGGTCTTCGACGGGGACCGGCGAGTACTGGTCCTGCTTGAGCAGTTCCACCCAGCGGGCGCCACGCTCGAGCTGGGCGAGCGAGGCCGCGTCCAGGTCGGAAGCGAAGGCGGAGAACGCCTCCAGCTCGCGGTACTGCGCCATTTCCAGACGCAGCGAACCGGCGACCTTCTTCATGCCCTTGGTCTGGGCGGCGCCACCGACGCGGGAGACCGAGGTACCGACGTTGATCGCCGGACGGACACCCTTGTTGAACAGGTCGGACTCGAGGAAGACCTGGCCGTCGGTGATGGAGATGACGTTGGTCGGGATGAAGGCCGAGATGTCGTTGGCCTTGGTCTCGATGATCGGCAGACCAGTCATCGAGCCCGCGCCCATCGCGTCCGACAGCTTCGCGCAACGCTCCAGCAGACGGGAGTGCAGGTAGAAGACGTCACCCGGGTACGCCTCGCGGCCCGGCGGGCGGCGCAGCAGCAGCGAGATCGAGCGGTAGGCCTCGGCCTGCTTGCTCAGGTCGTCGAACACGATCAGGACGTGCTTGCCCTGGTACATCCAGTGCTGGCCGAGAGCCGAACCAGTGTAGGGCGCAAGCCATTTGAAGCCGGCGGAGTCCGAAGCGGGGGCCGCGACGATGGTGGTGTACTCCATCGCACCGTGCGCCTCCAGCGCGGTCTTGACGCCCGCGATGGTGGAGCCCTTCTGGCCGATCGCGACGTAGATGCAGCGCATCTGCTTGGTCGGATCGCCCGACTCCCAGTTGGCCTTCTGGTTCAGGATCGCGTCGATGCAGACCGCGGTCTTGCCGGTCTTGCGGTCGCCGATGATCAGCTGACGCTGGCCACGGCCGATCGCGGTGAGTGCATCGATGGCAGTGATACCTGTGGCCATCGGTTCCTCGACCGGCTGGCGCTGCAGCACCGACGCGGCCTGCAGCTCGAGCACGCGCTGCTCTTCGGCTTCGATCTCGCCGAGGCCGTCGATCGGCTGACCGAGCGGGTTGACCACGCGGCCGAGGAACTTGTCGCCCACCGGAACCGAGAGCACGTCGCCGGTACGGCGGACTTCCTGGCCCTCTTCGAGGGTGGCGTACTCGCCGAGGATAACCGCACCGATGGCGCGGTCCTCGAGGTTCAGCGCCACGCCGAGCACACCACCGGGGAACTCGAGCAGTTCGTTGGCCATCGCCGAAGGCAGACCGCTCACGTGGGCGATACCGTCACCGGTGTCGGTGACAACACCGACTTCTTCGATGGAGGTTTCCGGGGTGTAGCTCTGGGTGTAGCTCTCGATCGCGCTACGGATCTCATCGGTGGAGATCGTCAGCTCCGCCATAGTCTTCCTGCTCTCGCTGTCTGGTCTCGAATGTCGGGGGGATTAGGAGTCGTCAGGCTGTGACATCAAGCCAGGGCCCGACGCAGCCGTTCCAGTCGGCCGGTGGCGCTGCCGTCGATCACGTCGTCGCCGATGTGCACGACGACGCCGGTCAGCAGACTCGGATCGACCTGGACGTGCACAGTGACCGGCTTGCCGTAGATGCGCTGCAACGACGCCGCAAGGTGGCCGCGCTGCTGGTCGGTCAGCGCAATCGCCGCGCGAACATGCGCGACGATCTGCTCGCGCCGCGCGGCCGCGAGATCGGACAGCTCGTCGAATGCTTCGCCGATGCCCGTCTTCGACCGGGTGACCACCTGGTCCGCCAGGGTCTGGGTGATGGTGTCGGTTTTGCCAGTGAGCAGACGGCTGGTCAGCTCACGTTTGGCCGATGCCGGCTTCCCGTGGTCCGACAGTGCCTGCTCCAACTCGGGGTTGTCGCTGATGATCCGGCCGAGTCGGAACAGTTCGTCCTCGACCGCGTCGATCCGCCCGCTGTCGGCAGCCGACTCCAGCAGCGCTTCCTGCCCGAGCAACACCAGAGTGTCGACCAAATCGGCAGTGCGCGACCAGTTCTGGGCCACTGCGGTGGTCAGCACCGCCAGCGTGGCAGCGCTGACCTTGCCGCTGAAGACCCGCTCGCTCAGCTCGGCGCGAACCGCGCCGGGCACCGAAACGTCCGCGAGCGCAACACGCAGCGAACGCTGGTCATCCAGCACGGCGACAACGGCGAACAGTTCCGACCCCGTCGTGGCCGCAACACTGTCGCTTCCGGTCAGAGCGGCCCGAAGCGCCTCCCGGGACCGGGAGCTTGCCTCGCGGCTCGCTGCGTACATGCTTCTCACTTTCGCGTCGCTACCTTCCGACCCCGATGCCGGCATTCGACTGGTCGAGCTCGGACAGGAACCGCTCGATCGAAGCCGCTTGCTTGGCCTCGTCCGAAACCGACTGTCCGATAATCTTTTCCGCCAGATCGACGGCCGTCTGTCCGACCTCGGCACGCAGTTCGGTGAGGATCTGCTGCCGCTGGGCTTCCAGCTGGCTGTGGCCTGCCGCGACGATGCGGTCGCTTTCGGCCTGGGCTTCCGTGCGCATCTGCGCGAGGATCTGCTGGCCTTGTGTGCGGGCGTCCTCACGGATGCGCGCGGCCTCGAGCCTGGCCTCGGCCAGCTGCTGCTGATACTGCTGCAGGGTCAGCTGGGCCTCTTCCTGCGCGGCCTCGGCCCGCTGGATGCCACCCTCGATCTTGTCGGCACGCTCGTCCAGCACCTTCATGAGGCGCGGAATTACGTACTTGTAGAAAATGAAGCCGATGATCGCAATGCAGACCACCGACCACACGATGTCGTATGTCTCGGGGATAAGGGGGTTGATATCTTCCCCTGTCTCCGCGGCGAGCACAGAAAGCGTGGTCATCGCAAACTCAGAAAATGAAGCCGGCGACGAGGCCGATCAGCGCGAGCGCCTCGGTGAACGCGATACCGAGGAACATGTTGGTGCGGATCGTGCCCTGGAGCTCGGGCTGACGGGCGATGCCCTCGATCGCCTTACCGACGACGATGCCCACGCCGATGCCCGGGCCGATGGCGGCCAGACCGTAGCCGATGGCGCCGAAGCCCTTGAACTTCTCGGAGGTGGTTGCAGCTTCCTGGGCCAGGTACGCGAGGCTCATGAGTTCCATTCCCTTTCTATTGCTCACCCGCCGGTCGGCGTGATGTAGCAGGTTTCCGGTAGTTGTTGCGGGTCAGTGCGAGTCAGCGTGTTGCGCGAGTCCGATGTAGACCGCGGTCAGCAGGGCGAACACATAGGCCTGCAGGAAGATGACCAGGATCTCGAAGAGAGTGAACCCGAGTCCCGCGATCAGCGAGAACGGCGAGAACACCTTCATCCACGGGGTGGCGTCGAACAGGAAGAACCAGGTGGCGCTGAAGAACAGCACCAGCATGATGTGCCCTGCGAGCATGTTCGCCATGAGTCGGACGGTCAGCGTGAACGGGCGGAGCACGAACGTCGAGATGAACTCGATCGGAATCAGCAACACGTGCAATGCGGGCGGAACATTCGGGACCACGATGCTGCTGCGCATGTACTTGAGGAATCCGTACTTCTTGATACCCACATAGTTGAACGTGATGTACGCAAGCAGGGCAAGTACCAGCGGCATGCCGACTCGGGCGTTCGACGAGATGTTCAACCCCGGAATGATGCCGGAGAAGTTCAGAAAGAGGACCGTGAAGAAGATCGTCGCGATCAGCGGGAAGAACTTGCGGCCGGATTCCTTACCGAGAACCTCATCGCAAATCTGTTCCTTGACGAAGACCAATCCGGTTTCGGCAATGTTCTGCAGGCCGCGCGGGACGATGCGGGGACTCCGGAATGCCAACACCATCACAATGACAACAACTGCCGTCATGATCAGACGAATCAGCATCAGTCGGTCGAGTTCGAACGGCGTACCCTCGAACAGCACAGCTGGAGGGAAGAAGTCGGACAGCGATGGCGCGTGGAACTCGCCCGCCAAAGTGGTGACGCTCAGCGTTCTCTCCCGTGTTCGGGCCGTGGGTTCGGTCGTACCCACGGTTCGATCGGACATTGACGATCAATTAGTCGACTCAGGTCGGCTCGAATTTCGTCAGCAGCTGTGCGGTGGGATGGACTCCACCTGGCGTCTGTACGTGTGTCGGCGACATCGTCGACATGCAGAACCGGAACCCTCGGAGCCCGGCACGGCAGTAAGCATAGCGGCACTCAGCGGGATCGGGGTGATCCCCCCTCGCTTGGTTGCTTGCTTACCAACACTTTACCAAGTTATCTACGACAGTGTGTAGGTGGGTGGGATTTATTACTGACCAGTACCCGGTTCGGGCTCGGCATCGGGCACCGTCACGTACGGAACCTTCTGGCGCAGAACGCCATACGTCTCCGCTCCGAGCACGATGACGAGGGCGCCCACCACGGTCAGGAACAGGGCCATCCGGTTGTAGAAATCGAAGTTCTGCAGCACCGCAACCACCACCATCGCGACCAGCAGCTTGCCGACCCAGCTGACCAGCATGACCAGGCCCGCAGTGCTCGCCGGCAGCTTCGCGCCGAGCAATACGACGACCGCCGTGGTGAGGATGAAACCGCCACCGATGGCCGCGCCGATCAGCGCACCCCAGAAGCCGGGCATACCGGCCGCCGAGGAGGCGATCGCCACGGCGAGCACCACCAACACGATCAACCCGATCGCGCCGTAGCGCAGCGCCGCCCTGAGCGGCGCTTCGGGACCGGGGACAGGTGTCGGAGTAAAGCTCACGACCAAAACTTTACCCGGGCGGCGTCCGGTCACCCGCGGCATCCCCGCGGCGCAGACCAGGGATCGCGGTGACAACGAGGGCGAAAACCAGTCCGCCCGCCATCAGCAGCACCACCAGCCGCCGGTCCATCAGCGCGGTGCCGACAGCGCCGAAGGCGAGCACACCGACCCACAAATAGATAAGCAAAACCACGCGCCGGTGCGAGTGTCCGATCTGCAGCAACCGGTGATGCAAGTGCATTTTGTCCGGAGTCGAGAAACTGACCCCGGCACGGACACGACGCACAATCGCCAGCACGAGATCCAGCACCGGAATGAACATCACTGCGCCGACCAGCAACAGAGGTGACAGCAAGCCGACTACATCACGAGGCCCGAAGCCGTTCAGCGGTATCCGCCCGGACGCTCCGGTGGACACTGCAGCGAGCATCAACCCGATCAGCATCGAGCCGGAGTCGCCCATGAAGATTCGCGCAGGCTGAAAATTATGCGGAAGAAAACCCAAGCACGCACCGGCGAGCGCCGCAGCGAGCAGAGCCGGCCGATAGGTGTCAGCTGCTCCACCCTGCTCGTTCAGCAATCCGATAGTAAAGACGAACACAGCCAAGGCCGCGATCAAGCCGAGGCCCGCCGCCAGACCGTCCAGACCATCGACAAAATTCATTGCATTGATCATCACGACGGTGATGCCGACAGTAATCAATCCGCCCAGCAATCTATCGAGAACCACCGTCTCGTTGTTGAACGGGTCGTAGACAATAACCCAGCTCAAACCCATAACGGCCATCACTCCCGCAGCAGTCACCTGCCCGGCAAACTTTGTCAGCGCGTCCAAACCCCAGCGATCGTCGACAATGCCGACCAACACGATGAGTGTCCCTGCCACCAGAACTGCTGAAATATCATGCTGCCACTCGAACCCGCGACGCAGCGCGGGCAACTGCTGAGCGAAGAGGATTGCGGCGACGACCCCGACATAGATGCCGACCCCACCCATGCGGGGGATCGGCTTGACGTGGACGTCCCGCTCACGCGGCACCGCGACTGCACCGAAGGCAATCGCCATCAACCGAACCCCTCCGGTCGCCAGGAACGTCGCGGTCGAGGCAACCAGCAGCACAAGCAGTAGCTCACGCAGGGGGACCACAGCTCCCTGACCGGTCACCGCAGCCCCTCATCCACCAGAAGCGCCCTGCCCGTCCCCAGCAAACGACCATCGAAATAGATGTTGTCCCGGACCATCTTCACGGCGACCATCATCGCATCCATCACCTGAACACCACGCATCCCAGATTGATCGGGCCAGGCAGCAGCGGCGACCCACACCGGCCCGGTTCGGCTCCGCGACCATACCGACGCCTGCGGTCGACATGCGCCACGCGACCGACCGCATCGGACGGGAAGCCGCTTCACGTCCGATGCCGAGGTCAAGAGCTCAGCGCCTCGGCTTGCGGTCCGACATCCAGGTTTTACTGCATCCGGGTCGAGCAACTTACCGCGACACAGCGCCGGTCAGGGCTTCCGGCGACATCCCGAGCACCTCGGCAATATCGGCGACCGCCACCGCGCCCTCGCGCAGAACGCGCGGCTGGTCGGCGGTGAGATCGACGATGGTGGAGGCAACGGCATGCTCGGACGGTCCGCCGTCGAGGTAGACCCCGACCAGGTCGCCGAGCTGATCGCGAGCCTCGGCGGCGGTCTTGGCAGGCGGCTGTCCCGAAACGTTGGCACTGGACACCGCCAGCGGGCCGACCTCACGCAGCAGTTCGAGCGCGACCGGATGCAGCGGCATCCGCAGCATCACCGTTCCTCGGGTGTCGCCGAGATCCCACGCAAGTGAAGGGGCTTGCTGCACAACCAGACTCAGTCCGCCGGGCCAGAACGCACGAATCAGTTCGCGGGCCTGTGGGCGCACCGAGAAGACCAAGCCGTCGATGGTGTGCCACGATCCGACCAGCACCGGCACCGGCATGTCCCTGCCGCGTCGCTTGGCCGCAAGCAGCGAACCGACCGCCGAAGAATCGAACGCGTCGACGGCGAGGCCATAGAGCGTGTCGGTGGGCAGCACGACCAACCGCCCGGATTTCAAGGCGCTCGTGGCTGCGGTCAGTCCGGCGGCGCGGGAGTCGGGATCCGCGCAGTCGTAGACGGTACTCACGCCCCCATCCTGTCACAGTGTTTTTTGGCAGCGCCTGCGGCGCTGCGGGTTCGCGGCCCCCTTGGTCTCGCTTCCGAGCCGTCGAGACTCGCGCCTGCGGCGCATGCGCTTCGACGACTCGGAAGCGAGACGGGCCGCGAACTCTAGGGCTCGGTCTCGCTGCGCTCGGAAGACATCATCGTGCCGAGTGGGGGCGTCGGTAGCCGAGCTTGCGACTTTGGAGGATGCGCTGCGGCTGTTGCGGTGGTGGGACGAGCCGCGAAGTCTGGGGCTGGATCTCGCTTCGCTCGGGATGCGTCACCGTGCCGAGTACGTGCGTCGGTAGCGGGCTCGCCGGCTTCGGTCGACGTGCTTCGGCTGTTGTGGGGGTGGGGACGGGCCGCAAACTCTAGTGCTGGATGTTGCTTCGCTCAAAAGGCGTCATCGCGCCGATAGGGTGCATCGGTAGCTACACGCGGCATTTACTACCGGCGAAATCCGACTGGTCGAAGCACACACGACAAGGTCGCGAGCATCAGTTCGACGCCCCCCTCGGCACGACATCGTCTTTCGAGCTGGCCAACAGCCCTTGACTCGACGACCCCGTGGTGGATCCGGTTGGGCTGCTCGAGTGGGTGGGATAGGCCGCGGGCTCAAGTGCTGGATCGAGCTGCGCTGAGCAGGCGGGACTCAGGTCGTGGGGGTGGGGCGCTCGGCGTGTAGTGCAGCTGTCGAGCTGGACCGGATCAAGGGCGGGGCGGGGCGGTCATGCGCGGTTGGCGGCGACGAAGCGCGGTTTTCCGGCTAGGTCGGGGTGTTCGACGATGTCGGTGAATTCGCCCTGTTTGCCGAGTAGGGCCGCCAGTTCCGAGCCGTTGGTGTCGTCGTGTTCGATGGCCGTGGTGCCGCCGGGGCGCAGCAGGCGGGTGATGGTGGGGATCATCGCGCGGATGACGTCCAGGCCATCGGGGCCGCCGAACAGGGCCAGATGCGGGTCGTGGTCGGCGACCTCGGGGTCGAGTTCGGCGGCATCCGGAATGTAGGGCGGGTTGGACACCACGAGGTCAACGCGGCCGTTCAGCTCGGACAGCAGGTTCGGGTCGGTGACGTCGTCGGCGTACAGGGTGATGGGGGTGTCGCCGTCGGCAATACGGAGGTCGGCATTGCGGCGGGCCCATTGCAGCGCGGACGGATCGATCTCGATGGCGTGCACGTCGGCGTCGGGGCGGGCGTGCGCGATGGCCAGGGCGAGCGCGCCGGAACCGGTGCACAGGTCGACCACGATGGGCGTGTGATCGTGCGGCAGCTTCTCCAGCTGGCCCAATGCCCAGGCGAACAGCAGCTCGGTCTCCGGTCGCGGCACGAAAACGCCGGGCCCGACCGCCAGGTCGATCTCACCCATCGCGGCCGTACCGGTCAAGTGCTGCAACGGGATTCGTTCCGCACGCTTGGCGACCAGCGCACGGTACTGCGCCAGCTTCTCGGGCTCGACCAGAGGCGTCAGCGCCAGTCGTGTTCGCTCGACGCCGAGCACGTGCGCCGCGAGATGTTCGGCGTCTGCCTGCGGACTGTGTACCCCGGTCGCCCGCAGGGTCTCTACGGCTTCATTGATGACTGGACGCAACGGCTCACGACTCATAGCGCTGACTTTGCCCGATCGAGGCCTATTCGGCGGCCATTCGGGCCTCGCGATCCGCCTTGCCCAGCGCATCGAGCAGTGCGTCCATATCGCCATCGAGCACAGCATCCAGGTTGTGGGCCTTGAATCCGATGCGATGGTCGGCGATCCGATTCTCCGGGAAGTTGTAGGTGCGGATGCGTTCGGACCGGTCGACCGTGCGGATCTGGCTGGCTCGGCCCGCCGCGGCTTCCTGGTCGGCCTGCTCCTCGGCGAGCGCCTGCAGCCGTGCGGCGAGCACCTGCATGGCACGTGCCTTGTTCTGCAGCTGGGAACGCTCGTTCTGGCAGGTCACCACGATGCCCGAGGGCAGGTGGGTGATGCGAACGGCCGAGTCGGTGGTGTTGACGCCCTGACCGCCCTTGCCGGAGGAGCGGTAGACGTCGATGCGCAGATCGGTTTCGTCGATCTGCACCTCTTCCACCTCGTCGGGCTCCGGATAGATGAGCACGCCCGCGGCCGAGGTGTGGATGCGGCCCTGCGATTCGGTCACCGGGACGCGCTGCACCCGGTGCACACCGCCCTCGAATTTGAATCGCGACCAGACACCGTCGCGTGCGGCGTCCTTGCTCTTGATCGATAGCGTGGCGTCTTTGTAGCCGCCGAGGTCGGAGATGGTGACGTCGAGAACCTCGACCTTCCACCCGTGCCGCTCGGCGTAGCGGATGTACATGCGGGCCAGGTCCGCAGCGAACAGCGCGGATTCCTCGCCGCCTTCGCCGGACTTGACCTCGAGCACCACATCGTCGCCGTCGTGCGGGTCGCGCGGAGCGAGCAGATCCGCCAGCGTCTGCTCCAACTCGACGACCTGGCGTTCCAGATCGGGCACCTCGGCCGCGAAAGCCGCATCGTCGGCCGCGAGTTCCTTGGCGGCGGAGAGATCGTCGCGGGCAGTCTGCAGTTTGTTGTAGGTGGCCATGATGGGGGCCAACTCGGCGAACCGCTTGCCGACCCGGCGCGCAGCGCCCGGATCGTTGTGCAGCGCCGGATCGGACAGCTGCATCTCCAAGCCCGAGTGCTCGGCCAGAATGTCATCGATCGCGGACGGTTGCGTCACGGTAGCTGCTTCCTCTCGTTTTTCCACGCCATCCCGGGCGAAGACCGGGACCACACAAAAGCACCGACGCCCGGCCTGCAGAAGCAGGACCGGGCGTCGGCGAGGAAGCTACTTGGCGTCGGCTTCGGCTTCAGCCTTCTTGCCGGCACGCTTGCCGTAGCGGGCCTCGAAGCGGGCCACACGGCCGCCGGTGTCGAGGATCTTCTGCTTGCCGGTGTAGAACGGATGGCACTGCGAGCAGACCTCGACGGTGATGTGTCCCGACTCCTTGGTGCTGCGAGTCTGGAAGGTGTTGCCGCAACCACAGACGACCGTGGTGTCGACATACGTCGGGTGGATTCCTGCCTTCATGGGTGTCCTCTCGATATTGGCCGCCGGGTCGCCCTTGCAGATCGCGAGAGCGTGAACCGGAGCCGACTAGGCGGGAGGTCTGCTCGGTGAGCAGACGCAACGACCGTTCAGTATGCCAGAACTGCCGCTACGCTCCCAAAACGCATCCCGTTACGGGTTTGTTCCCGGCCAGCGAGTACTCCCCCGCCTTTCCCGCCCATAGAAGTCCGGGCACGCGGATCCCGCACTCTTACCGAACCCTTAAGTCGAGTAGTCCGCTACTCAGGAATGCGAACACTGCTGTTCATAGAATTTGAGCCCTGGTAGCACAACGCCGTGCCGAGACAGAAAGGAGAACTCATGAACAGCCGAATCGCACTCGCGATCTTCGCCCTGTTGATTCTCACTGTCGCGGTGGGCCGGCTTGCCGTACCCGACGCCCCGCACACCTCGACCACCGTATACACGGAGCCGACCACGACGGCCTTCGAACCCGTGAACACCGCAACCGCCTCCGACTCAACAGCAACGACCGCAATGATCCTCGGCTGCATGATCATCGGCGCCGCCGCTATCGGCCTGGTGTTCTTCAGCCCACGCAGCACTCAGGGGCCCCGTGTGCACGGAGCCCCTGAGATTGCTGGAACAACTACTGATTTCGCGAGTACCTGGGTAACTCCTGGGGTACGCCCAGAAATCGCCGAGTACTCGACCGCCGGCCCGCCGTGCGACTCTCGTGGCACTTATTTGTGCCCTCGAGTCGCGGGGAGGCGGACTGGCTCATTCGTCGAGTGCGCCTGGCGCGGTCTTGCTCACCTGCATCAGGAACTCGAGGTTGTTCTTGCTCTTCTTCAGTCGGTCGATCAGCAGATCGATCGCCTGATGCGAGTCCAAGCCGGTCAGTACGCGGCGCAGCTTGTGCAGCACCGCGGCCTCGTCTGGGCTGAGCAGTAGCTCGTCCTTACGGGTACCGGACGGATTGACGTCCACCGCCGGGAACACACGCCGTTCCGCGATCTTGCGGTCCAGCTTGAGCTCCGCGTTGCCGGTGCCCTTGAACTCCTCGAAGATCACCGTGTCACCGGTCGAACCGGTCTCCACCATCGCGGTGGCGATGATCGTCAGCGAGCCGCCGTTCTCGATGTTGCGCGCCGCGCCGAGGAACCGCTTGGGCGGGTACAGCGCGGTGGAATCGACACCACCGGAGAGGATGCGGCCGGAGGCGGGCGAGGAGTTGTTGTACGCACGGCCCAATCGGGTGATCGAGTCGAGCAGCACCACAACGTCTTTGCCCATTTCGACCAGGCGCTTGGCCCGCTCGATGGCCAGCTCGGCAACCGAGGTGTGGTCTGACGGCGGCCGGTCGAAGGTGGAGGCGATGACCTCACCCTTCACCGAACGCTGCATGTCGGTGACCTCTTCCGGACGCTCGTCGACCAGCACAACCATGAGGTAGACCTCGGGGTTGTTGATGGCGATCGCGTTCGCGATGTCCTGCATGATCGTGGTCTTACCCGCCTTGGGCGGGGAGACGATCAGCGCACGCTGCCCCTTGCCGATCGGCATGATCAGGTCGATCACACGCGTGGTCAGCTTGTTCTGCGTGGTTTCCAGACGCAGTCGCTGATTCGGGTAGAGCGGGGTCAGCTTGCTGAACTCGGGACGACGCTTGGCCGCATCGACGTCACCGCCGTTGACCGTGTCCAACCGCACCAGCGGATCGAACTTCTGCCGCTGGTTGCTCTGCTCACCGTCACGCGGGGCGCGCACCGCACCGGTGATCGCGTCACCGCGGCGCAGGCCGTTCTTGCGAACCAGGTTCATCGAGACGTACACGTCGTTCGGTCCGGCCAGGTAGCCCGAGGTCCGCACGAACGCGTAGTTGTCGAGCACGTCGAGGATGCCCGCGACCGGCTGCAATACGTCGTCTTCGCGGATCTCCAGCTCACGGGCCTCGCCCGTGCTCGGGCCGCCTTCGCGGTCGCGACCACGACGACGCTCACGGAAGCGACGTCCACGCCGTCCGCGACCGCCCTCGTCCTCGTCACCGCCACGGTTGCTGTCGCCGCCACGGCTTTCGCCGCCACGGTCCCGATTGCCGCTCCCGTTCTGGTTGGTGCGCTCGGACTGGCCACGCTCACCGGACTGGCCGCGTTCGCCGGTCTGACTCCGCTCGCCGGACTGACTCCGCTCGCCGGACTGACTCCGCTCGCCGGACTGACTCCGCTCGCGGCGGCGTTCGCCTTGCTCCTGATCCTGCTTCGGCTCGTCACCCCGCGATTCCGCCGACGCGGTCTCGCCACCGGAGCGGGCCTGGTCACGTCCGCGACGCTGCCTGCCACGACCACGCTGACCCGGCTCGCGGCCGGAATCCTCGGTGGTCTCGGTCGGCGCGGCCTCGGCCTGCGCCGAGTCGGCCTGCGTTTGCTCGGATCGAGCAGACTTCGAGGGAGCGGACTTCGACGTGGCCGCGGGAGCCTCATTCGACTGAGCCGCGGCGGGAGCCTGATTCGACGGAGCGGAAGCCTCGTTCGCCGCGGCAGGAGCCGCGGGCGTCACATCCAGGGTTGCCTGCACCGGCACCGCCTTGGCGGTGTCCGCATCGGACTTCACCTCGCCACGCGCGGACTTTTCTGCCTTCGCCGACTTTCCGGCCTGGTTTTCCTTGATAGCGGCGATCAAATCGCCTTTGCGCATTCCGGAGGTGCCTCGGATACCGAGCTCCCCCGCGAGCGCGCGCAACTGCGGCAACAACATTCCAGTCAGCCCCGATCGTGCGACGTCGGTTTGTTCGCTCATCTTCGAAATCTGTCCGGAGTCACTTTCGCGGTCGCCCGGGGTCGTTGGGTTGGATTCCACCCCGGGTGTCGCGAGCAGGTCCGTATCTGTCACGGAAATCCTTTCCTTCCCTCGATTGCCGTGTGCTATTTCGAGGGTTTGTTCCGCAGTTCGGGCACTGTGCCGAACTCGGAGTACAACCGCAGGACATCCGTCCTGCCGGTCGCTTTGTGCCGTATCACCTGCCCCGCCGGACCGGCGGCTTCGCCACCAGTTTGTGAAAGGTGGGAGAGATCATTCCAGTTGCGCAGCTACGCAGCACCCCCATGGCCTGGAGGCTCGAGCCTGGAGCCTGGAGCGATTGCCCTGATGAAGCACCGGCGTCTGATGCGCACGATGTACGGACTCGCTCAGGATAGCTGGCAACTGTCAACCTCGGCAAGGCAGACTCGCCGTCAGTCGACCTGGACGCCTTCTGCGAGTCCCGGCTCGACCACCCGCAGACCTTCCGCGGCTGCCAGTTCGCGGAGTTCCTGGGGGAATTCGCTGGTGACGAGGGCCAGTACGGTCGGGCCCGCACCGGAAACCGTCGCCGCAATACCAGCGGCCCGCAGCCGGTGGATCCAGGTGGTCGTCAGCGGCAGGGCGGGCGCACGCTGGCCTTGATGCAGCCGATCCGCGGTCGCGGGCAGCAGCAGATCCGGGCGCTCGGTCAGTGCGACCACCGCGAGGGCGGCCCGGCTGACGTTGAACGCGGCGTCGCCATGCGGCACCACCTCGGGCAGCAGACCACGGGTGTGCGCGGTGGACGAGCGCTCCTCGGGAATGAGCACCACCGCACGCAGGTCGGGATGCGGCTCGAGGCGCACCGCACGGTAGATCCTGGTCGGCGCGGCCGCGGTGCCATCCGCGCCCGCATCGGCGGGCCGGTCGGTCTCGGTCCAGGACACCACCACACCGCCCAGCACGCTGGCGGCCGCGTTGTCCGGATGACCTTCGAATTCCGATGCCAGCTGCACCAATTGGTCCGCGCCGGTGGCCAGTGCCGGATCCAATTTTGCGGCGAGCGCACAGCCGGCGGCCAGCCCGCCGACCACCGCGGAGGCCGACGAACCCAGACCACGTGAATGCGGAATCACGTTGCGGCACACCACATCGAGGCCGTCGGCCCATACGCCGGCAGATTCCAGGCCGCGCTCGATGGCACGCACCACCAGATGCGAAGGGCCCCACGGCACGTCGTCGGCGCCCTCACCCTCCACCCGGATCGTCAGGCCGGAATCGGTAGTGCGCACCTCGATCTCGTCGTAGATGCCCAATGCCATACCGAGCGAATCGAATCCGGGACCCAGGTTCGCGCTGGAGGCGGGCACCCGCGCGAGCACGGACAACCCAGCGGGCAGCGTCCGCGTCATGGCTGCTGCCCGCTCATGCAGTTGACTTTCCCGAGCACTCAACTCAGGCCAGCTCTAGTTCGGCGGCCACCGCGACCGGGTCGACCTCGAGCGCCTGGACCTGCGGCATTCCCAACAGCGCGGTGTCGGGATCCTTGAGTCCGTTGCCGGTGACGGTGCACACAACGGTCAGGCCGGAGTCGAGCCAGCCCTCCTTACGGGCCGCGAGCAGACCTGCGACGCTGGCCGCCGAAGCAGGCTCGACGAAGACGCCCTCGGTGGCAGCGACCAGTCGGTACGCCTCCAGGATCTCCTCGTCGGTGGCGGCGCGGAATGCGCCACCGGACTGCTCTTTGGCTTCCATCGCACCGTTCCAGGACGCGGGCGCGCCGATCCGGATGGCGGTGGCGATGGTTTCCGGGTCCTTGACCGGAGCGCCGTTGACCAGCGGCGCGGCACCCGCGGCCTGCACACCGAGCATGCGCGGCAGCTGCGTGGTGATGCCGTCGGCGTAGTACTCGCGGTAACCGCGCCAGTAGGCGGTGATGTTGCCCGCGTTGCCCACCGGGAGCACGTGCACGTCCGGCGCCTTGCCGAGCACATCACAGATCTCGAACGAGGCCGTCTTCTGCCCCTCGATGCGGGCCGGGTTCACCGAGTTCACCAGACCGATGCTCGGGAATTCCGCGGTCACCTTGCGGGCCAGCTCCAGGCAGTCGTCGAAATTGCCCTCGACCTGGATGATCTTCGCGCCGAGCATGACAGCCTGGGCCAGCTTGCCCATCGCGATCTTGCCCTGCGGGATCAGCACGGCGCAGGTCATGCCCGCGCGGGTCGCGTAAGCGGCGGCCGATGCCGAGGTGTTGCCGGTGGAGGCACACAGCACAGCGGTCTGACCGCGGTACTTGGCATCGGTGATCGCCATCGTCATGCCGCGGTCCTTGAACGAACCGGTCGGGTTGAGCCCCTCGACTTTGAGATACACATCACACCCGGTCAGCTCGGACAGGTGCGGCGCGGGGACCAGCGGGGTGCCGCCCTCGAAGAGGGTGACCGGTTCCCAGTCAGCTGCGCCCGCGAGCCGATCACGATAGGCCGCGATCAGCCCCGGCCAGCGCGAATGCACTCCGGTCTGCGGTGCGACGCCTGCGGTGTTCATGCCAGCGCTCCCTGCGTCGGACCGGGAGCAGGTGCGCACCGGAAACCTGTGGACATATCGCCTCGAATGTCGGCGACTGTCCGCACATTCGTCCTCATTCTTCGGTGCCTTCCAATCTCAGAACACTGGTCACGGACGTGACGGACTCCATCTCCGCGAGAGCGACCACGGTGTCCGCGAGCGCCGACTCCACCGCGTGGTGGGTCACGACAACAAGGCGTGCACCGTTGCCGTGCCCTTCCTGGCGGACGGTCGAGATGCTCACCCCGTGCACGGCGAACTCGCCCGCAACCTTGGCCAGAACCCCAGGACGGTCTTCGACCTGCAGGTTCACGTGGTAACGGGTCGGCGTATCGCCGATCGGCGCAATCGGTAGCTCAGCATAAACCGATTCGCCGGGAGCACGGCCACCGTAGAACTTGTTGCGCGCGGCCATCACCAGATCACCGAGCACCGCAGACGCCGTCGGAGCGCCGCCCGCGCCCTGACCGTAGAACATCAGCCGTCCCGCGTTCTCCGCCTCGACGACCACCGCGTTGAACGCACCGCTGACCGCGGCCAGCGGGTGCTTGCGCGGGATAAGGGCCGGGTAGACGCGCACCGAGACGCGCTCCTTGCCGCCTTCTTCCGGGCCGGGCTCGCCGGGGCCCGAGTCGACGCGCTCGCAGATGGCGAGCAGCTTGACGGTGCAGTTCAGCTCGGAAGCGGTCTCCAGGTCCTCCGCGGAGATCTTCGAGATGCCCTCGCGGTACACGTCGGCAGCGGTGACCCGGGTGTGGAAGGCCAGTGAGGCCAGGATCGCGGCCTTCGCGGCAGCGTCGTAGCCCTCGACGTCGGCGGTCGGGTCGGCCTCGGCGTACCCGAGGCGAGTGGCCTCGGCGAGCGTGTCCGAGTAGTCGGCGCCGGTCTCGTCCATCGCGGAGAGGATGAAGTTGGTGGTGCCGTTGACGATGCCGACGACCTTGTTGACCCGATCACCGGCCAGCGACTGGATGAGCGGGCGCACCACCGGGATGGCGCCGGCGACGGCGGCCTCGAAGTACAGGTCGGCGCGGCTGCGCTCGGCGGCCGCGGCGAGCTCACCGGTGTAGTCGGCGAGCAGCGCCTTGTTGGCGGTCACCACGGATTTGCCCGCATTCAGCGCGGCCAGGATCAGTCTGCGCGGCGGATCGATGCCGCCGATGACCTCGACAACCAGGTCGACATCGTCGCGGGCGACGAGCGCGTCCGGGTCGGCGGTCAGCAGTTCGGCGGGCAGACCGCGGTCGGTGTCGAGGTTGCGCACCGCGACACCGCGGAGCACGACCGGTGCGCCGACGCGCGAGCGCAGGTCATCGGCGTGGTCGCGCAGAATGCGCACCACCTCGGTGCCGACATTGCCCATCCCGAGGACCGCGACCCCGATCGGACGATCGGTTCCCCAGGTTCCATGCTTCGCGGCATTGGTCATGATTCCACCTCTGTGTTAGTGCGGGATACCCGCACTCGATCGGCTCCGATGAGCGAGGCTGCGTCGGTGTTGCTCATTACACCTCCAGGCTGAGCAGGTCCGACACCGTTTCCCGGCGCAGAATGAGTCGCGGAACTCCGTCGCGCACTGCGACGACCGCGGGACGTGTCAGCTGGTTGTATCGACTCGACATCGAGTAGCAATACGCACCGGTGGCCGCCACTGCGACCAGATCGCCGGGGCCGACGTCGGCGGGCATCCAGGTGTCCCGGATAATGATATCGCCACTCTCGCAATGCTTTCCGACCACGCGCGCAACCACCGGGTCGGCGTCCGAAGAGCGTGAGACCAGCCGGCAATCGTAGTCCGCCTGATACAGCGCGGGGCGGATGTTGTCGCTCATGCCGCCGTCGACGCTGACATAGCGGCGGGTAAGTCCGCCGTCGAGCGAGACGTCCTTGATTGTGCCGACCTCGTACAACGTCACAGTGCCCGGTCCCGCGATGGCGCGACCCGGTTCCACCGCGATGGTCGGCTCCGGCAGTCCGGCTCGGTCCGCTTCCTCGCCGACCAGCTTGCGCAGGCTCGTCGCGAACTCGTCCAGCGGCGGCGGGTCGTCGTTCGGCAGGTACGAAATACCAAGGCCGCCACCGAGATCCAGGGTGGCGATCTGGGCGGTGCGCTCGATACCGAACTTGTCGACGGCGGCGCGCAGTAGTCCGAGCATCCGGCGCGCGGCGATCTCGAAGCCGTCGAGCTCGAAGATCTGCGACCCGATGTGCGAGTGCAGCCCGACCAGACGCAGGTTGTCGGCCTCGAAGACGCGGGCCAGCGCCTCCATGGCGTCGCCGCCCGCGATGGAGAAGCCGAACTTCTGATCCTCGTGCGCGGTCGAAATGTATTCGTGCGTATGGGCTTCCACACCGACGGTGACACGAACGAGCACATCCTGCACCACGCCCGCGCGGCCCGCGACCACCTCGAGGCGATCGATCTCGATCAGCGAGTCGACCACCACGTGCCCGACGCCCGCCGCGACCGCTGCCTCCAGCTCAGGAACCGACTTGTTGTTGCCGTGCAACGCGATTCGCTGGGCCGGGAAGCCCGCGTGCAGCGCGACGGCCAGCTCGCCACCGGAGCACACGTCCAGCGAGAGCCCTTCGTCGCGGATCCAGCGGGCGATCTCGCCACACAGGAATGCCTTGGATGCGTAGTGGACTCGCGCATTCGAGCCGAACGCGCGCACCATATCGCGGCAGCGGGAACGGAAGTCGTCCTCGTCCACCACGAACAGTGGGGTGCCGAACTGTGTGGCCAGCTCGTGCACCGGCACACCGGCCAGCTGCACGACACCATCACCATCGCGAGAAGCGTTGCGCGGCCACACATTTACGGGCAGATCGATCATCTGCTTCGGGTCACGCGGGCGCTCGGCCAGGCTGGGGGCGTGCGGAATCTCGGCGTGCCGGGGTCCGGCTGGATGCGCGCTCACTGAACTACCATCCTCATTCTGCTCGTCTCGAAGCCCGATAGCCCGTTCACATGCGCTCCGGTGCACTGACGCCGAGCAGCCCGAGGCCGTTGGCGAGCACCTGACGGGCGGCCTCGCACAGCGCGAGCCGTGCAGTATGCAGCGACGTCGGCTGCTCGTCGCCCTTGGGCAGCACCTGGCAGGCGCCGTAGAACCGGTGGTACGCGCCTGCGAGCTCCTCCAGATAGCGGGCGACCCGGTGCGGTTCACGCAGACTCGCGGCACTGGCAACCACCCGCGGGTACTCGCCGATGGTGCGGATGAGTTCGCCTTCGTGCTCGGTGGCGAGCAACCCGAGGTCCGGGTTCGCGGCGCTCACCCCGAGATCCACCGCGTTTCGCGCCAACGACGACAGCCTGGCGTGCGCGTATTGCACGTAGTAGACGGGGTTTTCGTTGTTCGCGCTGGTCCACTGGTTCAGGTCGATATCGATGCTGGAGTTCACCGAGCTGCGCACCAGGGCGTAGCGGGAGGCATCGACACCGATCGCCTCGACGAGGTCGTCGAGGGTGACAACAGTGCCCGCGCGCTTGCTCATCTTCACCGCGACGCCGTCTTTGACCAGATTCACCATCTGCCCGATCAGCACCTCGACCGTGGCCGGGTCGTCGCCGAACGCGGCGGCGGCGGCCTTCAACCGGCCGATGTAGCCGTGATGGTCGGCGCCGAGCATGTAAATGCACAGGTCGAAGCCGCGGGCCCGCTTGTTCTGGAAGTAGGCGATGTCGCCCGCGATGTAGGCCGCGTTGCCGTCGCTCTTGATGACCACACGATCCTGGTCGTCACCGTAATCCGAGCTGGCGATCCACCACGCGCCGTCCTTCTGGTACAGATCGCCGGAGTCCTTGAGTGTGGTGACGGCTTGCTCCACCGCGCCGGACTCGAACAGCGAGCTCTCGTTGAAGTAGACGTCGAAGTCGGTGCCGAACTCGTGCAGCGATGCCCTGATCTGGGCGAACATCAGCTCGACACCCTCGCCACGGAACAGCTCGAGCCGCTCGGCCTCCGGCAGTGTCAGCGCATCGGGATGCCCGGCGACGATCTTGTCGGCGATCTCGGTGATGTAGGCGCCCGCGTACCCGTTCTCCGGTGTCGGCGCGCCGGATGCGGCAGCGACCAGCGACTTGGCGAAGCGGTCGATCTGCGCGCCGTGATCGTTGAAGTAGTACTCACGGGTCACGTCGGCGCCCTGCGCGGCCAGGATCCGGCCGAGCGCGTCACCGACCGAGGCCCAGCGGGTACCTCCGAGGTGCACGGGGCCGGTCGGATTGGCCGACACGAACTCCAGGTTGATGCGAGTTCCGGTCAACGCTTCCGACGTGCCGTACCCAGCACCTGCCGCGAGCACCTGCGCGACGATCGCGCCCTGTGCGGACGCGGCGAGCCGGATGTTCAGGAAGCCGGGACCCGCCACATCGGCGGAGTCGATGCCGTCGGTCGCGGCGAGCGCGGCGGCCAGCCAGGCTGCCAATTCGCGTGGATTGGTTCCGGCCCGCTTGCCGACCTGCATCGCCACATTCGTGGCATAGTCACCGTGTTCCGGATTACGGGGGCGCTCCACACTGACCGCGTCGGGCAGGACCGCAGGGTCCAGTCCACGTTCGACAAGCACCTTCGCCGCAGTTGCGCGAAGGAGATCTGCAAGGTCAGCTGGAGTCACGAGTCTCTATCCTATGGTCTGGGCGGGTGTGCACCTCGAGTGGGCACCGCACTGCCAGCGGATCCATCACGTCGAAAGAGCACAACGAGCAATGCCGAGCACAAGTGCCAAATCGGCCAAGGCCGTACGGGCCGCCGGGAAGTCGTCGTCTTCGCGCAAAAGGGGCGGTGGCAAGAGCCCGCTCGGCAAGAAGCGCCAGATTCCGTGGCTGGCCATCGGCGCTGCCGCGGTCATCATCGCATTGGTCGGTGTCCTCGCCTACAGCCTGGTCCCGAAGTACCAGGACAAGGCCGACCTCGAGAAATACACGCCGAGCGCCCAGCGCAAAGACCCTTCCGATCAGATCTCGGGCGTGACCAAGCAGGAGTACCCGGCCGGTCTGCACGTATCCGGCGCCCAGCGGGTGGCCTATGACCAGAGCCCACCGTTCGGCGGCCCGCACGATCAGGCCTGGGCGAACTGCACCGGCGTGGTGTACAGCAAGCCGATCCGGGCGGAGAACGCGGTGCATTCGCTCGAGCACGGCGCGGTATGGATCACCTATAACCCGGACAAGGTGGACGCCGCGGGAGTCGAAACTCTGAAGAAGAAGGTCGAGGGCAAACAGCAAACCCTGATGTCGCCGTACCCCGGCCTGACATCGGCGGTGTCGCTGCAGTCCTGGGGCCATCGGCTGACGGTGGACAGCCCCGACGACAAGCGGGTCAACCAGTTCCTCACGGCGTTGCGTGGCAACCCTTACGCCTACCCCGAGGTGGGCGCGAGCTGCTCCAACCCGTCGTTCGACACGAACAACCCGCTGCCGTTCGACCCGAGCCCGCCCGGACCGAATGCGGTGCCGATGGACGGCAAGGGCCTCGAACCCGATCAGACCGAGCTCAGCGGCGGCATGCCGGGCCTGCCCGGCGGCATCCCGGGCGTGCCCGGTGTTCCTGGTCTGCCCGGTGCTCCCGGCCTTCCTGGTGCGCAGATCCCGACGCAACCCGCCCCCGGTCAACCGACGACGGGCCAGTAGATGGCCGACACAGGAAACAAGCCGGACTCGAGCGCTACTTCCGGCAGTGACACCGGTGGCGGTCCGATCGAACAGGACCTGGCCGCTGGCCCCGGCAATGACGCCGGTGCCAAGTCGACCGAACAGGACCCGACCGCCGCATCCGGAGATGACGACGGTACCGGTTTCGGCGCACAGTTCCGCCGTCAGCGCACCGCGCTGCTGGTCATCGGTGCGATCGGCATCCTGCTGATCGGTTTCGCCGTCGGCGCCCTCGCTCGGATTCCGTTGGACCGCAATGCCGAACCCGACCCGAACGCCGTGGATACCGGTTTCAGCCAGGACATGTCCGCCCACCATGCCCAGGCAGTCGACATGGCGGGCGTCGCGCTCATCGGCTCCACCGACAACGACGTACGCAGGCTCGCCTACGACATCCTGACCACTCAGCAGGCCCAACTCGGCAGGATGCAGGGCTGGCTGCAGCTGTGGGGCAAGCCGATGCAAGACGTCGACGGCTACATGGGCTGGATGACCGAACCCGCGGGCGGCGGCCACGACCACGCCGGCGCGGGCAGCACGGCGGGCCACCCGATGTCCGGCCCGATGCCGACCATGCCCGGCATGGCGACCAACGCGGAGATGACAGCGCTGCGCCAGGCCACCGGCCCGTCCCTGGACACGATGTTCCTGCAGCTGATGCTGCGCCACCATCAGGGCGGCATGTCGATGATCCGATCCGCGGCCGAGCACGCCGAAACCACCGCCGTGCGCAGCTTGGCGAGCACCATGGAGACAACCCAGCGCGGCGAAGCCCAGCTGATGACCACCATGCTCACCACCCGAGGCGCAACACCCCTACCGGTGACCTGAGCCCCGGGTCGAACCCGCGAAACCGCCCGACCCGGCGCACTTTTTGGCGGACGGCTGCCGATGCGATACGCTTGCCCCGCCCGATCGGCCGCCCCACCCGGCGTTCGACCGAGATCTATCCCGCCCTCGTAGCTCAGGGGATAGAGCGTCTGCCTCCGGAGCAGAAGGCCGCAGGTTCGATTCCTGCCGAGGGCACATACGAAAATGGCCCTGACCAGCGCGCAGCTGGATCGGGGCCATTTTCTTTGGTCACGCACTGTAGCCGAACCTGTAGCCAATCGACCGATTCCGAACTCACAACTTGGGGACGGTGATTGTCGGCCTCCGCGCGCAGACCAACGGAACATCCGAAACGTGCCGGGTCATCGTCGATGGCAAGGTGACCGACGAGAAAACCGCTACCAGCAAGGACGCCGCGGTGGTCTGCTCGGGCAGCACCATCTGAGCGCGTAACCTCCAGCTCGAGAGCCCGATCCGGTCCCCTTCCGGATCGGGCTCTCGCGTACTCGGGTCAGTCCGCGCTCGCGTGTATGGCCTTCACGCCCATGATCAGGTCGCGTGCACGGTCCCCGACAACGGCCGACTCGGTCAGTAGGAAATTCAAACCATCGCCACGTGGCGGGCCGACGCCAATAGCTCGGCCCGCACCGCATCGATTCGGTGACGGACAAGTCGCCCACCGCGTTTGACGATCTCGCCGCCGACCAACACAGTGTCGATATCGGCAGGTCCGGCAGCAAGGACAACTGCGGCGATCGGGTCGAGTAGGGCGCTCATGCCGAGGCTGTCGGTGCGCAGCACGAGGAGGTCTGCTTGTTTGCCTGGGCGCAGCGAGCCCGTGACATCGCCGAGGCCGAGTACCTGCGCGCCTTCGAGGGTGGCCATGCGCAGCACATCGCGAGTGGTGAATTCCAGTCCTGGACGGGCTCTTTCGAGTAAGTAGGCGGACCGCATCACGCTGAACATGTCGCCGGGGCCGCTGGTGACGGAGTCGGTGCTGAGCGAGGTTGGAATACCGGCCGCGCGCAGGCGACCGGTTGCGGGGTAGCCGATGTGCAGGCCGGCCTCGCTGATCGGTGCGATCGACGCAGTGCCGCCGGTGTCGGCTATCCGCCGCAGTTCGTCGTCGGAGAAATAGTTGGGGTGGATATAGGTGGTTTGCGGCCCGAGCAGGTCGTTCGCCGCCAGCACGGCCAATCCCATTGCCGCGCTTTCTCTTCCATTGCCGCCCATGTGCACGGTGATCGGTAGTCCGAGCTCTCTGGCTTCGCGCCACTCTCGAACCCCCTCGTCCGCTCCGGCGATTTCGGGCCCCATCGCGGCGTAGGCGAACGTCAGCCGAGGCGTGACCGACGCGGGAGCCGCACCGCCATAGGCGAATACGCCACGGATGCCCGACTCGCAGAGTCCCTGGATCGCGGCGTCGGTGTGGTCCGGAGTGGCATTGAGCTGGGACCAGTCGAGCAGCGTCGTCGTACCGGAACCCAGCGCGTCCAATGCTCCTGCGAGGTTGCCGATGCGAACGTCGGCAGGTCGATAGCGTGGTGCGTAACCACCGAGGACACGCGCGAGATAGTCGCCGAGGGTGGCGTCGGCCATGGTCGCGCCGATGGCGGCCTGCCAGGTGTGCCGATGAGTGTCGACGAATCCCGGCATCACGATGTGACCACTGACGTCGAGCACCTCGGGTGCGCTCAATCCCGTTCCGAGAGCGGCGATTCGACCGTTCTCGATCAAGACGTCGGCGTGCTCGGTGACCCGCGACTGCGGCTCGGTGTCCAGCACGATGCCGCCGCGAAGAAGAAGTGTCGAACCCATGCCCCAAGGCTAGATTAAAAGCTTTTCAGAAAGCAATAGTGAAAGCCAGTAGACTCCCCGCTGTGCAGGATGACGTCGACGAACTGGTGCCGGGATGGCAGGCCAACGGCCTGTCCGACTCGTTGATCGCGACGCTGGAACTGAGCAAGCGGATCGCGCGACTCGACGGGGTGATGCAGCAGGCGATCCGGACGGAGATTGCCGAATTCGAGCTCACCTATGCCGAATTCGATGTGCTGGCAGCACTATTGCGCGCGGGCGCCCCACATCGACTCAAGCCGAGCGAGCTCAGTCGCGCACTCTTTCTGACCTCGGGCGGCACCAGCAACGTGTTGCACCGCCTCACCTCCGCAGGCCGCATCGAACGCGCCGACAACCCGGGTGATGGACGCAGCCGATGGGTCCAGCTGACGCCCGAGGGCCTGCGCGTCGCCGAGGCCGCGGTGGCGACCGCGGGCCGCGTGCACCAGCAGGTGATGGCCGGCGTACCCGACGACGTGGTACGCCGAGCCGCCGACGCGCTACGCGACATCAACGCAATTGTCGGCCGACGACGCTCCCGCTGACCAGCACCGGCCCGCCCTCGGGCGGTTCATCGCCAGCGTTGTCCCGGTTCCGTTCGCCAGCCCACACAGTGCCGTAATCTTCGTGGCAAACCGGGGGTGAGCGGAGGGATGGGACGATGACATATCCGCCGAGCGGGCAGCCCCCGTACGGATCGCAGTACCCGGAACAGCCAGGTCAGCACGGGTATCCACAACAGGGGCCGTACCCGCCGCCGCAGCCCTACGGGTACCCGCCGCAGGGCGGCATGGGCTACCCGCCGCCCGGATATCCGCCGCAGGGGTACCCACCACCGCCGAAGAAGAAGCGGACGGGGCTGTTCATAGGCTTGCTGGTGCTGGTGTTGATCATCGCAGGCGGGATTGCCGCGGGTGTGGTGCTGACGGTGCAGGGCAAGACACCGCTCGCCTCCGACGAGAAGAAGATCGAGGCGGCTATCCACGAGTTCTATGACGCCCTCGGCAAAGACGGCTTCCGAGCGGCTGCCGCGAAGGCGTGCGCGTCGGATCGGGCCGATTTCGACTCGCTGAGCCAGGAGCAGAAGCAGGCCTTCGATGCGGCCCAGGTGTCGGTGACCATCAATAGAATCGAGGACATTGTGGTCACCGGAGACACGGCGACCGCGCACATCGTCGGACACCTCACGCTCACGCTCCCCGGCGAGACACCCAACACCGATGACAGCACCAACGAACATTTACGGAAGGAAAACGGGAAGTGGCGGGTCTGTTCGGCGGAAACGGGCAAGAACTGAACGCGCACAGTCGTTTATGAGTTGCCGCGGCCCCTCGCGCCGAAACCTGCTCGCCGCCATCGGCCTCGCCACGCTACTGCCCATCACAGGCACGATCCGGTCGAGTTCGGCTCGGGCACAGCCGAATTTGCTGGTCGCCACCGACCTGGAAGTAGTCACGATCACCGATCGATCGGTAATCCTGACGTGGACCACGGTGACGCCGGATCCCTCGGGACGGCTGGTGCCTGCGGACTCCGACACCGAAGTCCGCCTCGGCCCCGCCGACTCACCACGCGCCGTGACACCGGTCTACGCCGACGCCGACGCCACCCCGTTCCACTACGCGGAAATCAACGACCTCGAACCTGGTCGACGCTATCGATTCGAGGCGGTGTCGAACGGCGTGCACGCGAGCCCCGCACTCTCGTTGACCACACTGACCCCCGGCAGTCCCGAATCCACCAGCGAATTCACCACATTGGTGCCGCCACCGGGCCGCCCGCTGCACACCCTCGCGCTGGCCAACGACGTGCACTACGGCGAGCAGGTCAGCGGTCTCGTCATCGGCGACCTGCCGCCCGGATTCCGGCAGGAGCCCGACCTGCCGCCGTATCCGGAGGTGATGCTCGCGGCATTGCTCGACGACTTGCGCCGTCCTGACCGCGACGCCGACCGGCTGATCATCGCGGGCGACCTCACCAGCGAGGCGACGGCTGTGGAGTCCCGCGCCGTACGTGCCCGCCTGGATCGGTGGGGCACGCTGGGGCGTGACTACCTCGTCGCGCGCGGCAACCACGACCGGCCTCATCTCGGCGCGGACTATCAATCCTGCACACCCGCGGCCGCCGACCATCACGACTGCTGGGGCGACGAATTCACCCCACGCCAGCAGCTGATCGAGCACGAGGTCGGCGGGCTGCGGGTGATCGGCCTGGACACCAGCGAGCTCGACGGCGCAGGCGGCAGCATCGAACGCCCGCAATTCGAGCACCTTGCCGGGCTGCTGCGCGCCGACCCGGACCGTCCGACGCTGGTGTTCGGCCACCATCCGGTGACCATCGAGTCCGGACTCACCAACACCGCAGGACCCGGTTTCGTGCTGAACCGCCCCGACAGCGCCGAACTGCAGTCGCTCTACGAGCGGGCTCCCGGCGTGTTTCTGCAGCACAGCGGCCACACTCACTGCAACAGACGCACCCGCCCGGATGCGACGTGCGTGGTCGAATTCCTGGAAGTGGCCGCGGTGAAGGAATATCCGGGCGGCTACAGCCTGCTGCGACTCTACGAGGGCGGGTACCTGGTGAATTTCTACAAAACCCGCACACCCGCGGCCAAGCAATGGAGCGCGACGACCAGAGCCGAATACTTCGGCCTGCTGCCGGATTACACGCTCGGCACGTGTGCCGATCGCAATCACGTTGTGCTGCGTGATTTCTCGGGACTCGGATAACAGCCCGGAATAAGGGCGTTGCTCGAGTGACCTGCAAGCCGTCGTAGGCGGTGTTGTTCGCCCGACCTGCAGGCAGTCACCGGCGGCCGTCGCACGGTGAAGCCGCAGCAGGACCGATACGATCCGCGCACGTCGAACGCGGTATGTTGCTTAGGTAAGCCTCATCATAGGTAGGCGGGCCTAGTACGCGTCGGAAGGACAGATAATGGTGTCGGTCAGATGGAAATCGGTATCCGCGACGGTCGCGGTCGCGGTCGCGGCACTAGGCATGACAGCCTGCTCCAATTCCTCGGATGACACCAACGAAATCACGGTCTACAACGCACAGCACGAATCGCTCACCAAAGAGTGGGTGGATGCGTTCACCAAGCAGACCGGCATCAAGGTCACCTTGCGTCAAGGTGGCGACACGGCGCTGGGCAACCAGCTCGTCGCCGAAGGCGCCGCCTCCCCCGCCGATGTCTTCCTGACCGAGAACTCCCCCGCCATGGCGCTGGTCGAGAACGCGGGCCTGTTCGCCGACGTCGACAAGCAGACTCTCGATCAGGTGCCTGCGCAGTTCCGCCCCTCCACCGGTAAGTGGACCGGAATCGCCGCCCGCTCAACGGTTTTCGTCTACAACAAGAACAAGATTGCCGCCGATCAGCTGCCCGCGTCGCTGCTGGACCTCGCGCAGCCGCAGTGGAAGGGCCGCTGGGGCGCTGGTGTCTCCGGCGCCGACTTCCAGGCCATCGTTGCCGGCCTGCTCGCGCTGAAGGGCGAGGACACCACACGCGCCTGGCTGAAGGGCATGAAAGAGAACGCCACCGCATTCCCGAACAACGTCGCCACCATGAAGGCCGTCAATTCCGGCCGGCCCGACGGCGGCGTGATCTACCACTACTACTGGTACCGCGACCAGGCCAACACCAAGGAGAGCAGCGCCAACACCACGCTGCACTACTTCAAGAACCAGGACCCCGGCGCCTTCGTCAGCGTGTCCGGCGGCGGCGTGCTGAAGTCGAGCAAGAAGCAGGAATCGGCGCAGAAGTTTTTGGCGTTCATCACCTCCGAGGCCGGGCAGGAGATCCTGCGCGACGGCAACTCCATGGAGTACCCGGTGGCCAGTGCCGTCGCGGCCAACCCGGCGTTGCCGCCGCTCGCCGATCTGCAGGCGCCGTCCGTCGATCCCAGCAAGCTCGACGCCAAAAAGGTGACCGCGCTGATGACCGAGGCAGGTCTGCTCTAACCGTGGCCGTTCGGACCGCCGTCGTTTCCTCTCGGGTCGGTCGACCCGGGCCTCTCGTCACGACCGTCGCCCTGCTGCTTGTCGCGGCGACGTTCGTACCGCTGGGCTACATCGTGTCCACGATCTTCTCCACCGGTCTCGATCAGGCTGCAGATCTGGTGTTCCGGCCCAGAGTCGGTGAACTGCTGCGCAATACGGCCGGACTGGTGGTGCTCACCGTGCCGATCTGCGTGGTGCTCGGGGTCGGACTCGCCTGGGTCATCGAGCGCACGGCGGTTCCCGGCGCGGCCTGGTGGGGTCCGATATTCGCAGCTCCGCTCGCCGTGCCCGCCTTCGTGAACAGCTACGGCTGGGTGAGTGCTTTCCCGACGATGCACGGGCTGTCGGCCGGTGTCGTCATCTCGACCATGTCCTACTTTCCGCTGGTCTACCTGCCCGCGGCGGCGACACTGCGTCGCCTCGATCCCTCGGTGGAGGAATCCGCGCGTGCCCTGGGTTCCGGACCGGTGGCGGTTTTCCTGCGCATTGTGCTTCCACAATTGCGGTTGGCGATTCTCGGTGGCGGGCTGCTGATTTCGCTACACCTGCTCGCCGAATACGGCGCGTTCGTGATGGTCAGATTCGACACCTTCACCACCGCAATTTTCGAGCAGTATCAATCCAGTTTCGCCGGTCCCGCAGGCAGCATGCTTGCCGGTGTGCTCGTGCTGTGCTGCCTGGTGTTGCTCGCCGGCGAGGCGGCGGCCCGCGGTAGTGCGCGCTACGCGCGGATCGGCAGCGGCGCGCCGCGCGACGCGACGCGGGTTCGACTCGGCCTCGGCACAATTCCGGTGCTCGCCGCACTGACAGCGGTGACCGCCGGCGCGCTCGGGGTGCCGCTGTGGACGATCGTGCGCTGGCTGCGGTCGGGTGGTGCGAAGGTGTGGGATCTCGGCGAGATCGGCCAAGCGCTCGGGCAGACCATAGCGCTGGCCGCCATGGCCGCCCTGATCACCACTCTCTGCGCGTTCCCGGTGGCCTGGATCGCGGTGCGCTCCACCTCGACGTTCGCCCGAATTGTGGAGGGCGCAAACTACATCACCAGCTCGTTGCCCGGCATCGTGATCGCCCTGGCGATGGTGACGGTCACCATCCGGTGGGCGCCGCCGCTCTACCAGACGGTGATCATGGTGGTGGCCGCATATGTGCTGATGTTCCTGCCTCGGGCGCTGGTCAGCGTGCGAGCCGGGCTGGCGCAGGTGCCGATCGGGTTGGAGGAAGTGTCGCGCTCGCTCGGGCAGTCCGGTGTGGCCACCTTCCTGCGAGTGACGTTGCGGCTCACCGCACCCGCCGCGGCGTCCGCGGGCGCGCTGGTCTTCGTTGCCGTCGCGACCGAACTCACCGCGACATTGCTCTTGGCACCCAGCGGAACTCGCACGCTGGCCATGCGCTTCTGGTCACTGTCGGGCGAATTGGACTACGCGGCCGCGGCACCCTACGCGCTGATCATGATCGTCGCAGCGGTGCCGGTGACGTATCTGCTGTTCACCCAATCCAGGAAGGCGGCGGGAGCATGAGCCGACTTGTCGTGGCCGACGTCGCGAAGACGTTCGGGCACACCCAGGTTCTCGGTGGGATCACCCTGGAGGTTCCCGATGGGAGTTCCACCGCGGTGGTCGGCTCGTCCGGCTGCGGCAAGACGACCCTGCTCCGGGTGATCGCAGGCTTCGAGTCGCCGGATGCCGGATCGGTGTCCATTGGCACGGAAACCGTTGTCCGGGATAGATTCTCGGTGCCGCCGCAGCGGCGCAACATCGGCTACGTCGCGCAGGATGGCGCGTTGTTCCCGCATCTGACCGTCGGCCAGAACATCGCCTACGGTCTGCGCAGCGGATTCTGCGGAATGCGCAGCGGCAAGCACCGGGTCGGCGAACTGCTGGAGATGGTGTCGCTGGACCCCTCCTATGCCGACCGGCGCCCGCACCAGCTCTCCGGCGGGCAGCAGCAGCGCGTCGCGCTGGCCCGCGCACTGGCACGCAAACCCGACGTGATGCTGCTCGACGAACCGTTCAGCGCCTTGGATGCGGGCCTGCGCACCACCACCAGGCAGGCCGTGGCCGAGACGCTGCGCGCGGCAGGCATGACGAGCATCCTGGTCACCCACGACCAGGAAGAGGCGCTCTGCTTCGCCGAGCAGGTCGCGGTCATGCGGAAGGGCCGGTTCACCCAGGTCGGTGCGCCCGAACAGGTCTACGCCGCGCCCACCGATCTGTTCACCGCCCGCTTTCTCGGTGACTGCGTACTGCTCGACGCGATCGTCGACGCGGATGTCGCCAAGTGCGCACTCGGGCGAATCCCGGTGCAGAAGTCGGCGCCTTCTGGCCCGGTGACCATCATGATCCGCCCGGAACAGCTGGTGGCCGATGTGGTTTCGGATGCCGAACAGTGCAGCGGCGTGGTGCACGAGGTGGAATTCCGCGGCGCCGATGTCATGCTGACCATCGCCTTGAACGGCAACACCGACCCGGTGCGCGTGCGCCGCGCCAGCGCCGCGGCCCCGATCACCGGCCAGCGCGTGCGTCTGGACGTGCTCGGCGCCGCAGTCGCCTACGAAGCAGTACACGAATCCTGAACCAGCAGGTTGCTCGGCTCGGTGATGGTGTTCACCGAGCCGAGCACCCAGGCGGCACACCTGACCGCATAGAGCGAGCGGCGGGAATTGAACCCGCGTAGACGGCTTTGCAGACCGTTGCCTCAACCACTCAGCCACGCCCGCCTCGCATTGAATAGTGCCGTTTCGAGCCGAGCGCGCCCACCCTTGCGCTCACTCTGATTCGAAGTGGGTTCGCGCGTTCGCCGAGCCGGGGCGGATGTGGCGGGATGACGGAATGGTGGCCGTGCGCATGGAATGATCGAGGTCATGTCTCGGCCACGCCCTCTCCCACTGGACCCGATCGAGGAGGCCCATCGCCAGTGGGTCGACCACGGCTGGGGTGATGTCGCCGACGGAATGGCCGCCGTGACCTCTCTGGTGCGAGCCCAGCAAATCGTCATGGCCCGAGTCGACGAGGCTCTGAAACCGACCGGTCTGACCTTCTCGCGCTACGAACTTCTGATGCTGTTGAACTTCAGCAAGACCGGCGCGCTGCCGATGACCAAGGCGAGCGCCCGACTTCAAGTGCACCCGACAAGCGTGACGAATACCGTCGACCGACTAGAAGCCGCGCGGCTCGTCGAGCGGGTGCCGCATCCCAGCGATCGGCGGGCAACATTGATCGAAATCACCGATGCCGGTAGGGAATTGGTCGCCGAAGCGACCGAGGAGCTCAATGCGAAGGTGTTCGCGGTACCCGGGCTGGAGCCGGATCGGCTGCACACGTTATTGCAGTTGCTCGCAGAATTCCGGCATGCCGCAGGCGACTTCGACACCGAAGGCGAACCGGCTCGTTGGACTGCGACCGATCGCTGACTTTCGCACGAGAACTGGTTGGTACTACCCGAACTGAACGACCGCCCTGTAACGGTCCGGCATCCAACTAGCGAATTCCCAGCCCTGTCGTCTTGGCAGCGGCGCGGAAAAGGTTCACCATGGAGTCCATGGTGCTGGTCTTGGGGGTATCGGCGGGTACTGGAGGCGCGCGCGCGATGCTGACACATTCCGATCAGCCGCACCTCCCCCCGATCGATCGCTGCCAGGTGCCGCGACGCGCGGGCGGCGGCGTCGACGAGCCCGTTTTCGAGGCGATTCGTCAGATGCGCGGATCTGCCGAGCGCCGCGACGAGCTGATCACCGGAACCGCGGTAACCTGCCGCTGCCCACTGCACATTGAGTCCATCCGGGCCGTGGCGGGCCGCAGCCGGCTCACCATCGTCGACGAACCACTCGCCCAGCTGCGGTATCTACGCTTCACCGGCCTGCTCCCCGACACCGGCTCGGTGATCCTCTACGACCTCGGCAGCTCCGGCCTGACCATCACGCACGCCGACTGCCGGACCGAAACCATCCTGTCCAGCAAACGCAGCACCGTGCTCGGCGGCGACGGCTACGACGCACTGCTGCGCTGGCAACTGGCCAGGGGCAGTGTGCTCACCGACAAACTGACAAGCCGCAGACACCGCGAAGCCCTGAGCAGCGCCAGGGTGGTGACAGCGATGGACCCCACCACCGGCGGCCGAGCCGTTGTCACCCGCAGCGACCTCGCCCAACTGTGCGCGGCGAGCATCCATCATTCGGCGTCGTTCGTCCGTCAGCTCATCGACGAAACCGGCGTGCAGCCCGAGGCGATGGTCCTGCTCGGCGGCTGCACCCGCAACCCGAGCATCCGCGAGGCGCTCGGCGAAATGACCGACCTGCCGATCATCTACGACTCCGAACCCGAATACGTCTCCGCCCGCGGCGCCGTCCTGCTCGCCGCCGAACGCCCCACCGGCGACGTCCGCATGGCCCGAATCCGCACCGGCGCAACCTTGCCCACCCTCACCTCGCGCACCGTCGGCCGAAGAAAACTCATCGCCGCCGTAGCGGTCACCGCGGCACTCGGCGCAACCATCGCCGGATTGCTTGCTATGGACAAGAATCCGGCGCAGTCCCCAGGTGGGGGGATCGCGCCGACTTCGGTGGAGGTAGCCGGTATCCCCGTAACGCCTTTCGGCTGAGCGCCTGCCGCGCCGCACGGCTGAAGTCGGGCACGGCACCGCACGGGAACCCTCGCTACGATAAGCACGTCAGCACCCGAAGCCGAGGGGGTCGTGGGTGGGATTCGCGCATTCTCGGCAGATGGTCAAGACCTCTGCCACCGTGTTGAAGTCGCACAAGGAGTTGACGCTGTTTCCAGTGTCGACAGGGATGGCGTACGCCATTCTGAGTGTCACTTCTCGTCTGATCTGTCGGGGCCGTGTTGTTTAACCTGCGGTTCGCCATTTGCGATCCGGTCGTCGTCGGTCGCTACTTCTCATTTGAAGTGGCGGATTTCGGGGAGTGGGATGTCTCGGTTGCGGGGGGTTCGGGCGGATTGCCAGTGACTGTGACGGGCTTCCTGGTGCTGGGTCGAGTTCTCCCTGGCTGATCGTTGTCTCCGGCAACGTCGATCGGGGGTGCTCTCCCCCAACAGCACTCACCAACCGGCATCACTCGGGTACGGGTGGCATCAAAATTGGCCGATACCAACATCTTCCGCGTGATGTTGGTGTCAAATTGCCATTGATCGACGGTGTTGCAGACGACCGATGTAACCAGTCAGGAGTGCCCCCGTGCCACGTGAAATCGATTCGGCTGTCTTCCCACATCTGGATGCGGACCTGGACCGCGTCCGTGACGTTCTCGGCCCCGTGCAGTTGCCGGGCAGGCCCGAACTGGCCGCACTCACAGACGAAGGGCCCGACACCTCGCGCCGCCTGGTCCGTCCCACTTTGACGTTGCTGTCGTACTACCTGCTCACCGATCCTGAGAAGCCGGCCGACGATCGGGTGGTGCGCGCCGCTGCTGGGGTGGAGTTGCTGCATCTGGGTTCGCTCTACCACGACGACGTCATCGATCACGCCTACCAGCGTCGCGGTCGCCCCAACGCCAACGCGGTGTGGGGATCGCACATGGCCGTACTGGGTGGAGACGCCGTAACGACCGAGGGCATGCGCATGCTGATCGAACTCGGCCAGCGCGAAGGGCTCGCGGGTGCGAGCGCGGGTGCGCAGATGGTCGCTGGCATGGTGATCGAGGCCGCCGACCTCTACGTGGCCTCGCGCAGCGAGCAGTCCTACCTGGACGCGATCGACGGCAAAACGGCCGCGGTGCTGTCGCTGGCATGCCAAGTAGGCGCGATGCAGGCTGGCTGCTCCGAGGCTGAAGAAGAGTCGTTGGCCGGGTTCGGTCGACAGTTCGGGCTGGCCTATCAGCTGTATGACGACATCCTCGATCTGACCTCGACCGCCGAAGAGATGGGCAAGCCGGTCAACGCGGACCTGCCCGAGGGCGTCTACACCCTGCCGGTGATCCGCGCCGCGGCCCGCGACCAAAGCCTTGCTCGCCTGTTGCGCAGAGCGATGACGGGTGAGCAAGTCGCACATGCCCGCGAGCTGGTCATCGCCTCCGGCGCTGTGGACGAAGCACGGACGAGAGCCGAAGAATTCATCAACCAGGCCGCCGGTCAGCTCGCCGCCCTGCCCGTTGCACCGAAGGCCCGCCACGCGATGACCGACTACACCCGGTCCATACTCGACCGCCGAACTCCTGGTCCCACGGTCCCCCCGCAGGCAACACAGCCACCCCGGACCCGCAGTGATGTGCTCACGGCGCACGCCGCGGAATGGTTGAGGAGCTGGCTGATGGACACTGGCCTTGCCCTCACTGCGGCCGAGGCCGACTACCACCGGTGGACAGGAGCGATCCGGATCCCGGCACAAAGCTTTGCCCCAGCAGCGGACCCGGCCCGTGAACAGACCGTCGCCGGCATGTTCACGCTGGCCCTTGTATGTGACGACCTGTTCGAGGATCCACAGTTGAGCGACCCGGAAGCCGTCACCGCCCTGCGGCGTGGCATGGTGGCCATGCTTCGCCAGGACCCGGAGAAACCGTGGCGGCCCGGCGCGATCCCGACGGCGTGGGCGAGTTTGTGGCCGCGCCTGCGCGAAGGCCGCAGCACCCGCTGGCAGGAGCGGTTCCTCGACAACATCGAGGAGTGGTTCGAAGCCTGCGAACGCGAAGCGCACCATCGCATCAACGGCTACATCCCGTCCACGGCCGACTACCTTCCGCTGCGGAGGTCGATCAGTGGGGTCGATACCTACATCGCCTGCGTGGAGGTGCACCAGGACCGGGAAGTGCCCTCGAAGCTGCGCAACCACCCCGTGCTCCGCCGTCTCGAGGAATTGCTGTTCTTTGTGGGCTTCGCGGAGAACGACCTGGTGGGGTTGGACCAGGACGAGGCAGACCACGTCCCCTACAACCTGGTCAGAGCGGTCCGTCACGAGACCGGCTGCACCCGAAGCGAAGCCATCGAGCAGGTACAGCGCCAGGCAGCCGAGCAACGCGCCCAGCTCGAAGCGCTGATCCGCTACGTCCCCGCGCTCATCCGCGTGCTTCCCGGCCTGTCGGGCAAGTGGAAGGACTACGCGGATATGTACGAGAACATGACGAACGCGGGACTGCGAGCGCGTGAGAACGATAGGTACGAGCCAACCTCGGATTCCACAGCGCCGGACTTGGAACGCTTACGCCGCGAGATCTACCGCCCGGCCGCCGAACCAGCTCCAATCGCGCCGTAAGCCGCCGCAGCCGGCAAAGCACCCTGCTTTCCGGGAATGCGAGGTCCGGGGATGCGGATCCGCATCGTGGGTCGAAGCGACGAGCGGGCGCGCAGATGGAAAGCAGCCGAGCCCATCACACGCGGCGCGAGCCACCCCGAACGCGTCGGCATCCCGCGGCTTGATTCGGTGGGGGCTGGCAGTTCACCACCAGCGCGGCACCAGCGGCCGACCGGCAAAGTATTCCGGCGCATGTGAACGTGGCTCGCCCTCCGGTGTGGTCGGAACAACCAGAACGGCTGAGCCGCAATGCAATCACCTCCAAACCGAAATCCAGCAGTACCTACTACACTTCTGAGGTCGCCATCGTCCGGCTGCTGCTGACGGCCGCCGTTGTCACCGCGGTCTCCGGTATCTACCGAACCGCGCTCTACCGCCTCGCCGTCGACGGCCGAGCTCCGGTAGCCGTCGCCGACGCCAACCTGTCGCGGTCTTTCCGCGGGGCCTGAAAACCACAAGGCCCGGCCGAAGTACTCGGCCGGGCCTCCCTCATCGGCTGTGGTCAGCGGTTGGTGAATTTCGCGGGGCGCTTCTCGACGAAGGCAGACATGCCTTCCTTCTGGTCCTCGATCGCGAAGAGCGAGTGGAAGACTCGGCGTTCGAAGCGCAGGCCCTCGGCGAGGGTGGTTTCGAAGGAGCGGTTGACGGCTTCCTTGGCGATCATGGTGACCGGCAGCGACATCGAGGCGATGGTCTCGGCGACCTCGAGTGCGGTGTCGAGCAGATCAGCGGCAGGCACGATGCGGGAAACCAGGCCGGCACGCTCGGCTTCCTCGGCGTCCATATTGCGGCCCGTGAGCACCAGGTCCATGGCCTTGGCCTTGCCGACAGCGCGAGTCAGGCGTTGCGAGCCGCCGATGCCCGGGATGACACCGAGTTTGATCTCCGGCTGGCCGAACTTGGCGTTGTCGGCGGCGAGCAGGATGTCGCAGATCATGGCCAGCTCACAGCCACCACCGAGTGCGTACCCCGCGACCGCGGCGATGGTGGGCTTACGGAAGGCGGCAAGCCGATCCCAGCGCGCGAAATAGTCGTTCATGAACATGTCCATGTACGACTTGGGTTGCATCTCCTTGATGTCGGCGCCCGCCGCGAAAGCACGCTCCGAGCCGGTGATGACGATGGCGCCGATCGCCTCGTCGTGCTCCAGTTCGTCGAGCGCGGCGATGACATCGTCGAGGACCTGCGCATTCAGCGCATTGAGCGCCTTCGGGCGGTTCAGCGTGATCCAGCCGACCCGGCCCTTGCGCTCCAGCAGAATCGTCTCGAAGTCTGGCCCTCCCGTCACCCGACCCCCACCCCCCACGGAATCGCTTCGCGATGCGTCCATCTTTTTAGGCACCCTCTTGGTCGGAACGGTTACGGATATCGGTGACGATACAACAGGAAGGTTTGGCGACCGTCCCGCGATGTCCCCCCATATCCCAGATATCATGTACACCAACATGTTTCGGCCCGATCTAGATTCCCTGGCTTCCCTGGCATTCCCCGGGCATCCTGCGGAAAATGACGGTCAATCTTCCAGTCTGGTTCCCGGTATTTCCTCTGCGGATAGATCGCCTATCCGCCGCTTTAGCATGTCTGGCACCATCTCACGCTCGTCCTAGAGCTGCGGTAGACCAGCTGTGCGGAACCTACGCCCCTCCCTGCTTCCTCATACTTGCGCCCCTCAGTGGAGCTCGGTCGTGTCAAGGGCGCTCTTTCCCTTGACTCGGCTGAGTGGAGCGAGACAATCGGCGTATGAGGTAGCCGGGAACTGCCGCGTGATCCATCTCGGGTCCGCGGCTTTGTCGTGTTCGGGGCCTGACCAGCCGTTCAGCAATTTCCGCTGTGCTTTCGGTGCTTGAGGTGGTACGCGATTTGGTGGTCGAGGCGGTGCTCGTCGATTCGTTCAGCAATTCACTCGCACCTGGTGAGCGGCTTGGTGATCGAGCAAAAGGCCGGCCTTTTCGGCTGACCGGTGACGGCTCAGTGACCGCCGACGCGGGTTCGGCAGGCTGGGTCTTATGAGGCAAGCGAGCGAAGCTCGTGCGGCAGCACCGTATGAGAGTCGCCGTGCCGGTAGCCGTCGATGACCGCCCGGGCTGAGGGGTTGATGCCCAGTCGCCGATATAGGTGCTCACAGCCTTCGAAGGTCGCGAGCGTGGAGCCGACGCGCCGGTGTCCGAGGAGCCTGCGACGAGGACGCCGGTTGCGCGGCGGCGCCGCGCACGCGGCGCGCCGCCAAGGCGCCCTTGACTCTATATAGCGAAATTCAGCAACAACTCCGTGAAGTGACGGGCGCTCTGCAACTGGGGACGTCCGACACGCGGCCTCGTCGTGGAATCGGTTGCCGTTCTTGCGATTCCGCTCGACTGCTCGAGTAGGCTGTGATCACCTCCAGCTCAGGGGCGGTGTGGCAGCTGGTCCAGGCCGCATCGCGCCGAGGAAGGAGGTGGTGGGAGATGGCGAAACATCGCCGGAGCAAAACAAAGGCCCCGGTCGACTACGGCATTGTCCTTGGAGGGGCTGCCGTGATCGCCGGGGCGCTCATGTTGGTCCGCCGAGTCTGGTTGGCTAGCTAAACCCACCAGGGCGGGGCGTCGGTTGCAACGGCGTCCTGCCCGCTCGGCGTCACTCACGTGACTCCACCGATGTTACTTGACAATGCCCCCTCGGGAACGGTCTAGAAGTCGATTTGGCACCATCCAGTCGCTACCTGGGGGCGACGATGATCAGCTGGGCAGCCTCGTCGGGCCCAACAGAGCTTGTGTCGATCGTGAGGTCCGCGCGGATTGTCGGAGTTTCTTCACGTGCAGCCAATCGTTCTGCAACGTCACCAGTTCTCCGGGCGACGATGCGCGACTTGGCGGTGTCGGCGTCGCATCGAAGCTGAACCACAGTCCACTCGACATTCGGTGTCGCGGTCCGCACAGCGTCGATGACTTCGGGCTGTCCGGCGTGAACTACAGGAATATGACCGGATGCGATCAAGCCAGCCAGTCCGGGAAGGTCGATCGCATACCGAGAGCCGTATCGTGTGTTGGCCCAGACTAATTGGCCGGCCAGCATCAGACGGTCAAGCTCGGCCTCATCGGTCATGCGGTATCCGGCGGTCCGACCTGGACCAGACTTCAACCGCTCGAACAGGCGGTAGCGCGCATCGACTCGTGACAGTGCGGCCGTCACGGTGTCTTTCCCTGTAGCAGGCGCTCCATACAGGATGAGCCCTTTTCTCACTGCTTGGAATCCCGGCGGAACGACTCGATGAGCTGCTGAGCTTGGGTGCGAAGAGGAGCGCTGTCGGGATCGTTGTCGATCACTACGTGCTCAACCTCAGGCCGGAACTCCAGATTCAGCCCGGCGCTGTAGCGGTCCCAGTCGGCGAGCTTGGCGTTATCGCGCCCAGCGCCGCGCCTTCGCAGGTACATCAGCATCGTGTCGAGCGAGCAACGGACCCACACAAACGTACTGTCTGCCCGAAATGTCTCGCCGCGAGCAATCACTCTGTCGAGCCACGCCCGATCGGTAAATTCCCTGATGTACGGGGCTGTTGCGATCACGGATGTCCCAACCTCGACGTTGTCGTTCACCGCGCCTTCGAGCGCCTCGTATTCGCGCGGACGAATCCGCTCGAGGTAGATGTCGGACTCGCGGTCATTAACACTCTGCCCGAGGTCTTCGAGCGCAGGTTCGATCAGTGGCCGCGCGATCGTGTCCTTGTCGAGGATGGCCCAGTTCGTCGCTCGTGCCAGCGTCCGAGCGAACTCGCTTTTGCCAGATCCGGCATAGCCGCCGACGTAGACGATCCGCGGGCGAACCGGACGAAGGGGAGCCGACAAAGCGAGACTGACTGCGGTCGGCGTCGTCACCGTGCGTCCGGATCTGTTTTGCGACGCGATGTAACCCTCCTTGACTAGGAGGTCCATCGCTTCAGTAATCGTGCGCGGACTCGCTTGCCATTCCTTTGCAAGCTCCCGAGTCGATGGGAGTCGCTGCCCGTCCCGAAGTCGCCCCGCCTCGATGTCGTTGCGGATGGCCTGCGCGATCCGAGCAGGCGCACTGGATTTGGGATCGCTCGCAGGCACAGAGACTCCTTCGGTAGCAGTTGCTATCGCGAGGGTAGCAGCTGTCACCGACGTTCTGACCTGGGAAAAAGGCCACTCTAGACATTGCTGTGAATTGCCTCACGAAAACAGTTGTGATCATCGGGTATCAGTTGATACCGTTGGTGTATCGCGAACGAACACTTCGGGTTCGCCACCAACACACAGGAGCTGATTTCAATGGCACTCAAGGGCTACCGCTTCCCCATCTCCCACACCGAAGCCTTCCCTCTGGGTCTGGTGTTGGTCGGCCAGATAGAGCCGCTGACCAAGTACAACCAGGACCGCAACGCTGCCCCTGAGCAGCGCTACGACTTCGACCCGAAGACCGGCACGGGTTCGGGCTTGCTGATGTGGAAGGCCACGGTCACCGATCCGTCGGAGACCAACTCCAAGCGCGCCAGCTTCCAGCTGATCTTCCTGGCGAATGTTCAGCCGGTTCCCTCTACTGCTGAGGTGCTGCCGGGGATGCGTCAGATCGAGCTGGAGGGCCTGCAAGCCGAGCCGCGTGTGATGGGTCAGGGCGAGTTCAAGTACCAGGGCTTCAACTTCTATGCCGGTGGCATCAAGGGCGACAACTCCGGTGCGAAGGTCAACCAGCCTGCCGCCGCGAAGGCTGCGTGATCGCCATGTCGTTCATGTCGATTTATTCGCGCGCGGACGGTGACATCGAGGTCCGTTACGACGCTGCGCAGGTGCACGAGCGATACGGTGCTCTGCCCGCATCGGTGTGGGTGAGTTTGGACAGCCAGTACAGCAACTCGAAGCTGAACCTGTCGATCGAGGACGTGCGGGTTCTGGCCGAGCGGCTGCCCGAGATCCTCATGGCTCACGATGCCGCTGAGCACGCCCGCGCCGAACAGGCTGCCGCCGAGAAGTCCGCAGCCGAGTCCCGGGCGGCGTGACCGTGAGCGCGGCGGATCAGCAGTCCAAAGGAATGGCGTGGGCTCGCTGGTCTGCCGTTCTCGTGGTCGTGGTCATCGGTGTTGCCGCGTTCGTGTTGTCGTTCGCGGCGTTGGAGGACCTCGCGAAGAAAGCGCACACGCCCGAAGGGCTGGCGTGGCTGTTCCCGGTCATCGTGGACGGCACCATCATTCAGGCCACCATCGCTGTGTTGGCGTTGGCCGACACCGACGGCCGTAAGTGGTTCGAATGTGTCCTGGTCGCCGGGGCTGCGGTCTCGATCGGCGGCAACATCGCTCACGCTCTGGTGTCCGGTCATGGTGTCGGTGCTGCTGTGCTCGCGGTGATCGCTCCGGCTGCTCTGTTGATCGACACACACGGGCTGGCGGTGCTGCTGCGTACCCGCCGACCTGCCTCGACCGAACTGGCCGAACCGGCTGAGCCCGTGACGGATTCCGCGCCCGCCGAACCCTCAACCCCCGAACCATCGACCCCGGAACCTCCGGTGGCCGAACCCCTGGCCCCGGAACCCGTCCCGGTGAGTTCCCCGATTCCGCCGGCACCTGTCCGGCTCATCGCCCCACCGCGGCCGGTGACTCAACCTTTCCAACCCCCGCGTCCGATACCAGTCCGGC
>NZ_JBKOQN010000044.1:0-47559 GCF_046764895.1 Nocardia sp. CWNU-33 | reverse complement strand
CGCCGAGGTCGCGATGACCGAGAAGGACATGATTCCGGGAAAGCTTATTCAGACGGTGATTCGGGACTTCCATCTCAAGATCAACACCTGCACCGGTCCGGTCAGTATCCGGCAATTCACGTATGTGATTGCCACCTCACCCGAGGTCGACGACATGGGCGCGGTGTTCGGCGACCCTACCTGGTTGTGAGAGCTTCCCCGAAAAAGCCCCGGTATGCCGGGGCTTTTCTGGTTCTTCATGCGTTCCCCCATTGACATCGCGGGGTATTCGTCTACTGAAATGCATTGTTTTATTAACATTCCGTACCCGAGCCCCGATGATTCGAGTAGTCCAGTACGCAGGTCTGCACGGGGATGCGGCGGGAGAATTTGCCCATGAAACGCCTGGTAGTTTGTTGTGACGGCACCTGGAAGGCCGAATCGAGCAGCACGGTATCCAACATCATCAAGATCGCTCAGACCATCAGCTTCTCCGCGCCGGGACCGGCCGGAGAGTCGATTCAGCAGTGGGTGAGCTATGTGTCGGGGCCCGGGGCGCGCGGGTTCCTCACCGACCGGCTGATGGGCGGTGCTTTCGGACTCGGGCTGGAGGCGAACCTGTCGTCGGCGTATTGGCATCTCGCACTGAACTGGGAGCCCGGCGACGAGATCTACATCTTCGGCTTCAGTCGCGGCGCCTTCACCGCCCGCAGCCTGGCCGGATTGATCGGCCGAATCGGGATCCTGACGCCCGAGGCGATGATCGACGGTCAGTATCCACACGCGCTGCGCATTCATCGGCAGGCCGCCCCCAACCGGACGGTGCAGAATCCGGACCCGCCGGAGCCGCAGGAGTGGATCGACTTCCGCGGCGAGCACTGCAGGTACCCCGCCAAGATCGACTTCCTCGGTGTGTTCGACACCGTCGGCGCGCTCGGCGTGCCGGGGCTGACCTCGCTGCGGCACAAGTTCCACGATGTGAAGCTCTCATCCAACGTGCACTGCGCGCGCCAGGCGCTGGCGATCGACGAGCGGCGCCGCAACTTCGAGCCGTGCCTCTGGGAGGTGCCGGTCGAGCCGAACGTGAAGTACCGCAAGCACTTCGATCGAGTGAAGCAGGTCTGGTTCGAGGGCGTGCACAGCGATATCGGCGGCGGCTACAAAGAATGCGGCCTGTCCGACATCACCCTGCAGTGGATGGTGACCGAGGCCGAATCGGTTGGCCTCGCCTTCGATCGGGAGCGGTTGGCGGGGCTTTCCAAGCGCTGCCACGCCGAGGGCGTGAAGCACCTGGAACTGCACAAGTCCCTCGGCATCGGCTACCGCATCCTCAATGTGCTTCGGACGCTGCGTAACCCACGCAACCGGCGCTTCCATTGGGATTCCTGGCGGCGGTTGGCCACCCCGATCGACCAGTGTGTCCGGATAGCCTCCAGCGCCAAGGCCGAGCCGGACTACCGGCCGGTGAATCTGCGGCGCTGGCGCGCGGAACTCGGCGGCATGTTCCCGGCGGACCTGGTCGAGCAGACCGGTGGGGTGTCCACCCTGCTAGCGGACGAGCAGGGCGACAGGCAGGCGGGCGAAGAGCTTTTCCAGTCGAGCCCGGCCCTGGAAAGTGTGGCCGGTTAACCGGTCGGTCCAGCTGCCCTGCGGCAAATCGAGCGTAGTGTCGCCCCACCCGGTTTCGGCGAGACCGATGCTGTGCCGGGTGGTGGCGACGATCACCTCGGGCGCCTCGCCCGCCCGGCCACGGGCATAGCTCACCAGCCTGCCTGCGTGGTCGCCGGTGGCGAACAGCGGCAGATAGGTGCCGCCGACGAAGCAGTCCGGCCGCTCCCTGCGCAGCCACAGCGCGTAGGCGACGATCCACATCTTTGCCGCCCCATTGGTGTTCAATGCCGGTGTGCCGGTGAGCGATTGCAGTAACCCGGCGCGTGCCGCGAAGTCCACCGGCCGCCGGTTGTCCGGGTCGACCAGGGTGTCCTCCCACAGCTCACAGCCCTGGTAGATGTCCGGGATGCCGGGCCCGCACAGCTGGAGCAGCTTCTGCGACAACGAATCCGACCAGGCGTGTGGCGCGAGCTCGTGCACCAGGTCGCCGATTTCGGAGCCGACCGGTCCGTCGATCACCGCATCCAGCCAGCCGTGCACCGATGCCTCGAACTCGGCATCCGGCTCCTCCCACGAGGTGTGCACGCCCGCTTCGCGAATCGACTTCTCCGCGAACAGATGCAGTCGCTCGCGCAGGCCCGCCACCGAGGAGGCCGGGCGGCCGTCGGCAGGCCACACACCGAACATGTTCTGCAGCAGGAACAGTGTCGTCGCGCCGTCGGGACCCGGCGTCTGCTCCTCCCATGACTTGACCGACTGCGCCCAGGTCTCGGCGACCTGCGACAGCACCCCGATCCGTGCCCGCACGTCCTCACCACGTTTGGTGTCGTGGGTGGACAGCGTGGTCATGGTGGCAGGCCAGCGTTGCGCGCGTTCGCTGTTGGACAGGTGGAACTCGTTGAGCGAGTGGCCGAATCGAGCCGGATTGCCGCCCACCTCTTGCAAGGAGACCAGCCGGGCCGCCTGATAGAACATGGTGTCTTCGACGGATTTGGCGGTCAGCGCGCCGCAGACCTGACTGAAGCGCACGCTGGCTTCGCCTTCGATAGCCAAGGCAGACACCAGGATGTTCAACGGTGCGGTCAGCTCGGTGTTGCGCTTCTCGACTTCGGCGACCACCGCGCCGGTCATCCCGGCCAGCGGCGCATAGTCGACGCGATACACCGGCATGAACGCCAGCACTTCGATGGTCGCGTTGGTCAGCGCCATGGTGTCGAAGCTTTCCGCGCGCGCGTCGCGTTTGACAGCGGTGACCAACCGTCGAACCTCCGGGGCCAGGATGCTTTCCGCGACCGCGCGTTTGATCCGGTGCTCGGTCTCGCCGATCCAGGCCCGGTCGCTGCCGTGCCCGGCGATGCGCCGGGACAGTTCGGTGAGCGGGGGCTCACCCTCCGGGTCGATGAGCACGCCGCCGATATCGGCGAGCGCGTCATAGCCGGTGGTGCCGTCGATCGGCAGCGTCGCATCGAGCGGCTCGCGGTTGGCCAGGATCTTCTCCACCAGCAGCAGCCGCTGCGGTCCGATCAGCCTGCGCAGCTTCGTCAGATAGGCGGCGGGGTAGGACAATCCGTCCGGATGGTCGACCCGGACGCCATCGATGAGATCGTGCTCGCACCAGGCGGCGAGCTCGCGATGGGTGATATCGAAGACCTCGGGATCTTCCTGACGCAACGAAGCCAGGCTGCTGACGGCGAAGAACCGGCGATAGGTGCACAGTCCAGCCTTCCAGCTGACCAGCCGATAGTGCTGTTTGTCGTGGATGCGCAGCGCGTTGTCGCCGTCGGTGCCCGCCGCGATGGGGAAACGCAGGTCGTGCAGTGCCAGCATCGGTTCCGAACCGGACCGGTCGACAGTCAGGGCCGCCGGATCGTTTTCGCTCTGCAACACCGGCAGCGCCAGCCGCCCGCCCGCGCCGTTGGCCGGGCTCCAGTCGATGTCGAAGAAGTGCGCGAACTTCGATTCGCGTCCGTTGCGCAGCACGTCCCACCACCATGGGTTCTGCTGCGGGTCGGCGACACCGAGATGGTTGGGCACCAGGTCCACGATCAAACCCATACCGCGACTGCGTACTTCGTCGGCGAGCGCCTTCAGGCCGGCCGGGCCGCCGAGCGCCGCCGACACGGTGGTGGGGTCGGTGACGTCGTAGCCGTGCGGCGAGCCCTGCACCGCGGTCAGGATCGGCGAGAGGTACAGGTGCGAGATACCGAGCTGCTGTAGGTATTCCGCGATCGAGCGGGCCTCGGTAAAAGTCAGCACATCCGGGCGCAGCTGGAGTCGGTAGGTGCTGCGGACCGTGGTCTGCCGAGCCGGTCGGCGGCCACGGAGAATGGGATCGGTGAAGTGTATCTGCGTCTCGGTCATGGGCGTTTCGGTCATGCGGTGCAACGGAGGACGAGCAGGCACCGGGCGGGGAGGGTGACGGATGCGGCCGCCGGATAGACGGTTTCGCAGCGGCCGTCGGGTATCGAGCAGTCGAGCGCGACCGACCACTCTGGACCGTAATCGGTGCCGGGCAGGGCGAAATCGAGGGCGGAATCGTGCGCGTTGAAGCACAGCAGGAACGAATCGTCGGTGATGTGTTCGCCACGGGGGCCGGGTTCGGGTATGCCGCGTCCGTTGAGATACACCGTCAGCGACTTGCCGAATCCGCTGTCCCAGTCCGCAGGGGTCATCTGATCGCCCGCCGGGGTGAGCCACGCGATGTCGCGGGCATGCTCCTTGGACCGGATCGGCCTGCCCTTCAGGAAGCGTCGGCGGCGGAAGATGGGGTGCGCGGTGCGCAGCGCGATCACCGTGCGGGTGAAGTCGAGCAGGTCCGAATTCGTCTGCATCAGTGACCAGTCCATCCAGGCCAGCGGTGAGTCCTGGCAATACACATTGTTGTTCCCCCCTTGCGTCCGCCCGATTTCGTCGCCGTGTGAGAGCATCGGCGTCCCCTGGCTGAGCACGAGCGTGGCCAGCAGGTTGCGGCTTTGCTTGGCGCGCAGGGCGAGGATATCCGGGTCGTCGGTGGGGCCCTCCACCCCACAGTTCCAGGACCGGTTCCAGCTTTCGCCGTCGCGGTTGTCCTCGCCGTTGGCCTCGTTGTGTTTCTCGTTGTAGGACACCAGATCCCGCAGCGTGAACCCGTCGTGCGCGGTGATGAAGTTGATGCTCGCGCTCGGTCTGCGGCCGGTGTCCTCGTACAGGTCCGAGGAGCCGGTGAGCCGGGAGGCGAACTCACCGAGCGTCGCGGGCTCGCCGCGCCAATAGTCGCGGACGGTGTCGCGGTACTTGCCGTTCCACTCGGTCCACAGGCCGGGGAAGTTGCCGACCTGATAGCCGCCTTCGCCGACATCCCACGGTTCCGCGATCAGCTTCACCTGACTGACCACCGGATCTTGTTGCACCAGATCGAAAAACGTGGAAAGCCGGTCCACGTCGTGCAGTTCGCGGGCCAGCGTCGCGGCCAGATCGAAGCGGAAGCCATCGACGTGCATGTCCAGGATCCAGTAGCGCAGCGAGTCCATGATCAGCTGCAGTGTGTGCGGGTGTCGCACATTGAGACTGTTGCCGGTGCCGGTGTAATCCATGTAACGCGACGGGTCGTCGTCCGTCAGGCGGTAGTAGGCGGCGTTGTCGATACCGCGGAAGGCGAGGGTCGGTCCGAGGTGATTGCCCTCACCGGTGTGGTTGTAGACGACGTCGAGGATCACCTCGATGCCCTCCGCGTGCAGGGCGCGCACCATCGCTTTGAACTCGGTGACAGCGGCGCCGCCACGCGGGCTCGCGGCGTACTCGTTGTGCGGGGCCAGGTAGCCGAAACTGTTGTAACCCCAGTAATTTCGCAGGCGCTGATCCAGCAGGACACGGTCGTGCAGGAATTGGTGCACCGGCATCAGTTCGATAGCGGTGATGCCGAGGCTCTTCAGATATCCGACGATCGCCGGGTGCGCGATGCCCGCGTAGGTGCCGCGCAACTCCTCGGGAATGTCGGGGTGTGTCATCGTCATGCCCTTGACGTGCGCCTCGTAGAGCACCGTCTCGTGATAGGGCCGATTCGGCCTCCGATCGGAGCCCCAGTCGAAGAACGGGTTGATCACCACGCCGGTCATGGTGTGCCCCAGGGAATCCAGGCCGTGGGTGTAGAGCGACGGATCGTTGTCGAAGTCGCCGTCGAAAGCTTTCCCGTAGGGATCGAGCAGCAATTTGCTGGGATCGCAGCGTAATCCGTGATCCGGGTCGTAAGGCCCGTGCACTCGGAAGCCGTAGCGCTGTCCCGGTCCGATCGTCGGTAGATACGCGTGCCAGACGTAGGTGTCGACCTCCTCCAGCGGGATCCTGGTCTCGGTGCCGTCCCTGGCGATCAGGCTCAGCTCGACTGCATCGGCGACCTCGGAGAACACCGAAAAATTGGTGCCTGCGCCATCGTAGGTAGCGCCCAGAGGGTAGGCGGTGCCGGGCCAAACACCGAGTGGGGTCACGTCACCGGGCGCTGCGTCGGGCTGAGCCATGTCAACGACACTAGCGGCAGCCGGGCAGCCGTCCATGTGGGTGGTTGTGGCCGGGCGCGTCAGTGCTGGTCGGGGCTGATTTTCTACTAGCGACGCCAGTAACCCGCGCGCTCGGCGATGGCGGCGAGCCCGCCGAGGACGGCGCGTTGAAGCCATGGGGGAATGCCCGCTGGGTAGCCGTCCTGGTAATCCCACAGCAATGCCAGGGCAAGCGGGTCGCGTGGCACTCGGGTGCGGGTGCTGCGGCCCGCGGCGTCCAGGTTGTGCCACAGCAGGAGCATCTGCCAATGCCGCAGGGGCGGGCGGATTTCGTGGTCGAACGCGGGTATCTGCTGCCTCGCTCCAGAACGCGTGCACGGCTGCGCGGGGAGCCGTGAGGCGTCGCCGGGTGTGGTTGTGCGGTCAGGTGTTGGAGTGGAGTGCCCTCCGGCGAGGTCGTGCCTACCCAGCTCGAGTGGTAACTTGAACGCCGTTCAAGCCAGCTCCGGGGAGGCCGGGGCAGTCGCACGACCGCGAGGATTCCTGTGGCAATGACCCCCGACGAGATCGCCGCTATCGACGCCGAGCATGTTTGGCATCCCTACGGTGGTTTCCCTGCGACGACCGAGCTGCTCGTGGTGGCGGGCGCGTCCGGGACCCGGCTGACCCTGTCCGACGGGCGCGAACTCGTCGACGGTATGAGCTCCTGGTGGGCCGCGATCCACGGCTACCGGCATCCGGTGCTGGACGCGGCACTGGTCGCCCAGTCGCAGCGGATGAGTCATGTGATGTTCGGTGGGCTCACCCACGAGCCCGCGGCCCGGCTATCCGAACTGCTCGTCGAGCACACCCCCGACGGCCTGGACAAGGTGTTCCTGTGCGACTCGGGATCGGTGTCCATCGAGGTCGCGGTCAAGATGTGCCTGCAGTATTGGCGCGCGCTCGGGCTGCCGGGCAAGCGGCGGCTGCTCACCTGGCGCGGCGGATATCACGGTGACACGTTCACGCCGATGGGCGTGTGCGACCCGGACGGCGGGATGCACTCGCTGTGGACCGACGTACTGGTCGAGCACGTCTTCGTGCCGACGCCGCCCCGCGACTATGAATCCGGCTACGTCGCCGAACTCGACCGTGCGCTGGCCGCGCACGCCGATGAACTCGCGGCCGTCATTGTCGAGCCGGTCGTCCAGGGTGCGGGCGGCATGCGCTGGCACGACCCGCGCTATCTCGCCGACCTGCGCCGCCTGTGCGACGAACACGGCGTGCTGCTGATCTTCGACGAGATCGCCACCGGATTCGGCCGCACCGGAGCGCTTTTCGCCGCCGACCATGCGGGTGTGCGTCCCGATGTCCTCTGCGTCGGCAAGGCGCTGACGGGTGGCTACCTCACATTGGCCGCGGCGTTGTGCACCGCGCAGATCGCAGAAACCCTCAGCGCGGCGCACGGCGGTCTGATGCACGGGCCCACCTTCATGGGCAACCCGCTGGCCTGCGCTGTTGCCGTGGCGTCGATGGAGCTGCTGCTGCAACGCGACTGGCGCGGCGAGGTCGCCCGTATCGAATCCGAGCTGAATGCCGGTCTCGCCCCGGTCCGCGACCTGCGCGGGGTCGTCGAGGTCAGGGTGCTCGGCGCGATCGGTGTCATCGAACTCGACGGTCCGGTCGACATGCGCACAGCAACCGAGGCTGCTGTGTCCGCGGGCGTCTGGCTGCGCCCCTTCCGCAACCTCATCTACACGATGCCGCCGTTCATCAGCACGTCGGACGATGTCGCGGCGATCACGGCGGGCATGCGGGCCGCGGTCGAAGCGCAGTCGGCTTAGCCGGAAATATTCACGAGCCGACTGGCGGTGGTGGCCGCCGGGCGGGGTGCTGCTTCGGTGTCGTGGGTGCACGGAGAATGTGTGGTCGCCCTCGCGGCTCGGTCGGCGAGGTCGCCGGATGGGGATCAGGTGCGGCGGGAAGAGTTGTGGAAACGGGTGCTGCCGATCGGGGAGATCCCACCCGCGGCGGGTGGCGGAAGTCAGGTCCACTAGGCGACCTGAACGGTGTTCAAGTATGCTTCGGAGCTGTGACTACCGATCCGTTGAGCTGGTTGGACGAGCGTGCAGCAGAGCGGGTGACCGCTGGGTTGCGGCGCGAGCTGCGGGCACGGGCGGCGCAATCGCCGTCGATCGATCTCGCCTCCAACGACTACCTAGGTCTGGTTCGGCATCCCGAGGTGGTCGAGGGTGCGATCGACGCCGTGCGGCAATGGGGGGCTGGTTCGACCGGGTCCCGGTTGGTCACCGGCACTACGGCCGCGCATGAACAACTCGAGGCCGAGCTTGCCGAATTCGTCGGCGCCGAAGCCGGTTTGGTGTTCGCCTCCGGGTACGCCGCCAACCTGGGCGCGGTGACCGCGCTGGCCGGACGCGGCGCGCTTGTCGTCTCCGACGCGGGCAGTCACGCCTCACTGGTGGACGCCTGCCGACTGTCGCGGGCGCGGGTGGAGATCGCCGCGCATCGCGATGTCGACGCCGTCGACCGGTTGTTGGCCGCCCGCACCGAGGAACGCGCGCTCGTGCTGACCGATTCGGTGTTCAGCGCCGACGGTGACCTGGCTGCGCTGGCCGAACTGCACCGGGTGACCCGCGCCAATGGCGCGGTGCTGATCGTGGACGAGGCGCATGGTCTCGGCGTGCGCGGCACCGGTGGGCGCGGGCTGGTACACGAGGTCGGCCTGGCCGGGGAGCCGGACCTGGTCATCACCGCGACCCTCTCGAAAGCTTTTGCCGCCCAAGGTGGTGCCGTACTGGCCAGTGCGCGGGTCCGCGCACACCTGATCGATGCCGCACGCACCTTCATCTTCGATACCGGCCTCGCGCCTGCCGCCGTCGGCGCGGCGCGTGCAGCTCTGCGATTGCTGCGCCGTGAACCCGGGATGGCCGCCCGCGTGCTCGAGCGGGCCGCCGACATCGCCCGTATCGCGGGTGTGCCTGCACCGGATTCGGCGGTGGTCTCGGTCGTGCTCGGCGAGGCGCAGGTCGCCTACGACGCCGCACGCGCCTGCCGGTCCCGTGGCCTCGACGTCGGCTGCTTCCGTCCGCCGTCGGTCCCGGAGGGCACCTCCCGCCTGCGCCTGACCGCCCGCGCCAACCTCACTCCCGCCGAGCTCGACACCATTGCCACCGTCCTCACCGAGGTCTTGGCCGAAGCTCGCGGATTGAGCGTGGTGCCGGCATGAGCCGACAGTTCAGCGCCGCAGCTTCGGGCGGCGGCACCGTGCCGGGCGCCGCGCCGTCGGTCGGCATGCGCTCCGGCCCGGTCGCGTCCGAGTCATCGCGGGCCCGCGTATTCAGCGAGGTGTGGCCATGAGTCCACTGTTGATCACCGGAACCTCCACCGAGGTCGGCAAGACCGTGGTGACAGCGGCAATCGCGGCGGCGGCCTGCGCGGCCGGCCGATCGGTCGCGGTGTGCAAGCCCGCTCAAAGCGGTGTCGCTCCGGGCGAACCCGGCGATCTCGCTGAGGTCGAGCGCCTGGCAGGTGTCACCCGAACCCTCGAACTCGCCCGCTACCCGGATCCGTTGGCGCCCGACACCGCGGCCCGCCGCTGCGGCCAACCGATGCTGACCATGGCCGAAACCGTGTCTGCGATAGAGGGTCTCACCGACGCGGACCTCACCCTGGTCGAAGGTGCGGGCGGACTGCTCGTTCGGATGGGCGAATTCACGCTGCTCGATCTCGCGCAGAAACTCGATGCACCGGTTCTGGTGGTCGTCGCGGCCGGGCTCGGCACTCTCAATCACAGCGAATTGACCACCCGCGCACTGCAATCGGCGGGCGTGCGCTGTGCAGGGCTGGTGATCGGCTCCTGGCCCGCCGACCCCGACCTGGCCGCCGAGTGCAACCGCGCCGATCTGCCGGCGGTCACCGGCGTCGACGTGGTCGGCGCCATCCCCGCGGGCGCGGGTGCTTGGGGGCGCGACCGCTTTACTGCCGCCGCCCCAGGGTGGTTCACGCGCACCTGGTGAAGGCTGAACCTGTTCGGCTCGAGCGGAATTTGCGTTGATTACACACAAAAGTCCGAGCCCTCGCACATAGTTGCGCTTGGGCACGAGCCGGTGAGTTCGTTCAGCGCACATTCTGGGCACGCGGGCGTGCTCGTGGGCAAGCTGCGCAGGCGGGCGTCCCGGTGGTCCAGGCCGCAACGGGGGACTCACTCACGACTTCGTCGTGGTCGACTCGATTCGCCACACTCACACCGCCGAAGCTGCTGTCGCCCAAGCTGTTACGGTACCGCGAGCCGCCTCGGAGCCGTTGAGAAAGAGGGATCGACCAAGCTGGGGTTGTGGGGCATGCGGTGGAGGGCACAGATGGCCGGCGCCGAAACCGACTGTGGCGGTTGGTCACCATGCGCTGGGCAGCGCTACGGGATCAGCGGCCCCCACACGCGCTGGGCTCTTGCGGCCGAGGTAGGCGAGCAGTTGTTCGCCTGGTCTGGTGGTGTAGGTGGGGACCGGTGGCCCGAACAGCGGATCTCGACCGGTGATCGGGACGAGCTGCGGCGCGATGGTCAGTAGATCGCCTGCGAGCGCGTCCGGTATCTGTACCGATGGTGTGTGCGCCACAGCGATATCCCAAGCGTGCACGGTCAATTCGAGAGCGCCGGCCGCACCGAGGATTTCGGCGGGCAACGGGGTGTCGGACACCAGCACCGGATTCGGGGAGTAGTGGGTCAGGTCGCCGAGCAGGCCGGTGGCGGCGGCCTGGACATGCGCGACGGCGGTGGCATCGGGATGCCGAGTGGCGGGGGTGGCGTAAATTCGGCCACCCGCAACTCCTTCGCGCAGGGCGGCGATAGATTCCTCGACGTGCGCGAGCAGCATGCGCACGTCCCAGCCGTGGCACGGGGTCGGTCTGGTGAGGTCGGAGCCGAGTCCCCGCAGGGCGCACAGGAGATACAGCACCGATCGGTCGAACAGGTCACGGTTCATAGCAGTGACTTCGGCAGGTCGAAGCCTTCGAAGAGTCCGCTGTCGTGGAAGGAAACGATGCGCTCGATCCCCGTTGGGGTCGCGGTGAGGACATGGATCGAGTGAGCCTCGCCACGCACGTAGAACCCGAAGGCGGGCTGCCCGTTGGCGGCGGTGCGCACCATCTGTACCTCGCCTGCGCGGGTCGGGCATCGCGTCGCGATCAGCCGCACGATGCGGAGGTTGCCGCGGAACCATTCGCGGATCGGTGGCATCTCCATCACCGCATCGGTTTTCAAAAGCTCGGTGAGTGCCGCCATATCGGCGTTCTCGAACGCGGCCGCGTACCGGTCGAGCACCCCACGCACTGCCGGATCGTCGGGCTCGGCGATATCGGCTGTTGCCAAAGGCAGTTGCCGCAGGGTGGCGTGCGCGCGCTGCAACGTGCTGTTGACCGCGGTGACACTCACCTCCAGCAGTTCCGCCACCTCGGATGCTTTCCAGCGCAGCACATCCCGCAGGATCAGCACCGCGCGCTGACGTGGCGGCAGATACTGCCACACGGCGATCAACGCCAGCCGCATGCCTTCGCGCGCGGCAACGATCGCGGCCGGATCCGACGACTCGGATTCGATGCGGACATCCGGCATCGGCTGTAGCCACGGGATCTCGTTCGAGAGGAACGGCGCGGTCTCCGGATCATCCGACGGCCCCGACAACCCCGACGGCAGCACGCGCCTACTGCTGTGCTGCAGCGCGTTGAGGCAGACGTTGGTGGCAATCCGATACAGCCACGTCCGCATCGACGCCCGCCCCTCGAAATCGCCATAGGCGCGCCAGGCCCGCAGCATCGTCTCCTGCACCAGATCCTCGGCGTCGTCCACCGAGCCGACCATGCGATAGCAGTGCGCGAGCAATTCCCGCCGGTATTGCGTCGTATGTACGGCGAACTCGTCGATGTCGACCATCGGTGCCCCTTTGTCGGCCCATTTCGTGTCGGACCCCGGCCTCGGCATGGAAGTCCTCGAACATGCAGACCGTCCATGTGCTCGGAACTCATCGGTACCGGAAATTCCGGCACCCCCGACCGATGAGTTCCGTCGTCGCGCCGGTCGATATCTGTGCAGGCACGCTGCACAGGAAGGAGCACGGTGAGTACACCAATGGTTTCGGCGGTGACGCAGCGCTGGGTGCTCGCGCTCGGCGCGATCGCCTCGTTGATGGCGGCACTGGACACGCTGGTCGTCGCGACGGCGCTCGGTACTATTCGCGAGAATCTCGGGGCGTCGGTCCAGACGCTCGAATGGACGGTCAACGGATACAACCTGAGTTTTGCCGTACTGCTGATGACTGCTGCGGTCGTCGGCGACCGATTCGGTCGGCGGCGGATGTTCGCGGTGGGGCTGGCGATCTTCGTCGCGGCGTCGGCGGCGTGTGCGATGTCGACCACGGTCGCCGCGCTGATCGCGGCGCGCGTGGTGCAGGGCGTCGGCGCGGCGTTGATCATGACACTGGCGCTGGCCTTGGTCAGCGCGGTGTTCCCGCCACAGCGGCGTGGCATGGCCATGGGAATCCTGCAGGGTATTACGGGCTTGGCGGTCGCGTGCGGTCCGTTGGTCGGTGGCGCCGTATCGGAGGGGTTGTCCTGGCAGTGGATCTTCTGGCTCAACGTCCCGATCGGGCTCATCGCGATTCCGTTGGTGCTGAACCGGATTCCGGAGACCTACGGTCCCGATTCGACGGCGGATGTCGGAGGATTGGCCTTGCTCACCGGTGGTGCGTTCGGTGTGGTGTGGGGCTTGGTCCGCGGCAATGCCGCAGGGTGGGCCAGCGCGGAAATCCTGGTCGCGCTGGTCGGTGGTGTCGTACTGATCGTTGCCTTCACCGTGTGGGAGGCGCGCGGGCCCGAGCCGATGATCCCGATGCGGCTGTTCGCCTCGCGCGGGTTCGCGGCCGGTAACACCGCAATCTTCCTGCTGTTCGCCGGGCTGTTCGGTTCGGTGTTCTTCTACGCGCAGTTTCTGCAGATCGTCTTCGGCTACGGGCCGCTAGGGGCCGGGCTGCGACTGTTGCCGTGGACGCTCACCCTGTTCTTCTGCGCACCGGTCGCCGGTGTGGTGGCCGACCGCATCGGCGAACGACCGCTGATGGCAGGTGGATTGGCTATGCAGGCAGGCGGCATGTTCTGGATCGCGCGCATCGCTGAGCCGGCAATGGCGTACGGCTCCTTGGTGATTCCATTGGTCATCTCGGGAATCGGTGTATCGATGGCGCTGCCGTCCGCCCAGACAGCGGTGGTCGGCGCGGTCGAGCACGCGATGCTCGGCAAGGCGGCGGGCGCGAACAGCATGATGCGCGAGCTCGGTGGGGTATTCGGGATCGCCGTCGTGGTTGCGGTGTTCACCGGCGCGGGCGGTTACGGATCCGCTGCGGAATTCGTGGGCGGTTTCGGTCCGGCGATAGCGGTCGGAGCGGGATTGTCGCTATTCGGCGCGGCCGTCGCGCTTGCCCTGCCCGGCCGCCGGTCGGCTGTCGCCGCAGCCGCGTCGCCCGAGGTGGTGGCCCCGGTGTGACGAGATCACCAGCTCGGTCGCGGATACGATCGACGGGTTTGCCGGCCGCGTAAAACCGAATACGGAAGCCGAGTATTGGGCGTGTCGGGGTTGGGTGGCCCGAGGCGTACGACAACCTCGACAAGCTGGAAGCAATCCCGGTACACGCTCGCTAGCGTTCGAGACTCGGAGACATGATGAGCGCCAACCCTTCTCCGATGCCGGACGAGGCGGATGTCCATCTGAGCGTGTTCGTGCACGGCGTGCGGATGGACTTCGCCGCGTGCCTGACTGCCGCACTGTGTTTCATGGAAGAGCACCGATCACGCCATTACGTCGACGCTGTGAACGTGATCCCTGGCGACACGAGCAGGTTGGGGCGGGTTACCCAATGAACGGTTGTTTCTGGACCCCGAGCGGCGAAACCGACCGGTTCGGCTGAGACGGGAGAGTGACTTAGCCGCGAGGGTGACCGTTCCGGAATTGCACCGGATTCCCGCACCCACCTGGGATGGCGGCTCGGACTCTACCGGTCGGTAGGGTTTTCGGGCGCGGCAGGTGTTCCGTGTTTGCCTGGCAGGCCGCCCGGAAACGTGCCTACAGTGAAGAGATGTCGCCGTTGGAGGAACGGCACCCGTCCACCGTCACGGACTGGGACGACGAGCGACGCAAAGCCCGCCTGCGGGATACCGGCCTAGGGCATGGGTGGAAGTCGTTGCGCCGCACCCGGCTGGCGCTGTTGCGGGTCGCCGCACTGCTGCTCGCGGGACTTGTGCTGTTCGCCCAGTACTGGGTGCACGACGTCGCGCCGGAGCAGGCCAGGCTGGCGCGTACCGAGCCTGCCATCCTGCCGGTCGCGCCCCCGGCCGACGCCGAGAACTGGGACACTGTCGTGGTCGACATGGTCGGCCTCGGCGGCCTCAATGCCGGCAATACCGCCGCGGCACTGCCAGCGCTGAGCCGAATGGGCGTGGTGTGGGCCATCAAATACGACAACAGCGGCATCGACACCCGGGTGATCGCCGAGCTGATCATCCGCGCCGCGCAGATGTCGGGACTGAAGAACATCGTGCTGGTCGGGCACAGCATGGGCGGGGTGATCGCGCTGGAGGTCGCCAGGCACATCCACACCGACAGCGACCGCCGCCTGGTGTCGGTGATCCTCGATTGCACGCCGATGGACCTGAACGCGGTGCGCCCGGAAAGCCGCGGCCGGGGCGAGGACATGCTGCGTTGGATGGCGTGGCTGCCCGGCGCGCGGGAGAGTCGCGGGCTGCGCCTGACCGTGGAAACCTACGCGCGCCGCGACCGCTTCTTCGACCGGGGTGGCGCAGGGATGCCGGGCATCAGGGTCGCGAAATTGGGCGGGGTGGTGTCGGATGTGCTGCGCGAGAAGATCTTTTCCCGCGACGCGGCGAGCAACGGCCTCATCGAGTCGCAATTCCTGGCGATCGTGGCAGGCGGCGCGCTCAACGATCTGCGTGCACTGTCGCGCCCCGTGGACGGCAAACCGCGCCCGGCCATCGTCTTCATCCGTCCGCGCAATCCCGACAACGACCGGGTGGTCGACGTCGAATACTCCCACCAGGTGCTGATCGAGCGCGCCGGCGGTATCGACGGCACGCTGCTGGTGGTGATGACGCGAAACACCGGCCACGCCAACCCGATGCAGCGGCCCCGCGAATACAACACGGTGATCGAGCAGCAGATTCTGCCGTTCGTACAGCGCTTTCAGCAGCAGGTCCGTGCGACGGCCAGTGCGGCCGGGCCGCGCTGACCAAGCCGGGATAGGGCTCGAATCAGCCTGAAAGTAACCGTATCCGCGCCGGATTTGTCTTGCTTCAATGCCAGAATGCACCAACCACGCACGTTCTTGACCGGCCTCCGTGGCCGCACTATCGCCGCAGTGCTCGTCGCGGCGACCGCTGCGACGCTCGGTCTGGCCGGCTGTGCGAACAGTGACAAGACCTCGGCCACTACCGTCGCCGATGTCCCGCTGCCGACCGAGATTCCCTCGGGCACCAAACTCGTTGTCGCCGACCAGCAGGAGCGGCTGCAATCGGTGCTGCGGTTGTCCGGTGAACTGGACAAGCTGCCGTTCAAGGTCGAATTCGCCAACTTCATCGGCGGGCCTGCGATTCTCGAGGCCTTCCGTGGCGGCGCCGCCGACGTCGCGCCGGTGGGCGATGTCCCGCCGATCCACGCGCTGGCGGCCGGGCAGGACGTGCCGATCGTGGCGGCGTACCAGACCAGCGCCAGCGCACTGAAGCTCGCGGTGGCTCCGGGCAAGACCGCAACCACGCTGGCCGATCTTAAGGGCAAGAAGATCGCCTACGCCGAAGGCACCGCCCAGCAGGCTGCGGTGTTGCGCGCGTTGGCCAAGGCCGGGCTGAAAACCGGCGACGTGCAACTGATTCGGCTGCAACTGGCCGAGTTCCTCGACGCGGTGCGCACCGGGCAGGTCGACATCGCACCGCTGATCGAGCCGAACGTCACCCGGCTGCTGCGCACGCCGGGCACCTCACTGATCCCGGACTCCGAGACCACCGGTATCTACGGCGGATTGGCCTACCTCTACGCGCGCCGTGCCGTCGTGCAGGACCCGGCGAAGGCCGCGGCCACCCGCGCATTGGTCGGCGCCTACGTGCGGGCGCACCAATGGGCCAATACCCACCAGGATGAGTGGGCGCGTCGGTATTACGTCGACATCCAGAAGGTCAGCGCCGAGGACGCCCAACGCATCGTCGAATCGCTCGGTACGTACACCTTCCCGCACCTGGACCAAGCGCTCATCGACCGCCAGCAAGCCACCATAGATGTCATCGACGGTGCCGGTGAGCTGCCGAAGAAGGTACGCGCCGCAGGTGGTTTCGACCTGCGCTTCGACGCTCCCGTCACCCAGGCCGTCACCGAAAGCGGCGCCGCGTTCGAACCGAAGGCACGGTAATGGCCACCGTGGATGCCGGTGTACTCGGCCGGTTCGCCCGTGCCCGCACGGCCCCGGCACCGGTGCTCGCCCGGCGCAAGCCGCGTCGGCCCAGGCTCGGTCCCGGTCGACCGATCCCGTTCGGCATCGCCGTCGGACCGGTGCTGCTGGTGGCCGCCTGGGTGATCGGATCCGCCTCCGGCACGCTGGATCCGGAGACACTGCCCGCACCGTGGACGGTCGCCGAGACCGCGGGTGACCTTATTTCCGATGGCAGACTGCAGTCGAACCTGCTCACCTCCGTCAAGCGTGCCGGCGTCGGGCTCGGCCTCGGTGTCGTCATCGGGGTGGTGCTCGCAGTGATCGCGGGACTGAGCCGGATCGGTGAAGCCTTGGTGGACGGGCCGATTCAGATCAAGCGGGCGATCCCGACGCTGGCGTTGATTCCGCTGTTCATCGTGTGGTTCGGCATCGGCGAGGAGATGAAACTGCTCGTCATCACCACCAGTGTGGCGATTCCGATCTACCTCAACACGCATGCGCAGCTGCGCAGCGTCGACTCCAGGTATGTGGAACTCGCGGCGACGGTAGGGCTTTCGCGCTGGGGATTCATCCAGCGGATCGCGCTGCCCGGATCGCTGCCCGGGTTCTTCACCGGCCTGCGGCTCGCGGTGACCATCGCCTGGCTGGCGCTCGTTGTCGTGGAGCAGGTCAATGCCACTAGCGGCATCGGCTATCTGATGACGCAGGCCCGCACCTACGGCCAGATCGACGTGATCGTCGTCGGACTGGTGATCTACGGCCTGCTCGGTTTGTTCGGCGATATCGCGGTGCGCGCGGTGGAACGGAGGGCACTGTCATGGCGGCAGACACTGGCCGACTGAACGTGGTGCGAACCCGCGACCTGTATCGCGGGTTCGGTGACCGGGCGGTCTTGCGCGGCATCGACCTCGATATCGCGCGCGGTGAATTCGTCGCGTTGCTCGGCCGCAGCGGTTCGGGCAAGAGCACCCTGCTGCGGGCGCTGGCCGAATTGGACTACGACGTGCCGGGATCCGGCGAGCTGACCGTGCCGACCGAACGCGCCGTGGTCTTCCAGGACTCGCGGCTGCTGCCATGGATCCGGTTGCTGGACAACGTGACTCTCGGCCTCTCCGGTGCCGGAGCCGCCGATCGCGGGCGCACCGCGCTGGCCGAGGTCGGCCTTGCCGGTCGGGAAAAGGCATGGCCCAAGGAGCTTTCCGGCGGCGAGCAGCAGCGGGTCGCGCTGGCGCGCTCGCTGGTCAGGGAGCCGCAACTGCTGCTGGCCGACGAACCGTTCGGTGCGCTCGACGCACTCACCCGCATCAAAATGCATGCGCTGCTGCAGGACCTGTGCGCCGAGCACAAGCCTGCGGTGCTGCTGGTGACCCACGATGTCGACGAAGCCGTGCTGCTCGCCGACCGCGTGCTGGTCCTGGACGAAGGGCGGATCGCGCTGGATCAGCGCATCGACCTGGCACGGCCACGCCGCCACAGCGATCCCGGCTTCACTCGGCTGCGGGAATCGCTGCTGGCCAGCCTCGGCGTCGACACCACGCCACCTCACATCGACGAAGAGAAGAAGGCGTCATGAGCTCACCGCGTCAACTCAGCCTCAATGCGTTCATCTACCCCTCCGGGCATCACGAGGCAGCGTGGCGGCACACCGACAGTCAGCCGGGCCGGATCTACGACGTTGCCTATTACCAGGAGATCGGCCGCACCGCCGAAGCCGCGAAACTCGACGCGGTGTTCTTCGCCGACGGGCCGGCGTTGCGTACCAATGTCAAACACAATGCAAGCTCGGGGCTGGAGCCGATCACGCTGCTCACCGCCATCGCCACGGCGACAACCCATCTCGGCCTGATCGCGACCGCCTCGACCACCTACTACGAGCCCTACAATCTGGCCAGGCTGTTCTCCACCCTGGACCACATCTCCGGTGGCCGGGCCGGGTGGAATATCGTCACCACCGGAACCGACCTCGCCGCAGCCAATTTCGGTCTCGCCGAGCATCCGTCGCACGCCGAGCGCTACGCCCGAGCCAGAGAGTTCGTGGATGCGGTCGTCGCGCTGTGGGACAGCTGGGAAGACGACGCGATCGTGCTCGACCAGGCGGCAGGGATCTACGCCGACCCGGACAAGATCCATCCGATCGACTTCGTCGGCGAATATCTGAAGGTGCGTGGGCCGTTCAATGCGCCGCGCACGCCGCAGGGGTATCCGGTGCTGGTGCAGGCCGGGGCGTCCAATGACGGCCGCGCGTTCGCGGGCAAGTACGCCGAAGCGATCTTCACCGCGCATCAGCGCCTCGAAGACGCGCAGGCTTTCTATTCCGATATCAAGGCGAAGGCCAGGGAATTCGGTCGCGACGCCGACCACATCAAGATCCTCCCCGGCATCAGCCCTTTCATCGCCGACACCGAGTCGGCCGCCAAGAAGCTGGAACGGGAGTTCAACGAGCTCACCGTCCCCGAGTACGGCCTGAAGCAGCTGGAGGGCATCGCGGGCAAGAGCCTGCGCCACCTCGCGCTCGACGAGCCGGTGCCCGTCGAATTATTCAGCGACGCAGGCGATGTCACCGACAACGCCCGAAGCCGTCTGCAAGTGGTCGCAGGCATCGTGCAGCGCGAACGCCCGACCGTCCGCGGCCTGCTGCACCGCCTCGCAGGCGCCCGCGGTCATCGCGTATTCGCGGGCACGCCGGAGCAGGTGGCCGACACCATCGAGGAATGGTTCCGCAACGGCGCCGCCGACGGCTTCAATGTCATGCCGCCCTACTATCCCGGCGGTCTGGAGGTCTTCGCGGAAACAGTGGTCCCGATCCTGCAGCAGCGGGGCCTCTTCCGCACCGAATACGCCGGCACCACTCTCCGCGACCACTTCGGCCTGCCCCGCCCCGAAAGCCAATTCGCCCGCCGCCCGGCCTTGGCTCCGTGAGCGGGCCCGGAGAACTCGGCCGTCGCAGGCCGGCTCGCACCAGGTCAGGTGCGCAGCTTGGGGTGATTCTCCGCTGCGTCGGCACTGGAACTCGCTGGCGTGGCAGTCTCCTCGGCCTCGCCCTCGGCGTGAGCCGCGGCCTGATCATGCCCGTCGGCGCTTACGTCGCGCTGGGGGCAACGTGCCGAATCCGGGGTTCGGCGGGCGCCACCGGGTGTGTTCTCGGTCAGCGGACGCGGGTGCCGAGGAGGTGGCGGACGCCGCCGATGAACAGTTGCAGGCCGAAGTCGAAACGGGCGGTGGCGTCGGGGGTTTCGTCGAGCGGGGAGGCGTCGTCGGAGAGGGCGCCGACCGAGTCCATTTGCACTCTGGACTGTTCGTCGACTGTTTGGCCGAGGACGTAGTACAGCAGGGTGTAGGCGGCCAGTTCGGCTTCGTGCCGGGGCATGCCTGCGCGGATTGCCGCGCTCACCAGGCGTTCCCGGCCCTTGTTCGTGGTGAGACGGGAGGCGTAGGTGGCCGAGACCAGTTCGGCGCCGTCGCGGTAGGCCAGCAGGCAGTTGCGCAGCCGATGCGCCAGTTCGGTGATCTGGCCCGACCATTCGATCGCGTCGATCGCCTCGTCCATCGGCGCGAGAATCTTGTCGGCGACCGCGCCGAGCAACGCCTGTTTATTGGGGAAATGCCAGTACAGGGCCCCGGGCTGCACCTGTAGTGAGCCCGCGAGCCTGCGCATGGTCAGATCGGCGAGACCGTATTGGTCGAGAATGGCGACAGCGCCGTCGACCACGTCCGCCCTGTGTAGTTGCACCCGGATTCCTTCCCCATCGTGTTTTGACTCACTCTTACCATTACCCTAGCCTGAACACCGTTCAAGTTGCACGGCCACCTGGGGTGAACCCCAGCGGATCGACCGTGTACTGCACCGGACGAAGGGATTCGTGCAGTGACCCAGGCACCCGTTCAGACCGATATCTTGGCCATTGCCCGCGAGCAGGTGCTCGAGCGTGGTGCCGGCCTGACCCAGGAGCAGACCTTAGAGGTGCTGCGGCTCGGCGACGATCGGCTCGAAGACCTACTGGCCCTCGCGCACGAGGTCCGCATGAAGTGGTGCGGCCCCGAGGTGGAGGTCGAGGGCATCATCAGCCTCAAGACCGGCGGCTGCCCGGAAGACTGCCACTTCTGTTCCCAGTCCGGCCTGTTCCAGTCGCCGGTGCGCGCCGCCTGGCTCGATATTCCCAGCCTCGTCGAGGCGGCCAAGCAGACCGCCAAGTCCGGCGCCACCGAGTTCTGCATCGTCGCCGCTGTCCGCGGCCCGGACGAGCGGCTGATGGCGCAGGTCGCCGCGGGTGTCGAGGCCATCCGCAACGAGGTCGACATCCAGGTCGCCTGTTCGCTGGGCATGCTCACCCAGGAGCAGGTCGACCAGCTGGCCGCCATGGGCGTGCACCGCTACAACCACAACCTGGAGACCTCCCGTTCGCACTTTCCGAACGTGGTCACCACGCACAGCTGGGAAGAGCGCTGGGACACCCTGCGCATGGTGCGCGAAGCGGGCATGGAGGTGTGCTGCGGCGGTATCCTCGGCATGGGCGAAAGCCTGGAGCAGCGTGCCGAATTCGCCGCCGATCTCGCGAAGCTCGATCCCGACGAGGTCCCGCTGAACTTCCTCAACCCGCGCCCTGGCACCCCTTTCGGTGACCTCGAAGTGCTGCCCGCCTCCGATGCGCTGCGCGCTGTCGCCGCGTTCCGACTTGCGTTGCCGCGCACCATGCTTCGCTTCGCGGGTGGCCGCGAGATCACCCTCGGCGACCTCGGCGCCAAGCAGGGCATTCTCGGCGGCATCAACGCCGTTATCGTCGGCAACTACCTGACCACCCTCGGACGGCCTGCCGAAGCAGACCTGGATCTGCTCGGCGAGTTGAAGATGCCCATCAAAGCGCTCAACGAAACGCTCTGATCCGCCCGCCTTGCGACGAAAGGGGCAGGCGCGATGAGTACTGTCATGGATATGGACGAGCGCTACAACCCGTTCACCGGTAAGCGGATCGTGCCGGGTCTGGATGACCCGGTGCCGACCGCTGCCGCGCTGGGGCTGGAACCGCCGCGCTTCTGTGCAGAGTGCGGTCGCCGGATGGTCGTGCAGGTGAGCCCGGACGGCTGGTGGGCGAAGTGTTCACGGCACGGGGTGCTCGACTCGGCGAGTCTGGAACGCCGCTAGTGGTGGCGCGCGCTGTGGGGATGCGGCGTGAGGTGCGCGCGGCAGTGGTCGTCGGTGTCGCGGTGTTGCTGCTCAGTGTGCTCGGTGGTGTCGTGTGGGGTTGGCTCGCCCCGACCGAGCAGCTGCTGGTGGTCCAGCCCGGCCGTGGCTCCACACTGACGGGGGAGAGCGTGCATCAGTTCGACGCGCTCGCGATCTTCGTGTGCATCGGCGCGGTGACCGGCGTGCTGTCCGCGGTGGGCGCGTGGCGGTGGCGTGCGGTACGTGGGCCGATCGTGCAAGTCGGGCTACTAGCCGGGTCTCTCGCGGGCGCTTTCGCGATGTCCTGGGTGGGCGAGCAGCTCACCCGGTGGCAACATCCGCGTCCACACGATCCGCCCGTCGGGCAGATTGTCGTCCTGCCGACCGAGGTGAGCAGCTGGCTGGCACTGATCGTGCAGCCGCTGCTGGCGTCGCTGGTGGTGCTGTTCGTTGCCGCGCTCTACCCGTCGGACGATCTGGGCACGGGATTCAGTGGGCTGTTCGGGAAGTCCAGGCCGGTCGACGATCGATCCTTCACCGGGGCAAGCGTTTACCGCCCGTATGTCGTCGAGCATGCGGGCAATGGGGCCGCCCCCTACGGTGGGTACGAGCAGGTCCCGGAACCCGGATCCGATTCGATGCCGGAGTCTCGACCCACCCACTGACGCGTTGGCCGAACCGTTGCCTGCGGGGGCGTGCGGAACTACCACAACCACCTAGAATTGTGGGATACGCTCTGCGTTCAGAGAGGAACGGGTCGTGGCGTTCGTCGGTAACGGGCCGGTCGTCGAGGAGCTCGACGCGAAGTTCTGGCGGGTGGCCGCGCCGCTGGTCTATCACGGTGCCGATGAGGAATTCGTTGTCCCCGAAGGCTTTCGCACCGATTTCGCCTCGGTGCCGCGCGCGTTCGTCTGGTTGATACCCCGCTACGGCGTCTACACCAGGGCTGCCATTCTGCACGACTACCTGCGCAGCTCCGGCGTGGTCGGCACGGCCGACGCAGACGGCATCTTCAGGCGCGCACTGCGCGAGGCAAGCGTGTCGGTGCCGCGCCGCTGGATAATGTGGGCCGCAGTGCGTTTGGGCAGCCGTCTGCGCGGCGCAGGCCCGTTGGACATCGCTCGCTTCGTGCTGATCGCCGCGCTGGCAGTGCCGTTCCTCGCTATTCCCGCGACTGTGGTGCAGCTGTTTCTCATGCTGTTCTGGCTGGTCGAGCTGGTGTTCTGGGGCGTGGCGAACATTGGACGCCGGGCGACTGCGCCGCCACCGCCGACGCCGCAGATGAAGACGGCCTGACCGATCCGATAGCGGCCGACGATATCGCCGCGGCTGCGCGCCCGGTCATCCCGATGCCGTCGCCGATGGCCGATGACGGCGAGGAGATCGCCGCAGTCGCCGCGTGCTGGGAACGCGCGCGCAGTGTTGTCGAGAACCAGCCGAACCTGGTCGCACCACTGCCTGCGAACTGACTGAATGTTCCGGTCCGGAACCAAGATCCGATGCTTCCAGCTGCACGTTTACCGGATTGGATCGGCGCGACCGGACACTACCGTCGACCGGCTGCCTACTCTCGCTACAGGTCGGGAGCGTCGCCTCCGACACCAGAAGTGGAGGAGGACAGGTGGATTCGAGTGAACCGGAACCCCGTTGGCGCCCAGCACCGCGAACGGTCTTCTCCCAGCAGTTCGCCGCGCTCTTCGATGCGGCAGGCAATCCGACGCTGCGCCGGGTTGCGGCCGCGGCCGAGGCGCGGATGCGGGCCACCCGAGCGGCCGGGCAGAAGGGCGGTGCATCGATCCAGCGCATCAGCGATTGGAAGGCGGGGCGCAATGTGCCCGCCCGCTTCGAATCCCTGCTGCCCGTATTCCTCACGCTCGTCGACGAGGCGCGCAAGTCCAGTAAGCCCGTGCCGCCTGCGCTGCTGGATCTGCAGGAGTGGCGACGACTGTGGACGGCGTCGAACGAGTGGGACCTCACGGTGGGATCGTGATGCTCGTCGGCGCCTCCGGCGCGGGTAAATCGTCGCTGCTCGAGGCAGGTTTGTTACCTGCTCTTGCCGATCCGCTCGAGGACTGGGCGATCGCGACCATGACGCCTGGGCGAGCCCCGGTCGGCAGTCTTTACGCCGCCATCGATGTCGTGCACAGCCAGGAGTCGGTCCGCTCCGAATATGCCTACGGTGCCACGGGTTCCGAACGCGGCCCCGACACGGCGAACTCCGCCGCTTCCGAGAACGCAGGGGGTTCTCCGGAGTCCGTGGAATCCGCCACTGCGGCGCTGGCCGATTGGGGCATCGGCCGGCGCCGCCTGTTGATCGTTGACCAGTTCGAGGAACCGTTCACCCTGTGCCACGACCCGCAACAGCGCGAGGTGTTCCTGGCCGCGCTCGAACACCTGGCCATCCGCGGCGAGCACGCCTCGGCCGCTGTTGTGCTGGCGGTGCGTGCCGACTTCTATGCGCAATGTCTGGATGTTCCGGTGTTGGAGGACGCTCTCGAGCATCGCAGTTACTTGCTCGGCCCGATGCGCCTGGACGAACTGGCGGAAGCAATCAGCCGCCCTGCCGAATTGGCAGGCTACAAACTGGAATCCGGTTTGAATGAGCTCGTCATCAGTGAGCTGTGTGGCCTCGGCGGTGGAGGGGTCCGCCGAGGCTACGACCCGGGAGCCCTGCCGCTGGTATCCCATGTGATGGTCGGCGAGATCGCTTGCCTTCAGTCCGGACGGACGTCTACTGGTTTCCGGCGGCAGGGAAGTGCGAATGTGGGACTTCACGGATATCAGAGATCCGCAGCCGATCAAATACCCGGCCGTCACGGCAGACTCGTCGTCGGTCTGGTTCGTCGATTTCTATGGTGACGGCAAATATTTGATCGGCGTCGACACGGGCGGCAGAGCCCGGCTGTGGACCTCGACACACAGCACACGATCACCCGGATTTGCGAGGTGACTCGGTCGCTGATGAACCGGCGGGTGTGGGAGGACCACATGCTGGAGCTCCCTTACGACCCCTCATGTGAATAGGTAGGAGCTCGAAGGTGCCGTACCTGCCGATAATTGAGTGGAGAGCCGGCTGTCGGCGCGGATACCGTTGATCCGCAGTCGGTTCGGACAGCGCGACTGTGGGAAGGAGGTGTTGGCAATGAACGAACGTAACCAGGCATTGGTGTTGGCGGGGATGTACCCGGAGCAGAGTGGGGAGCGGCCGGATTTGGTGGCGTGGCGGCGGCGCAATGCGCTGCGCCGGTCCAGTGCTGCGCAACCTGTTCCCAGCAAGCGGCAGTATCGTCGGACGCGGAAACATAAGAATCGGTCGCAGGATTCGTGACGCGGCGGTATTCGGTAGGACGGCTGACGGCTGACGGCTCACCGGTGATGGGTGACTGTTGACCGGTGTCGGCTGGTCCGGTGACGGCCGACAGTGACTGCTGAGGTGACGGGTCGACTGCTGACGGTCGTCAGGTGACCGTTGACGGCTGATTGGTGCCCGCTGCCCGCTGACCGCCGACGGCAGAGGTCGCCGAGTCGGGTGCGGTCCGCGTTCGGGGGAACGCGGCCATGACCGCTGTTCGGGGGCGACTGGACAGTCAGCCGTGCCGGGCCCAGACTCGGATGATAAGTAGTGTCGCCGGTGGGGTGCAGAATGCGTGATGACTGGTGCCCGAGTGTGGCCGAGCGGGTCGATCAGCTGTTCGCGACGTTTCACGCGCGGACGGAACCGGAGCGGTCCGGCGACGAAGTGGCTCGGGAGCTGACGCGGCGGGTGAGGTTCCCGGTATCGGCCGGGGTATTGAAGGCGTTGCGGCGCGGGGTTTCCGATGGCGATCCCGCGGTCCTGGTCGCGTTGGCGGGCTATTTCGGTGTTCCAGGATGCTATCTCACGGATTCCGGTCCAGAAGTCGTAGTGCTGCATCGGAATTTGGAGCTGTTGCGGAGCATTCGTGCGGCCGGTGTCACCCGGTTGGCGCTGCGTGGTGGCGGTGCCCTGCATGCGGATGCCGACCTGTCCGCCCTGGTGCGGGCGTTGGATGCCTTGTGAGTCCCGATCCGCGGAGGGATCCGATCATCGAGCAGCTGTGGCGGATGGCGGAATTGCTTGCCGTGCCACTGCCGTGGACTCTGGCGGCATTCATAGAGCGGGCCGAAGCTGTGACAGGCAAGCGAATTCGGCTATTGCCGGTGGCGGGTCTGTACACCGAGGCAGCGCCGTGCGGGCTGGTATTGGAACGCACGGCCGAGATCGTCATCGCCTATGACGCGGCGGCTTCGGATGCGGATGTCGGCCATATCGTTCGGCACGAGGTGGGACATCTGCTGTTGAACCAGATCGGTGGCGCGCCGGACCGGTCGATGACCGAAGCCGTCGAGGCCCTGTTTCCCGAATTCGACCGCGATGAGGTGCTGCACGTTCTCGGACCAGAGGATCGCGGCGACGAAACCAGCCGACGGTGCACCGTCCCGCCATGCTGATTGCCGTCTGGTAGCCAGACGACCATTCGGTCCGCGGTATCGGGTGCCCGACAGGGTGCGCCGAGACTGCTGTCCGCGGGGTTTGCCTGCCGGCCTGGGACGCGTAGTCGGTGAGTCGTTCTCCGGAGCGATGATCGGCGTCGACCGGCAACCACCAGGTCGTCGCTGTGCCGATTCTTGTCCGGTCCGGACAACTGCGCCTTGGCGGTTCGCTCTCATGCGTCCGGTCCGGATTTCTCAGTAAATCGCCGTGATCAGCGCATTTATCAGCTCTAGCGTGGCCGTTCGCGACATCGTCCGTGCCGGTCGCCTAGCGTCGAAGTCGTACGATTGATCGAACATCGGGCGGGGTGTGATCCGGATTCGGTCGGTAACAAGAAGATCCGTTTCGAATCAGAGGGGGAATCGTGTTGTGGAAATCCGTGGCGGTCGGGGCCATGCTGCTGCTGGTGACCGTAGCCGTTGGCGCGCCGGTTGCTGGAGCGGAGTCGACAGCTGAGGTTGCGGGCCGCGGCGCTGTTGTCGCGGAACAGGTTGTCACGGAACATGCTGTGGTTCTGTGTCTTTGGCCCGTCTGCATCTTGCGATAGCGGCCGCGAACCACGGTCCGGCATCCGGTCTGCCGGATGTCGGACCACCTGCGACGCAGCGACGTGAGTGGGGTGTCGGCCACCGCCCGACCCACATGCGGCGGTCAGGTCGGCGGGCGCAACGCCGCGAATTCGTCGGTGACGCGCAGGCCGGAGTCGGTGAAGCGGTACACCGCGGCGGGCCGACCACCCGCGCGGCCGGGGGCTGCGGTGGCACCGGTGGGAGTGATGACCCTGCGCCGGGTCAGGACTCGTTGCAGGTTCGTGGTGTCGACGTCGTAGCCGAGTGCAGCGCAATAGATTTCGCGCAGGGTGGACATGGTGAAGCGGCCGGGAGCCAGGGCGAAGGCAATGTTGGTGTAGGAGAGTTTCGCAGCGAGTCGGGTGCGGGCGTGGTCGACGACCGTGCCGTGGTCGAAGGACATATCGGGCAGGGCGGAGACCGGGTGCCACGCGGTGTCGGAGGGCAGCTGTGGATCCGCGGTCAGCGGGACGAGGCCGAGGTAGGCCGAGGCGATGCGGCGCGGATGGGGGACCCGGTCGGGCTTGCTGAAGACCGACAGCTGCTCCAGGTGGGTCAGCTCGCGCACGTCGACCTTTTCGGCGAGTTGGCGCCTGGCCGAGTCGTCGAGGTCTTCATCGTCGCGCAGTCGGCCGCCCGGTAGCGACCAGGTGCCCTTCTGCGGGTCGAGTGCGCGCTGCCACAGCAGCACGGCGAGTTCGGTTCGCTGGTCGGGTGGGCAGCGTCGGATGACCTCGCCGGAGCGCTCTGCGGGGCCGGGACCTGCGGTGATATCGGAAGGGAAGCGCCGGACCTGGAACACCGCGGTGAGCGATTCGTGGATGGTGTTACTATGGGGCACGTTTTCGATTATAAGTCGAAAACCTGGTTTGGTGCGAATTCGGCGGTATTGCCGAGCGCATGGAGGAAGGAGCCACCATGGCGACGATGGGAGCAGAGCTCGCAACCGCGCCTGGCACCACGCTGATGGAGCAGGTCACCGACGGGCCCTCGGGATTCACCGGCGTCGAGGGGACGCCCGAGTGGGCGCAGGAGATCAAGCGATTGGCGCGCGAGCGCAACGCCACGATTCTCGCGCACAACTACCAGCTGCCCGAGATCCAGGACGTGGCCGATCATGTCGGGGACTCGCTGGCGCTGTCTCGGATCGCGGCCGAGGCGCCCGAGGACACCATCGTGTTCTGTGGCGTGCATTTCATGGCGGAGACGGCCAAAATCCTCAGCCCCGAGAAGACCGTGCTGATTCCGGACCAGCGGGCAGGCTGCTCGCTCGCCGATTCCATCACCGCGGACGAATTGCGCGCATGGAAGGCCGAATTCCCGAACGCCGTCGTCGTGTCGTATGTGAACACCACGGCCGCGGTGAAGGCACTCACCGACATCTGCTGCACCTCCTCGAACGCGGTGGACGTGGTCGCCTCGATCGACCCGGACCGCGAGGTGCTGTTCCTGCCGGACCAGTTCCTCGGCGCACACGTCAAGCGTGTCACCGGACGCGAGAACATGCAGATCTGGGCGGGCGAATGCCACGTGCACGCGGGCATCAACGGTGAGGAACTGCAGGAGCAGGCCCGCACCCACCCGGACGCCGAACTGTTCGTGCACCCCGAATGCGGTTGCGCCACTTCGGCGTTGTACCTCGCGGGTACAGGTTCGTTCCCGGCCGACCGGGTGCACATCCTGTCCACCGGCGGCATGATCGATGCGGCCAGGGCCGCCAAGTCGAGCCAGGTGCTCGTCGCCACCGAGGTCGGCATGTTGCACCAGCTGCGCAAGGCCGCCCCCGGCATCGACTTCCAGGCCGTCAACGACCGAGCGTCGTGCAAGTACATGAAGATGATCACCCCGGCCGCGCTGCTTCGGGCCTTGGTGGAGAACCGCGACGAGGTGCACGTCGATCTGGAAACCGCTGCGCTGGCGCGTAACTCGGTGCAGCGCATGATCGAGATCGGCAACCCGGGCGGTGGGGAATGAGTGCCGTCTGCGCGATGCTGGAAACGGCTGCGCTGCAATCTGATCCGGTGCGTCGGCTGACCGAGATCGGTAACCGGGCACACGTGCTCGTCCGGAGCGGCAGGAGCAAATGACGGTCGCGCCGCCCCGGATCGACTGGGAGGCCGACGCCGACCTGATCGTGATCGGCGGCGGTGTCGCCGGTCTGACCGCGGCGCGTACCGCGTCGCTGCGTGGCCTCCGGGTGCTCATCCTGAGCAAGGGCGGAGCGACCGACACCTCTACCCAGTACGCCCAGGGCGGGATCGCTGTCGTCGCGCCGCACGGGGATTCGGTGCAGTCGCATGTGGACGACACCGTCGAGGCCGGTGCCGGGCTCTGTGATGTCGATGCGGTGCGGTCGATCGTCGAAGGCGGTCAAGACGCGATCGCCGCGCTGACGGACCTGGGTGCGGTATTCGATCTCGGTCGCGACGGCCAGATTTCACGCACCCGCGAGGGTGGGCACAGCACTCGACGGATCATCCACGCCGGCGGCGACGCCACCGGCGCTGAGGTGCAGCGTGCACTGAACGCGGCCGGCCTTCCGGTCCTCTTCGGCACCGCCGCACTGGAGATCGTCACCGGTCCCGGCGGTGTGCAGGGCGTGATCGCGGTGTCCGAGCGCGGATTCGGGGTCGTGCACGCACCGGCGGTGCTGCTGGCCACCGGTGGGCTCGGCCAGCTGTACGCCCTCAGTACCAACCCGCCCGGGGCGACCGCGGACGGTATTGCGCTGGCGCTGTGGGCCGGAGCGACCGTGGCCGATCTCGAATTCGTCCAGTTCCATCCGACGGTGCTGTACACACCGGGCGGGACCGGTCGCAGGCCGCTGATCAGCGAGGCCGTCCGCGGCGAGGGCGCGACACTGGTGGATTCCGAAGGCAATTCGGTGACCGCTGGGGTGGACCCCCGTGGTGATCTGGCACCGCGTGACGTGGTGTCGCGGGCTATCGCGGCGCGGATGCGGGCACTCGGCGCCGACCATGTGTATCTCGATGCCAGGTCCATCGACGGATTCCCGCAACGGTTTCCGACGATCACCGCCTCCTGCCTGGCCGCGGGCATCGATCCCCGCACCGACCTCATCCCGGTCGCTCCTGCCGCGCACTACCAATGCGGCGGGGTGGTCACCGACACACACGGTCGTACCGCCGTCCCCGGCTTGTACGCGGCGGGTGAGGTAGCGCGAACCGGCCTGCACGGCGCGAATCGGCTGGCCTCCAACAGCCTGCTCGAGGGGCTCGTCGTGGGCGAACGCGCCGGGGCGGCCGCGGCAGAACGCCTCGGCGAGGAAGTGCCCATCACCGAAATCCCGCTCCGCGCCGTACCTCGCGTCGATCGAATGCTGGTGCAACAGTTGATGACCGCCCACGGCTCCGTCGTCCGCGACGCCGCCGGTCTGTCCGATGCGACACGCAGGCTGGAGCACGCGGTGCTGCATCGAGTGACGCGGACGGGCCATGGTTCCGCCGGTTCGGCGGTGCGTGACAGCAGTGCGGCCCCGAGCGGTGCGGCGGCGATCGATCCGTCGATGGACGATGTCGCGGCGATACCCGCCGATCGGGCGGTGCAAGACGGTCGTGGGGTGCGCAATGGCGTGGCGGTGCACGATAGCGCGGCCGAGCACAAAGACGCGTCCGCACCGAATGGCGTCGTGCCGCTACCCGGCCCTGCGCACGGCTCGCCCAGCAGCATTGCGGCGCAACGCATCGCCGAGTTCGAGGACGCCGCGCTCACCTTGACCGCCCGAGTGCTGCTGCTGGCCGCCGCGGCCCGCACCGAGAGCCGCGGTTGCCACACCCGCTCCGACCATCAGGAGCCGACCGAACGCCAGCAACACAGCGTCGCATTCCGCCTGGGCTCCGAGGGCCAACCGGTCCCGGCCCCCGACGGATTCGCCGTCGCCGACCCCTGGCCCCGAGACTCCCTCCCGAGCGCATCGTGACCGCCGGGGCGATCAGTGGCACATGGTTGCGGCACAACGCGGGAAGCGCCCGCGATGGTGTGCCACTCACCTCGGCGCGGGGCCTCGAATACTGCCCGCTGCGGGCGTGGAGAGTAGGAGTGCAGTGATGAGTTCGGATAGTGGGCTCGAGCGGGGCGAGGTGCTCGCGCTTATTCGTACGGCGTTGAACGAGGATCTGCGGTACGGGCCCGACATCACCACTGCGGCAACCGTTCCCGCGGATGCGGTGGTGAAGGCGTCGGTGGTATCGCGGCAGCCGGGGACGGTCGCCGGGCTCGATGTCGGGTTGCTCGTCCTCGACGAGGTGATCGGGGCAGGGAACTACGAGGTCACCGACCGGGTGGCCGATGGCACCCGGGTGACGCCGGGGCAATCGGTGCTCGGACTGGTTGCACCGACGCGTGGCCTGCTCACCGCCGAACGCACCATGCTGAATCTGGTCTGCCACCTGTCGGGCATCGCGACGGCCACCGCCGCGTGGGTCGACGAGGTCGCCGGCACGAAATGCCGGATCCGCGACAGCCGAAAGACATTGCCCGGCCTGCGCGCCCTGCAAAAGTACGCGGTGCGGGTAGGCGGGGGAGTGAACCACCGAATGGGTCTCGGCGACGCCGCGCTGATCAAGGACAACCACGTGGTCGCTGCCGGTTCGGTGGTCGAAGCGCTGCGCGCGGTCCGCGCCATGGCCCCCGACATCGCCTGCGAAGTCGAGGTCGACAGCCTCGAACAACTGGTCGCGGTCCTGGCCGAAAACGTGGAACTTGTCCTGCTGGACAACTTCCCGCTCTGGCAGACCCAGGCCGCCGTCCAGCGTCGCGATGCCGAGGCCCCGCAGACCCGACTCGAATCCTCCGGCGGTCTGACTCTCGACGACGCCGCCGACTACGCCCGCACCGGCGTCGATTACCTCGCGGTGGGCGCACTCACCCACTCGGTGCGAGTGCTCGACCTCGGCTTGGACATGTAAGCGAATCGTCTGTGGCCGAGCCGCTCGATTTCGGCTCGCATCACATCGCCGATGCGCGTCCGCTCAAGCCGTGAGTTCACGCTCGAGCGGGGTGCGGAAGCGGGGGATGGCGCGGACCTCGCCGAACCAGCCGGTGGTGCGGGCGACTTCGGCGTCGATCATGGCCGCGGCGTCGGAGCCGACGTCTTCCAGCAGGCGGTAGGCGATCTCGCCGTCCTTGCGCTGCGCCCAGCCGCCGACGATGCGGCCGTCGCACCAGATGGTGGGTCCGATATTGCCGTTGCGGTCGAACAGGACCGGTGCGTGCGGGCCCAGATACCAGTCGCGGGATTGCCAGCCCATCGGGGTGGGGTCGAGGGCGGGCAGCAGCGAGACCCAGGGGTCGGGGGTGGGGACGGGCTCCAGGTCGTCGGCGAGCAGGATGCCGGTGACGCCGTCCAGGTCGACCTCGACGGTATCGAGCAGGGCGAGAGCCTTGCGGACATCGCCGAGGGACCAGCCGGTCCACCATTTGATATCTGCAATGGGGGCGGGGCCGAAGGTCGACAACCACTTTCGGACCAGTTCGGCGCGGGCGTGGTCTGCCGGCATCGTCGCGACACCGTCGGGCAGCCACGATTCCACCGGCGCCCAGCTGTATTGGCTGCTCGTCCAGCTGCCGTTCGGGCGACCGCGCACGATGCGGCCTTCGACACCGAGGATCACGAGCACCCAGGTGGTGATGCTGGTCGGCTTCGAATATGCCTTCCCTGGTGCCGGATCCACCTGCGTGCGCAGGCGAGGCACGTCCTTGCTCAGCTGGGCGCCGGTGGCCGCGCCGCGAGCAAGTAGCGCCTTGTGGGTCTCGTCTTCGACATCGGCGAGCCATTCGCGGACACTGCCGTCGACCACACCGGCTACCTCGAGGAACTTGCCATAGGTGCGGCGCTGCTTCTCGGCCAGCGCGTCCGCGCACGAAGCTTGCAGCACCGGCAACAGCTCCACCGGCGCGACGAACATGGTGCGTCGCATCGCGAGCAGCCGTAGCAGGGTGCGGTCGTCGTACAGTGCCTGCTCGACGTGTGCCGGAGTGGCGGTGTGGCTGCGCGCGCCGACCGACAGGAACACCGTCGCCGGATCGGTCGCGTGCAGCACGACGAGCGACCGTGCGATATCGGTGACCTCATCGGTGCGGGCGGCAGTGGCCAGCCGGTGTCGTACCGCGAGTCGGGCTCGCCGCTGTGCCGCATCAATCGAACGCATAGGCGAATCTTAACCGCCGGGCATGCCGTGGCCGACCTGGCGATGACGTCGGGCTGTTGCCGTGCCTTGTCGAGGATTGCCGGGTCTCGCCTGCGCTCAGTCCGCCGGTCGCCAGGCGCGCACGAGGTCCAGTAGGCCGGGGAAGCGCGCGTCGAGGTCCTCGATGCGCACGCGGCTGCGCCGTTCGAGCCCGTACTGCTGCTGGCGCGTGACGCCAGCCTCGCGCAGCACGCGAAAGTGATGGGTGAGTGTCGATTTCGGTCGATCGATGCCGAACCAGCCGCAGGAGCGATCGGTGTCGGGCGATTCCAGCAGCAGCTTCTGCACGATGTGTAGTCGCAGCGGGTCGCTGAGGACTCCAAGCACGTCTTCGAGGCGGAGATCGGCGCGGGCAGGCTCGGGCAGCGGCGCGACGGTGGTGTCTGGTGCGCGGGTGGCCGATGGCATCGGGTCTCCTCGGTTCGTGGACGTCTTGTACGAGTTCTATCGTACTAGGTGTTAAGTTCGACTATTGTCGTACCAGTACGAGAAGAGTCGAACTAGGAGATCGCATGACGGCAGTCGTGACTCGGCCACACGAGGCGGCCGGAAAAGACCGGGCACACCGCGCCATGATCTGGTTGGCGGCCTGGCCGGTGTTCGCGGTATTCATCCTGTCGAACGCGCCGACCCCGCTGTATGTCGTCTGGCAGCGCTCACTCGGCTTCTCCTCGGGCACCTTGACCGCGATATTCGCTTGCTACATCGTCGGCCTGCTCGGCGCACTGCTGGTGGCCGGTGTGGTGTCCGATCGCCTCGGCCGCAAGCCGGTGCTGCTGCCTGCACTCGCGCTCGCGATGCTCGCGTGCGTGCTCTTTGCCACGGCGACTTCGGTATTCGTGCTCGCGCTCGCCCGGCTGCTGACCGGGATCGGGGTGGGTGCCGCCGTCTCCGCCGGGATGGCGGCGGTCACCGATGTCGGCGGTCCGGAGCGCAAACGTCTTGCCGCACTGGCGGCGTCTGCGGCGATGGTTCTCGGCGCCGGGTTCGGGCCGTTGCTGGCCGGGGTGTTTTCGGAGACCTTGCCCGGCCCGACCGTCACCATTTTCGCCGTCGAGTTCGCGTTGCTGGTCTCGGCATCGGTGGTGGTCGCACGCTTGCGGTTGTCGAAGGGCGCGGGCGGGCACGGGGCGTGGATCCGGATTCCCGCGGTGGCGCCGGGCGGACGGACAGCGGTATTGCTCGGGATCGCTGTCTTCGCGCCCGGGATCACCGCGACGTCCTTCGTGCTGTCACTGGGCCCGTCGCTGCTGTCGAACCTGCTCGGGGCCACCAACCGGGTTGTCGCGGGCGGGCTGGCCTTCGTCATGTTCCTCGGCGCGACCGGCATCCAGTTCGCCGTGCGGCGCTTGCCGATTCGCACCATCATGGTCGGCAGTGCCGTCGCTACCACGGCGAGCATGATCGCGCTCACGGTGTCGGTGTCCACTGCGTCCATCGTGTTGTTCGGCATGGCCGCCGTGCTGGCCGGTCTCGGGCAGGGGATGGGGCAATTCGCCGGACTGACGGCGATCAGTGCCGCCGTGCCCGCCGCGCGGCTGGCCGAGGCGAACGCCGCCCAGAATGTCGGCGGCTATGTGCCTGCGGCGGTCCTGCCGCTCGCGGCGGGGTTCCTCAGCGACGCAATCGATTTGACCGGTGCGACTGCAGCCTTCGCGATGGTCGTGCTCACTGCCGCCGTCGCGGGTGGAATTCTTGTCGGTATTCGCGCCGTCGGACACCGATAGCGGCATGGCATCATGCGAGGATGACGCGCGGATACGGACTGGCTGCGGTGTGTTGTGCGGTGCTGAGTGTGCTCGCGGCGACCATTTCGGTCGCTCCGCCGGTGTCGGCGGAGCCGGAATGCCAGGTGCGAGTTGCGGTGCGGCCGATCACGCTGACCGTGGACGGTGAGGACGCGACCGGGCTGGTCTACGAGCCGTACCGGTGCGCGCCAGGTGATCTCGCGCCGCGGGGCCTGGTCACCGCCGTGCACGGGTACCGCGGTTCGGCCGCCGACCACGCGGGCTATCTGACCTCGATCGCGCAGCGCACCGCGACCCCGATCGTGTCGATGGATCTGCGCAGCGCGACCAGCGTATGGAAGCCCGGCGAATGGAACCTCTCGGCAGGCCGGCACGACATCGTTGCGGCAACCCAGTGGTACCGGAACGAGCATCCCTCGATTGCCCGCACCGTCCTCTGGGGCTGGAGCCAGGGCGGGATCATGAGCGGCCTTGCCGCGGCCAACGGCCCGCGTGGACTGTTCGACTACTGGGTCGACAATTACGGTCCGGCAGACGATTTCACGATGTGGCTGGCCTCGGCGGGAATTGACCCGAAGCTGCCCGCGCAGATCGAACGCGACGCGGGCGGCTGCCCGCCGACCACCTGTCCGCAGGCCTACTTCGAACGCTCGCCCGCCCTGCTGGCAGGCCGGATGGACATCGAGCGCGCGTTCCTGGTGCACGGCACCGGCGACGACGTGCTGCCGTACGCCACCAGCGTGGAGATGCGGGCCGGCCTGCTCGCCGCGGGCAAGCCGACCTCGATGTACACCATTGTCACCGGCCGCGACCTCAACGGCGCCGTGGTGCCCGGTGGCCACAGCATCGGCCCGGCGTTCTTCGAAGGCGGCTGCGTGGTCGAACGCCTGCTCACCGGAGCCGAGCCGACCGCGGGCCCGGACCGCGACTACATCGTGGACGTCGCGCACGGGCTTGTCACCGCCCCCGCCGCGCCGCCGAACGCGAAGTGCGCCGCCTGAGTCACGTGATTGCGGCACCGCGGAGGAACAGTTCCGGCAGCCGTGTGGTTGCCTCGATGAGACGGACACGAGGAAGAGGTGTGATGAGCAAGCCCGACGATCCCGCCTACCAGTGGAACGGCGACGAACTGGACCTGGACGCGTATCTGGCGCGCATCGGATTCGACGGTGACCGCAGTCCGACCCTCGCGACCTTGCGGGCGCTGGTCTACACGCACACCACCACGATCCCCTTCGAAAACCTGGAGATCGTCCTCGGCCGTGACATTCCGCTGGATCTGGAGTCGTTGCAGAACAAGATGATCCGGCAGCGCCGCGGCGGCTACTGCTACGAGAACGTCGCGCTGTTCGCGGCCGTGCTGGAGCGGCTCGGGTTCGGCGTCACCGGTCTCAGCGGCCGCGTGACCATGGGCGTCGATATCGGCCTACGGCCCGCCACCCACGCGCTGCTGCACGTGACGACCAGCGACGACGACCGGGTGTGGCTCTGCGATGTCGGATTCGGTTCCGGCCCGCTACAGCCCTACGAGCTGACCGAAGGTCGTGGTGAGTTCGCCCTCGGCGAGTGGCGATTCCGGTTGGAGCGCACCCGCGGCGAGCTGGACAGCGATCTGTGGGTGCTGCACCAGTTCGGCCGTGACGGCTGGATCACCCGCTACACCTTCACCCCGAACCCGCAGTACCGCATCGATTTCGCGGTGGGCAATCACTTCGTGTCGACCTCGCCGCGTTCGCCGTTCACCATGCGGCCGTTCGTGCAGCGGTTCCTCCCGGATGCCCATCACATCCTGGACGGCACCACCTGGACCGTAGAACGCCCGGACGGCTCGGGCGAAGTCCGGGAGCTGACACCCGGCGAACTGCCCAAGATCCTGTCGGAGATCTTCGACATCGACCTCGCCGACGTCGACGCAGCGGCGTTGGCCGACGGGCCCTGGCTCGCCGACTGACCAGCGGCCGGCGGCGCCTCGATGCCACGTGGCTACCCCGGCGTGCCGCCGCCGCCCGATACAGTCGGCTGGGTGCGCACCCACCGGAAGGTCCTCACCCTGTTTGCCGCGCCCGCCTTGGCGTTGACCGGCTGCAGTTCCGGCCCGGACCAGCCCGACACCGTCGCTGGACAATTCGCCGACGCGCTGAACCGCGACGATATCGCCGCCGCCGCGGCCATGACCGACGATCCGACGAAGGCCGCGGACGCGCTGAACGGGCTCTACGACGGACTCGGCAAAGAGGTGACCTTCGACGTCCGCTCGGTGGACAAGAACTCCTTCACCCTCGCCGCCACCTGGAAGTTCGGACCGGACGGCAAGAACATGTGGACCTATACCACCACCGGCGCCGCGAATGACACCGGCGACGGCTGGAAGGTCAAGTGGGACCCGACCGCTGTCGCGCCCGGCCTCGACATCGGTCCACTGGCCTACGAGCCGGTGTACCCCCGGCCTGCCCGGATCCTCGATACGTCCGGCGGCGAACTGCTGACCCAGCAGGTGGTGACGCTGGTGAACGTGAGCCCCGGCGCGGACACCGCCGCGATCGCCGCCATGGTCGGCCCGCTGGCTCCTGGCCTCACCGCGCACTCAATGCAGGCGGATCTCGCTGCGGCCCAAGGCAAGTCGATCACCGCAATCACCCTGCGCGCCACCGACATCGCGCCGATCCAGGCCGCGCTCGAGACTACCCGCGGCGTCACCCTCGCCCCGCAGACCCGGCTGCTGGCCAACGACAAGTCGCTGGCGTCGCCGACGCTGTCTGGCCTGGCCGAGCTCTGGCAGCAGCAGGTCGACGCGGCAACGGGCTGGGCGGTTCGCGTCCAGATTCCCGACGGCAGCAAGCGCCTCGCCGGTCAGGATCCGCAGCCGACCACCGACATCACGACCACCCTGAATATCGACCTCCAGCACGCCGCCGAGGACGCGCTCACGCCGATCGCACAGCCCGCCACGATCGTCGCGCTGCAACCGTCCACCGGCAATGTGCTCGCGGTCGCCCAGAACGCCGCCGCCGACGCGCAGGGCTCGATCGCGCTCACCGGTCTGTACCCGCCGGGCTCGACCTTCAAGACCGTCACGGTCTCGGCCGCGCTGCAAGCGGGGTCGGTCACGCCCGACTCCGTGCTGCCCTGCCCTGGCGTCGCGAATATCGAGGGCCGCCGGATTCCGAACGACGACAACTTCGATCTCGGTCAGGTGCCGCTGCACACCGCCTTCGCGCGCTCCTGCAATACCACCATGGGCGGCTTAGCGGTGAAGTTGCCAGCCGACGCGTTGACGAAAGCAGCCGCACAGCTCGGCCTCGGTGTCGACTACGTCACACCGGGACTGACCACCGTTACCGGTAAGGTGCCGCCCGCCGAAACCCCCGCGCAACGAGTCGAATCCGGTATCGGGCAGGGCCAGGTGACAGCCTCGCCGTTCGGGATGGCGTTGGTCGCGGCCGCGCTCGCCCGCGGTTCGGCGCCCGCGCCCGTACTGGTGAGAGGGCAGCCCGGCGTCGCGGACAAGACCGGGGAAACGCTGCCGACCACCGTCGATGACCAGGTGAAATCCATGATGCGCGAGACCATCACCGGTGGCACCGCCACTGCGCTGCGTGACATTCCAGGCCTGATCGGCAAGACCGGCACCGCGGAGTACATCGACGACAAGCATGCGCACGGCTGGTTCGTCGGTATCGACGGGGACCTGGCATTCGCCGTATTCGTCAGTGATGCGGGTAGTTCGGGCCCCGCGGTGGAGGCTGCGGGACGTATGCTGCGGGCACGGCGATAGTCATTGTCGTGGTGTGGGCGGCGGATATGTCCCCGCTGCCGCGTGCCCTGGTTTGCGGCCCGCTACACTCATCCCGGAAACGCGTGGGTGGTCAATACGCGGTATGTCACGATTTCGAGAAGGTTCGGAGTAGGCGTCATCGATACCGGTCAATTGATCGCGGAACACTACCGCCTGGTCGAGCGGATTGGTAGCGGCGGCACAGGTGTCGTCTGGCGTGCCATGGACGAACGGCTGCAGCGCTCGGTAGCGGTCAAGCAGATCCACATCCAGCCCAGCCTGCCTCCGGCGGACCGCGACGTCATGCGACAGCGAGCAATCCGCGAGGCGCGCAATGCGGCCCGATTCCAGCATCCGAACGCCATCGTGGTGTTCGACATCACCGAGCACGACGGCGACCCGTGTCTGGTGATGGAATACATGAATTCGCGCAGCCTGGCCGCGGTGATCTCCGCGCAGGGCATGCTGGCGCTCCCACAGGTCTCGCGGATGGGCGAGCAGGTGGCCTCGGCGCTGATCGCGGCGCATCAGGCGGGCATCGTGCACCGCGATGTCAAACCGGGCAATATCCTGCTCGACGACCACGGCACGGTGAAGATCACCGATTTCGGCATCTCGCGTGCCACCGGTGACGTCACGCTCACCGAGACCGGCTTGATCTGCGGCACCGCCGCCTATCTCGCCCCGGAATGCGCCCGCGGCGCCGACCCCACCCCGGCCTCGGACGTATTCGCCCTGGGCGCAACCCTTTTCCACGCGCTGGAGGGTGAACCGCCCTACGGTTCCAGCGCCAACCCGCTCGCGGTGCTGTACGCGGCCGCCAACGGCCAGGTGAGCGAGCCGCGGCACGCTGGCCCGGCCACCGATTTCCTGCTGCAGCTGCTGAGTCCGGAACCCGAGGACCGGCCCACCATGCGGGCCGCGCACGACCATCTCGCCGCGCTCGCGGACTCCGGTTCTACGCCGGTGCCCGCCGGATTCATTCCTGCCAGTGAGGCTTTCGGCAGGCGGAGGGTCGGTGAGCCCGAATCGGCCACCCGCGCGCTGCGCCCGTCGGTCAACGCGTCGACGCAGTATCCGCCCACCGAACGGCAAGCACGTCCGGCGCCGCCGCCACGAAACACCAGGCAGCCCAACACTGCCGCGCATCCGCGCACCGCGTCACATCCGCGCACGACAACGCAGCCGAGACCGGTGCCGCGCAAGTCGGGCGGCAAGCGCAAGGCGGTGCTGATCGGCGCGTCGGTGGGTGGGTTGGTCACGGTGGTCGCGCTCCTGATCGGTGCACTGTCCCAGGGCGGTGGCGGCACACCGTCGGGGCAGGCAAGCCCGCCGTCGTCCTCCGTGTCATCGGGCGCCAGTTCCACGACTGCTGCTGGCACGCCGGGGCAGACGAAGAGCGTCGGCCCGGCAGACTCGCGGCAATCCATCGATCAAGTGGTGGACTTCTACAACAACCTCACCTATCTGAGGTTCGCGGCTGCATGGAAACAGTTAACTCCCGCCGCCCAGCGGGTCTACGGCAGTCAGCCAGCTTTCCAGGATTACTGGACGCAGAATCGGGTCACGGGCTTCAACACTGTTGATGCGGCCGATGGTGGTACAGGCACCAACCCAGACGGTTCGGTGGAAGTCAATGTGGCCAGCGTGACCTATGCGGGCCAGAACAGGTCGGTGACGCTGCGGTTGATCAACCCTGGCAGCGGAACCCCACTCATCGACAGCAACACCAAGACAGCAGGCTGATCGGATCATCGCAGGCGGGAATGCGTGGAGCTCTCCCGCCACGTCGCCAACAGCTGCAACGCTGTCGCGCTGGCCGATTCCGCCTCGGTGGTGTGCATGACGAGGGCCTGATCCGGGTCGTCGGGCAGACGTAGCGTTTCGAAACCGAGATCCAGCCGTCCGACCACCGGGTGCAGATAGACGTAGCGGCCGTGGGTTTTGTCCCGGAGCTCGTGCTCGTCCCAATGTCTGCGGAACTCAGGGATGTCGCCGAGCTCCGCGAGCAGGGTGCCGATGCCCTTGTCGCCGGGATTGCGGGCCGCGTCCAACCGCAGGTAGGCAACGACGTCGGCGGCCTTGGCGGGCCAATCCTCGTAGAGCTCGCGCATACCCTCGTCGAGGAAGACCAGTCGGGCCAGGTTGCGTTCGCGGGGCGGTAGCGCGCCGAAGTCGGTGATGAGTGCCGCGGCAAGCGGATTCCAGGCCAGCACGTTGGTGCCGCGGCCGACCACATACGCGGGCACGTCGCCCGCGGCGTCGAGCAGTCTGCGCAGACCGGAGCGCACCCGCTGCTCGCCGGGTGGTTCTTCGCCCGACCACGGCCGCGCCAGCCGGTACAGATGTTCGCGTTCCACCTGGTTCAGCCGCAGCGCCTGGGCTACCGCGTCCAGTACCGACTCCGAAAAGTGCAGTGTGCGGCCCTGTTCCAGGCGCACATAGTGATCGACACTCACGCCGGCCAGCATCGCCAGTTCTTCGCGGCGCAGGCCGGGCACCCGGCGGCGGCTACCGTAGCCGGGCATCCCGACCTCCTCAGGACGCAGGCGCGCCCGCCGGGAACGCAGGAATTCGCCGAGTTCGGCGCGTCGATCCAGACTCACGATTCCAGTATTACCGTGCCGTTGCCCGCGAGGGTGGTCGTGGTGTGCCCAGGCTCGCGCGGCGCTGGTTACCGCCGTTGCGTTCGCCGAAAGTTGTTTTCACCGCCGGAACGGTTCCGGCACGGACTGGAGACAGACACCATGAACACCACTCGTCCCTTCGGCGATACGGGCATGAACCTCACTCCGCTCGGCTTCGGCACCTGGGTGATCGCAGGCTCCGGCTGGCAGTACTCGTGGGGCGCCACCGATGACGCCGACTCGATCGCCGCGATCCGGCATGCGATCGGCGCAGGTCTCAATTGGATCGACACCGCACCCGCGTACGGACTCGGCCATGCCGAGGACCTGGTCGGCAGCGCGCTCGCGGACATCCCCGAGGCCGAACGGCCCTACCTGTTCACCAAAACCGGCCTGATCTGGTCGGAAGGCGACGATCGCACCGGCCCGCCGCGCCGGATCATGCGGCCCGACACCGTGCGTGCGGAGCTGGAGGCCTCGCTGCGCCGGCTGCGCGTCGACCACATCGACCTCTATCAGGTGCACTGGCCCGACACCGGCGCGGTGTTCGTCTACGGCGCCGAGGGCGCGGCCGCGGGCCCGGCGACACCGTTGGCGGAGTACTGGCAGGTGATGGCCGACCTGAAGAAGGAAGGCAAGGTGCGCGCGATCGGGCTGTCCAACCACGACGCGGCGCAGCTCGAGGTCGCCGAAAGCATTGCCCACGTCGATGCGATCCAGCCGCCGTTCTCGGCGATCAACCGTTCGGCGGCACCGGAAATCGCCTGGGCACAGCAGCACGGCACCGGCGTGATCGTGTACTCGCCGCTGCAATCGGGGCTGCTCACCGGCGCGTTCACTGCGGAGCGGGCCCGCACCCTCGGCGCCGACGACTGGCGTTCGTCGCACCCGGACTTCACCACCGGTCTCACCGCCAACCTCGATCTCGTCGCGGCGCTGCGCCCGATCGCGGCACGGCACAGCGTCGGCGTGGCCGAGGTGGCCCTCGCCTGGGCGACCGCATGGCCGGGCGTGACCGGCGCGATCGTCGGTGCGCGCAACATCGCCCAGATCGACGGCTGGATCGGCGCGCGCGAGCTGACGCTGACCCCCGCAGAGCTCCAGGAAATCGCCACCGCGATCACCACTACCGGGGCGGGGACCGGCCCCGCACAGGCCTGACGAACACCGCCCACCCGCTCTATACCGAAAGAGAATCCTGATGAACCTGCACGTTGTCGCCGAATTCCGCGCCGCAGCCGGACTAGAGGACCGGCTGCGCACCGCCCTGGAAGCAATGATCGAGCCGTCGCTCGCCGAACCCGGCTGCCTCGGTTACCAGCCCTACACCGACCCCAACGATGCCGGCAGGATGGTTCTCGTCGAGGAATGGACCGGCTCCGATGCCCTCGACGAGCACTTCACCACACCGCATTTCTTCCACGTGCGCGACGTGCTCGCCGAAATCCTCGCCGAGCCGATGGTCATCAAGCGCCTCGTCACCACCTGATCGACCCCAGCGGCCCCGCCCCGGTTCCTCCGATGCGGTGCGGGGCTGTGGTGTCTTCCCGATTGCGAGCGCATCGATCTCGTCACGTGCCCGAGGCAGGTCCGCGTCCGGTCAGCCGGTCTGTCGAAGCCGCCACCGATCGACAGCGGCGACCTCGGCGATCGCCGGATAACGTGATCGGGGCGCGCGCTGTGGCGTGATCTGTCTCTATGCGGCGGTTAACCGGTGGCGACCGCCCGATAGGCTGGTAGCCGAACTCCAAGCATGACCAGCACAGACAGGACTGCACACCAAGATGACAAGCCGCATCGAGCTCGCCCGCGTTGATCTGCGCGGTCGCACTCCCTCCGCTGCCGAGCTGCGCACCGCGCTGCCGCGCGGAGGGGTCGACGTCGACTCGGTATTGCATCAGGTGCGGCCGGTGGTCGAGGCCATCCGTGACCGTGGTGTCTCGGCGGCACTGGAATTCAGCGAGATATTCGACGGCGTGATCCCGCCCGGCGTCCGGGTGCCCGCCGTCGAGCTCGACGCCGCGCTCGAAAACCTCGATCCGGCCGTGCGGGCCGCGCTCGAGGTCGCCATCGAACGCACCCGCACGGTGCACGCGGACCAGCGCCGCACCGACACCACCACCGAGGTCGTGCCGGGCGGCACCGTGACCGAGCGCTGGGTGCCGGTCGAGCGGGTCGGCCTGTATGTGCCGGGCGGCAATGCCGTTTACCCGTCCAGCGTCGTGATGAACGTGGTGCCCGCGCAGGCGGCGGGGGTCGAATCCCTTGTCGTCGCCTCACCGCCGCAGGAACAGTTCGGTGGACTGCCGCACCCGACCATCCTGGCGGCCGCGAAGCTGCTCGGTGTCGAGGAAGTGTGGGCCGTCGGCGGCGCACAGGCCGTCGCGCTGCTGACCTATGGCGGCAACGACACCGACGGTGCCCAGTTGGAGCCGGTCGACCTGATCACCGGCCCCGGCAATATCTACGTCACCGCGGCCAAGCGGTTGTGCCGCGGCCTGGTCGGGATCGACGCCGAGGCGGGCCCGACCGAGATTGCGATCCTGGCCGACGCCACCGCCGATCCGGTGCACGTGGCCGCCGATCTGATCAGCCAGGCCGAGCACGATGTGCTGGCGGCCAGCGTCCTCGTCACCGACAGCGCCGAGCTGGCCGACGCCGTCGATGCCGCGCTCAGCACGCAGCTGACGGTGGTCAAGCACGCGCACCGCGTCGCGGAGGCGTTGCGGGGCAAGCAGTCCGGCACCGTGCTCGTCGACGATATCGAGCAGGGCCTGCGTGTGGTGAATGCCTATGCGGCAGAACACCTCGAGATCCAGACCGCCGACGCTGCCGCCGTCGCGGCACGCGTGCGCAGTGCCGGAGCGATTTTCGTCGGCGCGTACGCGCCGGTCAGTCTCGGCGACTATTGCGCGGGCTCCAACCACGTGCTGCCGACGGCCGGATGTGCCAGGCACTCTTCGGGTTTGAGCGTGCAGACATTCCTGCGCGGCATCCACGTCGTCGAATACACCGAGACGGCGTTGAAGGATGTGGCCGGTCATGTGGTCGCGCTGGCCAATGCCGAGAATCTGCCCGCACACGGTCAGGCCGTGCAGGCGCGATTCGAGGCGCTGGCATGACACCGGACATCACCCTGCCCGGTTCCCGGGTGAGCCTGGAGGACCTGCCGCTGCGCGAGAACCTGCGCGGCAAGAAGCCTTACGGCGCACCGCAGTTGACGGTGCCCGTGCAGCTGAACACCAATGAGAACCCGCACCCGCCGAGCCGGGCGCTCATCGACGACGTCGCCGAATCCATTCGCGCCGCGGCCGCCGACCTGCACCGCTACCCGGACCGGGATGCGGTGGCATTGCGGTCGGATCTGGCCGCATATCTTCGCGGCCAGACCGGTGTCGCGGTGGACACGGCCAACGTCTGGGCGGCCAACGGCTCCAATGAGATCCTGCAGCAGCTGCTGCAGGCCTTCGGCGGGCCGGGCCGCAGCGCACTGGGTTTCGTGCCGTCGTACTCGATGCACCCGATCATCTCCGAGGGCATCGACACCGAATGGATCGAGGCCAAGCGCAACGCGGACTTCGCTCTCGACATCGACTACGCGCTGACCGTCATCGTCGAACGCTCGCCGAACGTGGTGTTCGTGACCAGCCCGAACAACCCCACCGGCCACAGCATTCCGCAGGACGATCTGGCGCGGATCCTCGACGCGGCGCCCGGCATCGTGGTGGTCGACGAGGCGTACGGCGAGTTCTCTGCCGCGCCCAGCGCGATCGGCCTGATCGACCGGTATCCCACCAAACTCGTGGTGACCAGGACGATGAGCAAGGCGTTCGCTTTCGCGGGCGGCAGGCTCGGCTACCTGGTCGCCGCGCCCGCGGTGATCGACGCGATGCTGCTGGTGCGGCTGCCCTACCACCTGTCGGTGGTGACCCAGGCCGCCGCGTGCGCGGCACTGCGGCATGCTGACGAAACCCTCGCCAGCGTCGCCGAATTGGCGGCCCAGCGGGACCGAGTCGCGGCGGCCCTGCGCGACCTCGGTTTCGACGTGATCCCCAGCGACGCCAACTTCCTGCTGTTCGGCCGGTTCACCGATGCCGCGAAGACCTGGCAGCGCTACTTGGACGAGGGCGTGCTGATCCGCGATGTCGGCATCCCCGGCTATCTGCGCACCACGATCGGTCTGGCCGCGGAGAACGACGAACTGCTGCGCGTCAGCGCCATGGTGGTCGGCACCGACCTGACGTCCCGATGAACAGCCCCCGAAGCGAATGGAAGTGAGCATGAGTAGGACAGCGCGGGTGGAGCGGATCACCAAGGAATCCAGCATTGTCGTCGAGCTGGATCTGGACGGAACCGGCAAGACCGAGATCTCCACCGGGGTCCCGTTTTACGACCACATGCTGACCGCCCTCGGTGCACATGCCAGCTTCGACCTGACCGTGCGCGCCGAAGGCGACATCGAGATCGAGGCGCACCACACGGTCGAGGACACCGCGATCGTGTTCGGCCAGGCCCTCGGCAAAGCGCTGGGCGACAAATCCGGCATCCGGCGCTTCGGTGATGCGTTCATTCCGATGGACGAGACGCTCGCGCACGCGGCGGTCGATGTGTCGGGACGGCCGTACTGTGTGCACACCGGGGAACCGGATCACCTGCTGCACGCGGTGATTCCCGGCTCGCCGGTGTCGAGCCGTGGCACTGCGGGTGCACCGTACTCCACGGTGCTCAACCGGCACGTCTTCGAGTCGATTGCCCTCAACGCCCGCATCGCGCTGCATGTGCGGGTGCTCTACGGTCGCGACCAGCATCACATCACCGAGGCCGAATTCAAGGCGGTGGCACGGGCTTTGCGCGCCGCCGTCGAGCTGGACCCGCGGGTGAGCGGTGTGCCGTCGACGAAGGGGACACTGTGACCAAGAGATCCGTTGTCCTACTCGACTACGGTTCGGGCAACCTGCACTCCGCCGAGCGCGCCCTGGTGCGTGCGGGCGCGCAGGTCGAGGTCACCGCGGACCCGGAGGCCGCGCTCGCCGCGGACGGTCTGGTCGTCCCCGGTGTCGGCGCCTACGCCGCCTGCATGGCGGGGCTGCGAGAGGTGCGCGGCGAGCGCATTATCGGCCAGCGCCTCGCCGGCGGTCGCCCGGTGCTCGGCATCTGCGTCGGCATGCAGATCCTGTTCGAGCGCGGCGTCGAATTCGGCGTCGAAACCGAGGGCTGCGCCGAATGGCCCGGTGTCGTCGAACGCCTGTCGGCCCCGGTCCTGCCGCACATGGGCTGGAACACTGTCTCCGCGCCGCGCGACAGCACCCTCTTTGCGGGTATGGACGCCGACACCCGCTTCTACTTCGTCCACTCCTATGCCGCCCAAACCTGGGACCTCCCGCCGAGCGAACATTTCGCCTCGCCCAAACTCACCTGGGCCGAGCACGGCGTGCCGTTTCTGGCGGCCGTCGAAAACGGACCACTTGCGGCGACCCAGTTCCACCCCGAGAAGTCCGGCGACGCGGGTGCACAACTGCTGCGCAACTGGGTGGACTCGCTGTAGATCCTGTACCTGTGTCCCCGGGCGACCATTCTGTTCGACGAGCGCGGCCGCTACTCGCCGGCCGAAATCGAGCGTGCCGCAACGGAGTTCCAGATCGGCGAGGGTTCCGGATAGCCGCGGCGGCGGCGGTGTTTGCGATCGCCGCCGCGCTCTGCTGCTATTGCGCGAAGGTGCGCGCCGCGGCGCACTGAATTCGATGGTTACGGGCGGGTGCCGGTAGACCAGATGGGCGTGGTCTCCACCCGTGACAGCCGCCAGCCCTCGCTGGTGCGGACCGCGTCGAAACGATAGATCTCGCCGAGGGTGTACTGCGGCTGCGGTGGGGTCTTCGCATCGGTGGGTGCCGGGGCGAAGGTGGCGATGAGGTTGGCTCGGACGCCTGCGGTCTCGCCCTCGAGGTCGATCATCACATTGCTGATGAAGTGCTGAATCCGCTTGTCGTCGGAGTGGTTTCGGCTGGCCTGCGCGATCAGCGCGTCCCGGCCTTCGGCCTTGCCGCCGGGAGTCTTCGCGGTGGCCTCGGTGGTGTAGATCCTGCGGAAGTCGTCGAAGCGGCCCTCGTCCAGGGCGCGGCCCAGTTGGTCGACCAGGGCGGTGATCTGGTTGCGGTCCACCAGTTCTCGCAGCTCACGCTGTGTCGGCTTGTCGTCGGTTGCGTCGGCTTTCGTCGTGCAGGCGGCGGCGAGCACGGCCAGCGGAAGGGCGGCAACGGCCAAGGCGATACGGATCTTGTTCATGGGTGGAACCCTAAGTTTGTAGGTGTCTGGGGTTGGTGCCCTGGATGCCCAGAGCGGTGGGGTGTAGCTGATGGGTGTTTGCCTCTTTCGAGGCTCGGAAGGACTTGCTGCCCCACCGCGCTGGACGCTCCGGCT
>NZ_JBKOQN010000043.1:29762-52787 GCF_046764895.1 Nocardia sp. CWNU-33 | reverse complement strand
CAGAACGGCAGGGCGGCCACTCCTTCGAAACCACCCAGCGGCAAGAACTGATCAGCCACACCCCGCCGCCCTGGGCATTCAAGGCACCCGGCCCTGAACACCTACAACCTTATGGAGAACTGATGCGTCGACGGACCGCCCTGGCAGCGGCTGCCGCAGGACTTGCCTTAGTTGCAGTAGCGCCTGCCTCCGCGTCTCCGAACGCGGTGGGCGCTCAGCGAGTAGCGAGCCTGCCTGCCGACTTCCTCTGGGGCGTATCGGCATCCGGCTTCCAAACCGAGGGCCACTCCCCCGACAGCAACTGGACGAGGCTTGCCACCACCGGACAACTCGCCGACCAGGTCGGCACCTCGGTCGACTTCCTGCACCGCTACCCCGAAGACATCCGAAACGCGAAAGAACTCGGTGCCCGCGTGTACCGCATCAGCATCGAGTGGGCGCGCCTGGAACCCGAACCCGGACATTACGACCCCGCCGCCTGGCAGTTCTACGACGACGTGCTGGCCACCATTCACGCCGCGGGCATGCGACCGATGATCACCCTCGATCACTGGGTCTACCCCGGCTGGGCCTTCGACCGCGGCGGCTGGAACCGCCCCGACATGTACACCGATTGGCTTGCCAACGCGCGCAAGGTAGTTGACCGCTACGCCGACCTCGACCCACTCTGGATCACCTTCAACGAACCCTCCGCCTACGTGTTCCAGGAAGTTCGCACCGGCGGAGTCACTCCTCAGAACATTCCCGCCGCCCTCGACCGATGGGTGCGATCGCACCGAGAAATCTACGACTACATCCATGCCGCGCACCCCGGCGCAATGGTGTCCTCCAACGTCACCTACTTCCCCATCGCCGAAGCCGCGGTCGACACCACTTTCCTCGACCGTGTGACCGACAAGCTCGACTTCATCGGCCTGGATTACTACTACTCCATGTCGCCGACCGATCTCAGCTACAGCAACACCTTCTCGGAACCGTGGAAATCCAACACCGCCGCGGACGGCGTCTACTACGCCCTGCGCCACTACGCCAAGGCATTCCCCGGTAAGCCGCTATATGTCGTCGAGAACGGCATGCCGACCGAGAACGACGCACCACGGCCCGATGGCTACGACCGCGCGGACCACCTCGACGACAGCATCTACTGGATGCAGCGAGCAGTGAACGAAGGGGCCGAAGTCATCGGCTACAACTACTGGAGTATCACCGACAACTACGAATGGGGAACCTACACATCCCGATTCGGCCTCTACACCGTCGACGTCAAGAACGACCCCACGCTCACCCGCCGACCGACGACAGCAGTCGACGCCTACCGCACCCTCATAACCAACGGCGGCGTTCGGCCCGACTACACCCCCACCCGGCCCTCGACCTGGTGTTCCCTGGTCGACGGACTCGACAGTTGCCTCGATCCGGCCGAATAGTTCGGCGAGGTCATAGCTTCCTATGAACCTATAACGCAACTTTCGACAAATCGAGGACCCGAACTCCCCGGATCTGAAAGTTTCCACGAGAGCACCGACTGCACTGTCATGAATGCCTTCTGAACTGGCCACTTCGATGCTCACCACGCGGCACCACGAGTGTCACAGACCCAACCCTTGACACCCGCAGCGGTAGGTGCGAAATTCTATCTAGATTCCCAAGTATATAGTTCGTGGTCCAATGCGTGCGCTGCGGCGGCGACGATCGACCAGGAAGGACGGGCGAATGCGAGCGATCATGGTGATGTTCGACAGCCTGAACAGGCATCTTCTGCCGCCTTACGGGAGCGACTGGACACGTGCGCCGCAGTTCACGCGGTTGGGCTCGCGCGCAACGACTTTCGACAATTGCTGGGCCGGTTCACTGCCGTGCATGCCTGCCCGCCGCGAAATCCACACCGGCCGTTACAACTTCCTGCACCGAAGCTGGGGCCCGCTGGAACCCTTCGACGACTCGATGCCGGAGATCTTGAAGCAGACCGGTGTGTACACCCACCTGGCCAGCGACCACCCGCATTATTGGGAGGACGGCGGCGCCACCTACCACGGCCGATACAACACCTGGGAGTTCTTCCGCGGCCAGGAAGGCGACCCGTGGAAAGGGCAGGTTGGCGAGCCGGAAATACCCGAGGACCTGAAACGGATGCGGCCCGCCGGGTATCGCCAGGACTGGGTGAACCGCCGGTACCTTGACACCGAACCGCGACATCCGCAGACGCGCACCTTCGACGCGAGTTTGGAGTTCATGCACGTCAACTCGGACCAGGACCGCTGGTTCCTGCAGATCGAAACCTTCGACCCACACGAGCCGTTCTTCAGCCATCAGCGGTACAAGGACCTCTACCCGCACGATTACCACGGCCCGCATCTCGACTGGCCGGACTATAAGCGTGTCACCGAGGAGCCCGATCAGGTACGGCATGTCCGCTATGAATACGCGGCGCTGCTATCGATGTGCGACAACTCGCTCGGCCGCGTGCTGGACACCATGGACGAGTTGCGAATGTGGGACGACACCATGCTGATCGTCTGCACCGACCATGGGTTCTTGCTCGGCGAGAAGAACTGGTGGGGCAAGAACGTGCAGCCGTGGTTCAACGAACTGGTCCATCTCCCGCTCTTCGTTTGGGATCCGCGGACGAACACGCCCGGACAACGCCGAAAGTCGTTGGTACAGACCATCGATCTGGCACCGACAATCCTGGAGTTCTTCGATGTCGAGCCGACCTCCGACATGCAAGGTTTGCCATTGCCGGTCGCCGAGGACCGCCACATCCGGGAGGTCGGACTCTTCGGGGCGCACGGTGGCCACATCAACATCACCGACGGCCGTTACGTCTATATGCGCGCGCCCGCGACTCCGACGAACACCCCGTTGGACGAACACACACTGATGCCGACCCATATGTGTGGCCGTTTCTCCCCCGCCGAACTCGCGGATATCGAACTGGCCGAACCTTTTTCGTTCACCAAAGGCGTGCGAACGATCCGAGTGCCCGGTCGCACCCTGCTCAATCCCTACCAGTTCGGAACCCTGCTGTTCGATCTGGAAGCCGATCCGCAGCAGGAGAATCCGATCGAAGACGATGCCGTCGAGTTGCGGATGGCCACGTTGATGGTGGGTCTGATGCGGGCGCACGACGCACCGACAAGTCAATTCGAGCGGATCGGCTTACCAGCGACTGGGCCGGTGACCTCCGACCATCTGCTCGTGCGCGCTCAGCGCGCGTTGGCACACGAAGCCGCCGAACCGCTACCCGACCGCGCGGAATTCCCGGAGCACCCGATGTCGGTCCATCGACCGCTGCACGAGTTGCTCGCCGATCGGGAGGCCGGGGCGATATTGCGCCATGAGCTGCCAATGGTCACCGACTCGGAGCTGCTGCAGTTCCTCGCCCACGCCTCACTATTGGACCTCGCGGCCATTTCACGCGGGCTGTTGCCGATCGCGAAACTGCGTGCGATCGCGAATCAATTGGCAGCCCTTGATCCCGCGACGGAGGGGGCCTCCACACCGGCACCGTGACCTGCCTGCCGCTGCGGCTATCCGCAATGGCGGCTCCCGCCGATCGTCGATGGGAGCCACTACCGGCACGGCTGCACGCTCAGCACAGCGGTGGACTCACCAGCATCAGCGCGGCCATTGCGGTGGCGATCAGTACCGACACCGTAGTCATCATCGGTGCCGCGCGAACCTGGGTCGCGCCGCGCCGCAATTCGGCATTGCGACGCCAGCCGACCAGCGCCACCGACGACATTGCGACCGCAACAGTCAGCGCGACAGCCCCGCCCGGTGACCGACCCGATTCGATCGCATGGCGAATGAGCAGAACCGTAACCACGCATGCCGACGCGGCGGTGCGGCGCCAGGCAAGCGCGGTCCGTTCAATGGCGAGTCCAGCCTCAGCCACGTCCGAATTCACCACCACCACAACACCCTTGCCGCCACGAGTGCGGACACCATACTCACCCCGACCGCCAGCAGCGGAGCCGCCCCTGGCCCTGGCAGAGCCGATCCGGCGGCCATCGCGCGCTCCACCGAGCGCCAGCGTCGATACGCCGCGATCGACAACATCGTCGCCAATGCTATACAGATCAGCGCGGCGATGCGCAGCACATAATCCGGGGCCGCCGGTGGCGCAAGCGTGTGGATCGCGACCGCTCCGGCGACCAGTCCGAGTGCGGTCCGAATCCAGGCAAGGAAGGTCCTTTCGTTCGCCAGCGTGAAGCGGTAGTCCACCGATGCAGGCATATCAACAGCGGCAGGGTCGTCCGCACTCATCGAGACTCCGCGCTGTGCGCCCCCGCGGCGGCACGCTTTCGCGCTCATAGGCGCCGTTCGGTCATGATTCACGGCGGTCATCCTCACCCCGTAACAGCCGCACGGCTGCGACGTAGAATCCATCATCTATATACTTTGGAATATATCTTCCCGAGGAGGATGCCGATGCCGAGTACCGATCTCGCACCGAACTGCTGTGCTCCAGCTCGCGGACATGCGGCAGCACCGGCGTCCACCGCACAACGCACAACGCGCGGCCGCGGCCGCGTCGACGGCATGACGCTGCTACCGGGCGGCGAGTTCCTGATGGGCGGCGACGATGGCGTGGGTTACCCGCTCGATGGCGAAGGACCAGTGCGCCCGGTCCGGCTGACACCGTTCCATCTGGACATCCACGCCGTGACCAACGACCAATTCGCCGCCTTCGCCGCCGATACCGGCTATCGCACCGAGGCCGAGCAGTTCGGCTGGTCGTTCGTCTTTGCGGGTTTCCTGCCCGCCGCGCTGCGCCGCGGCGCTCGGCGCCCCGAACGAACACCGTGGTGGTGCGCGGTCCCCGAGGCCGCCTGGCACCGACCGGAAGGGCCGGGGAGCGGCCTCGATCAGCGCGGGGACCACCCGGTGGTCCATGTGTCCTGGCATGACGCCCAGGCGAATTGCGACTGGTCGGGCAAGCGGCTGCCGACCGAGGCCGAGTGGGAATACGCCGCACGCGGCGGGCTGGTCGGCGCCCGTTATCCCTGGGGTGACGAACTCGACGCGGCGGACGACTATCAGTGCAATATCTGGCGCGGTAGCTTTCCCGGCAAGAACACCGCGGCCGACGGGTATCGCGGCACCGCACCCGTCGACGCCTTCCAGCCCAACGGTTTCGGCCTGTACAACATGTGCGGAAACGTCTGGGAATGGTGTGCCGACTGGTGGAGCACCGACCACGGCGCGCCCCCGCTCGTCGATCCACGGGGCCCGGGCTCCGGCAGCGGTCGGGTGATCCGCGGCGGTTCTCATATGTGCCACGATTCCTACTGCTTCCGCTACCGCGTCGCGGCCCGCTCCGCCAACACCCCGGACAGTTCCAGCGGGCATACCGGGTTTCGCTGCGCACTATCCCTTGACACCTCCGCCGTCTGATGTGATCGTAGCCATATAGATTCCTAGGTATATAGGAGACCGATGCAGCTCGACTACGTAATCCTCGGCGTACTGGCACTGGACCGCCTGTCCGGTTACGACCTGCGCCGCTGGATGGAGGGCTCCGGCCGTTATATCGGCTACGGGGTTCAGCTGCCGCAGATCTACCGGCGCCTCAAGACGCTGACCGAGCGCGGCTGGATCGAGTTCGAGGTCGACCCGCGCGACGGACGGCCGGACGCGAAGGTCTATTCGATGACCGACGCCGGGCGCGCGGCCCTGTTGGAATGGGCCCGCTCACCATTCGAGCCGTCACCGCGGCCGATGGATCCCGATTTCAAACTGCGATTCCTCTTCGCCGGGCAGCTGGATCGCGACATCGCGATCGACATTGTCCGCACCGAACTCGACTATCGATTGAAACACGATGCGCAGTCGCCGAAGGCGCCCATCCCCGACCGCTATCACCCGCAGATCCCCGAACTCGATGCCGATTGGGCTCGCGAGATCCACACGATGACTCACGAGAACGGCTATGCCTACGTCATGTCCTACATCGCGTGGCTGCAACTCACACTTGCCCGCCTCGAATCGGGCCACACCGGCTGACCGCCCCCTCGCCTTGCTCGCCAACTGCCGCACCGAGAGTTCCGTTTGTCATGCGGATCATCTATGTCGATGTCGATACACTGCGTGCCGACCACACGACGCCCTACGGCTATCACCGGCCGACCACCCCGAATTTGCAACGCCTGGCGGACAAGTCGGTGACCTTCGATCGTTACTACTGCTCGGATTCGCCGTGCATGCCCTCCCGTACGGCACTGACCAGCGGACAGTTCGGCATCACCAACGGCGTCATCGGGCATTTCGGCCCTGCTGCCCAGTTTCGGCTGGACGCGGGCCACGGTCCGGAGCCCGATCGTCCACTGCTCGGGCAGGCATTGCAGTTCGGCGGCTACCACACCGCCGCGATAACGGTCTTCGCCGAACGCCACCGCGCGTACTACTTCCACGGCAACTTCCGTGAATCCATTCGCGCGACGGCGAATTGGGGCGACGAGGACGCCGCCGATGTCAACAGGGCCGCCATCGACTGGATCAGCCGCCACGCCGATCAGGACAATTGGTACCTACACCTGACCTACTGGGAACCACATACCAACTACACCCAGCCGGTCCAATGGACACGGCGCATGGCCGAATCCGGTCCCGTACGGTCCTGGCCGGATTCCGAAACCATCGCCGCGCATGCCGAAATCTACGGTCCACGTAGTGCATTGGACCTCAACTACACGATGATGGGGTCCGGGCGCTCACCGGTGCCGCACAATATGCCCGATGCCATCACCTGTCGTGCGGACTTCGAGCATCTCATCAACGGCTTCGATGGTGCCATCGCCTACTGGGACCACCATTTCGGGCAGCTGATGGCCGCCCTCGAAGAGCTCGGCATCGCCGAAGAGACCGCGGTCATCGTCAGAGCTGATCACGGAGAATCATTGGGCGAGAACGGATCCTACGCCGAACACGGCCTTGCGAACGAACCGACCCATCGGCTGCCGCTGGTGTTCTACTGGCCGGGAATCACCGACGAGCTGCCTACCGCGGCCCGCCGCGACGACACCCTGCTCTACAACATCGACTACGCACCGACGCTGTGCGAACTACTCGGAATCCCGAAACCGGCCGGATGGCAGGGTGAATCGTTCGCGGCGGCGTTGCGCGGCGCAGAACTGGTGAGTCGTGAGTATCTGGTGCTCGGCCACGGTGCCCACACCTATCAGCGCGCGGTGCGCACCCGCGACCACCTGTACATCCGTACCTACCATCCCGGCTGCTTCCGCGCCGAGTGGGAGCAGCTGTTCGATGTCACCGCCGATCCCCACCTGACCACCGATCTCCTCGACCGCGAACCCGAACTCGCCATGATCATGCGTACCTATCTGACCGAATGGTGGCACACCTACGCCGGACGTCCTGGCGCGCTGCCGGATCCGATGCAGACCACACTGCAGACCAGCCCCACCTACTACAACGACCCCATCACCTATGCCGGGCACTTGCGCGACACCGGGCGCGCACACCTGGCCGAGCACATGGAACAGCGACTCGGCTCGCTGAGTGTGCCGGTGTCATGGCACACGCCCGACCGACCACGGACCGCGCAGCTCGCCGCCCGGTGGACCGAATTGATGCGGGCCCGCACCCAACACGAGTCAGCCTGATCGCCTCGAGCGACGACACAATTCGTGCGCCTCCCAACCTTTTCGCTCGACATAGAGGTCGTTTCATGCAACCCCAACAGCTTTCGAAAGTCGATGCCGGCACGCCCGCCGCTGATACCACCCGAGACGACGGCGCCCGCAGCTGGCGCCAACTCGCCTTGTTGAGCGGTCTCATCAGCATGGACAACAGCGAGGGCGCGGTGGTCTCGACCCTGTTCCCCGCGATCCGGACGGCACTGGATCTCAAACTCGCGGCCCTGGGCAATCTGGTGGCCGCCAGCAAAATCGCCGGCATGATCTTCGGCCCCATCTGGGTGGCAGCCGCCGCCCGGTTCGGTCGCAAGAACATCCTGGTGGTGTGCTGCGGCCTGTGGGGTGTGTGGTCGATCGCCGCGGGATTCGCCCAGAACTTCGCGCAACTGTTCGCCGTGTACGTCATCGCGGCTATCGGGTTCGCCGCAGGTGGTCCGCTGATCAACGGAATCCTCGCCGATCTGTTCGACGAAAGTCGCCGCGGCAGAGCCGCGGGCTGGCTGTACGCGGGCTTCGCGGTCCTCGGCGCGGTGATCAGTCCGCTGCTCGGACAGCTGTCGAAGGTGCCGGATGGTTGGCGCTACGGATTCTTCGCCTCCGGCGCGATCACCGTGGTTTTCGGCCTGCTGGTATGGCGCTACTTCGTCGATCCGCGCATCGGCGCCGCCGATGCCGCGCCCACGACGCCTGGCACCCGCGCCCGCGGCTGGACGCAGATGCGTGACGCATTGCGGATACGCACACGGCGACTGATGATGGTGCAGCGGCTGACCGCGACCCAATTGGCATTCCTCAGTTTCGGCGTCGTCTTCATGGTCAACGTCCGAGATTTCAGCAATGCGCAGGCGGCCGTGGTTGCTCCGGCGGCAATGCTGTTCTACGTGGCGGGCACAGTGCTCGGCGGGTTCGTGGGCGATCACGCCGGACGTCTACTGCCCGGCGGCGGCCGACTGGCCGTCTGGCAGCTCGCGGTGCTCGCTTGGGCCGGTGCGGCCGCCCTGTGCACCCAGATCGCGTGGCCGTCGATCTGGATCTACGCCGTCGCCTTCGCCGCGTTGGGTCTCCTACAAGGTTTCGGCCCCGGCAGCAATCGCCCGATCCTGATGGAGGTGACCAGACCCGAGCTGCGCAGCGCGGCCTTCTCGCTGATGCTCGGCGCGGAATCGGCGGGTTGGGCGCTGAGCACCCTGGCATTGGGCTACGTCGGTGATGCGGTCGGCCTACAGGCGGCCTTCCTCTGGCTGATCGTCGTGGCCAATCTGGCCAATGGCCTGTTCATGTTCTTCATGTACCGCCCCTATCAGCGCGAATCCAGTGAACTTCGCAGTGAATTGGCCGCAGCGCGCGCCATCGACATCGGCACCCGACCGTGAGAGTCGCTGGATGCAATCCGAAAGGACACCGACACAACATGACCGTTACCCACCAGCCCCGGTCCGACTATCCATCGATCGTCGAATCGTCGCTTGCCGCACTGGATCTCGATGTCAAGACCCGGTTGTTGTCCGGCCAAGATCTCTGGTCGCTGCCCGCGCTGCCACAGATCGGCCTGCGATCGCTGGTGATGTCGGACGGGCCGGTCGGCGTGCGCGGGGACGGCTGGAGTTCCGACGATCCCTCGCTCACGCTGCCGAGCCCGACCGCGCTCGCCGCAACATGGGATCCGGAAACGGCGCGGCGCGCGGGCCAGGTCCTGGCACAGGAGGCGCACCGTAAAGGGGTGCACATGCTGCTCGCGCCGACGATCAATATGCACCGTTCACCTTTGGGCGGTAGACATTTCGAGACCTACTCCGAAGATCCACTGCTCACCGCTCGAATCGGTGGGGGTTATGTGACCGGCGTCCAGGAAAGCGGCGTGGCGGCTACGATCAAACACTTCGTCGCCAATGACGCCGAGAGCCTCCGATTCACGGTGAATAATCAGGTTCCCGCCCGAGCACTGCGCGAAATGTATCTGGCGCCGTTCGAGGACATCATCGCCACCGCGCGGCCTTGGGCGGTGATGTCGGCCTACAACTCGGTCAACAACACCACAATGAGTGCGCACCGAGACCTCCAGGTCGGGGTGTTGCGCGAACAATGGGGATTCGACGGCGTCGTTGTGTCGGATTGGCTGGCCGCCCGCGATACCGTGGCAGCCGCCGAGGGCGGTCTTGACATCGCGATGCCCGGCCCCACGACGGTTTTCGGACCAGCTCTGGCCGCGGCGGTGCGGGCGGGCCTCGTTGCCGAATCCGTTGTCGACAACGCGGTGCGCCACGTCCTGCTGCTCGCAGCCCGGTTGGGTCTGCTGCGCGGGGCCGCCCCGATGGCGCCCGAGTCGGAACGCCCGGCGCTGATCGATGGTCCGGCGCTCGCCCGCGATATCGCCGCCCGCTCGTTCGTCATGGTTCGCAATGAGAATGCATCTTTGCCATTGCGGCCCTCGACGATCGGCAGCGTCGCGCTGATCGGGTGCGCCGCCCGTGACGCGCGGGTACTCGGCGGCGGTTCGGCGACAGTTTTTCCGGCCCATATCGTCTCGCCGCTCGACGGCCTGCGCGCGGCGTTGCCTGCCGAAACCATCCTGACCTACGCTGTGGGCGCAGATACCCGTGACGGACTCGAATCTGCCACAACGGGATTCGCGTTGTCCGCGCTGCTCCGGGACGAGGCGGGCCGGGTGCTGGCCGAGCAGCCGCTCACCGTTGGCCGTGTCCGATGGATGGACAACGCGCTGCCGGGTGGCATCGACTACGACAAACTGAGTTCGGTGGAACTCGTGGACACCTTCACGCCACGCGAGAGCGGTCCGCATCAGTTCGGCATCAGCGGACTCGGCGCATTTCAGCTCCGTGTGGACGACCGAGCGGTCTTCGACGGAGTCCACGAACTAGCCGAGGATGCCGACCCTTTCGAGGCGCTGATGGGTAAACCGACCCCGCACGGCAGCGTCGCGTTGGAGGCCGGACGGACCGTGACCGTCAGCCTGCGCAACACCACACCGAAGGGTGGTATCGGACCGATCCAGGGTGTGAGTTTCGGTCTCGCCCTGCGAGAACCGCGCACCGACGACGAACAGCTGCTTACCGAAGCGGTCACCGCCGCTGCGGCCGCCGATGTCGCCGTCGTCGTGGTCGCCACCACCGATACGCAGGAGAGCGAAGGTTTCGACCGCACCGATCTGCGCCTACCCGGCCGACAAGATGAGCTCGTCGCCCGGGTGGCCGCCGTCAATCCACGAACCATCGTGGTGGTCAATACCGGATCGCCGGTCGAGTTGCCGTGGCGCGATGATGTTTCGGCCATTCTGCTGACCTGGTTTCCCGGCCAGGAAGGCGGCGCGGCGCTGGCCGAGGTACTTCTCGGGCAGCGCGAACCGGGCGGACGATTGCCGACCACCTGGCCGAGCGATCTCGCTGACGCACCGGTGTCCGAGGTAACCCCCGACGATGGCGTGCTGCGCTACGACGAAGGCATATTCATCGGCTACCGCGCCTGGCAACGTGGTCAGGTGCGGCCCGCGTACCCGTTCGGGCATGGTCTCGGCTACACCGATTGGAGCTATGACGGTATCGGGCTCGACGCTCGAACAGCACGTATTCGACTGCGCAACACCGGTGGTCGTCGCGGTCGAGAAATCATCCAGCTCTACATCGCCGCCGAAGAATTCGACGCGGCGCGTCCTCACCGATGGCTTGCCGGATTCGCGGCTGTCGAGGCCGAGCCCGGCGCAGACGTCGAAGCGGAGATCGTTCTCCCCGATCGCGCTTTCCAGATCTGGGATACCAAGTGCGACACCTGGACTGTCGTACCGGGCAACTATCACGTGCAGGCCGGCCGCAGCGTCGAGGACGTGCGGGTATCCACGACCATCCGCATCGACGCGGCCGGCTGAACATCAGCGCACACACGCCGTTACCTCCAAGTTTCCACCAAACCTTTACCGACTGACCGATCAGTCGGTATGCTAGTGGCGGATATCACGATCCGCTCGATATATGACGCCTCGCACCGTCGCTCGAAAGCCGTTGTCGCACAGCCATACCCACATGGTCCGGCTGCCGACGGCAAGGACACATCACGAAGATGAGGAACTCCATGAAGATTCGTCGCACAGGTTTCACGGCGGCAGTGGCAGCGGCGACTGTCGTTGCCAGCGCATCCGCCGCACATGCAGCACCCGACCCATCGGCACCGGCGGCAGTCACCTACCAAGCGACGCTGTCGGATCGGTCGGTGCTCGTCACGCTCGACAACGGCACATTCGCGCCGACTCCGGACGACACCACAGTGACCATCCGCGATGCCCGCGGCGAGACGGTGGACGCGCTCCCCTTGTCGTATGCGATCGACGGCCAACAACTGCCGATCCACCGGCAAATCTCCGACGACGGCCGAATCCTGCGCCTGACGCCTGAGGTCGATCGCATCGACCGCCCCGCGTTGAGACTGGTGGCCTCGCCGCTGGAGGACCAGCTCGCGATGAACGACCTCATCAACGCAGTCAGCATCGGCACGTCGGTGGGCAGTCTCATCGGCACCGCGATCGGCGCCGTGCTCGGCATCGGAGTCGGCGTCGCTTTGACAGGCGCATCCTGTGTCCTCCTGAGCCTGGGCTGCGTGGTAGCGGTTCTCCCCATCGTCAGCCTCGTCGGCGCGGCGGGCGGACTGGCCGGATTGGTCCTCGGCGGCGGACCGACCGCCGCTGTCGCGCTGTACCAATACGTCACCACCCTGCAGGCAGCTCCGGGTCAGAGCAAATACGCCCAGAACCTCCAGGGCAAGCCGGGCGTCCCGCCCGCGGCACCCGATGCCGCCAACTGAGCACGGCCGAGGAAGAATGTCATGAACCTTCGCGCAACAACTTTCGGCGCCGCACTCGCATCCTGTGCGATCACCATCGCGGCGGCTCCGGCAACCGCCGATCCCGATATCACGCCGACCTATCAAGCCGCCGTCGTCGGCGAGTCGGTCATCACCGTCCTTGACAATGCGACCTTCGCTCCCACCGAAGACGGGCACTCGATCGCCATCCGCACCACCGATGGACAGGAGATTCTCACGCTGCCGCTGACGTTCCTGCTCGACGGCCAACGGCGGTCGATCCAACACCGGATCACCGATACGGCCCGCACCCTGATCCTCACACCGGACACCGGACCACGACAGATCGCATCGCCGATGGAAGATCAGCTCGCGCTCAACGAGTTCGCAGCCGGTATGGCCAAAACCGCGCTCGGCACCATTGCCGGCGCGGTGCTCGGCGCACTGGTAGGCGCGGTGATCGGCTTGGGCTCGTGCCTGGTGGTCGGGCCCGCGTGCCTGGCTACCGCACCGGCGGCCATCGGCGCGTTCGCCGGTGCAGGTGGATTGCTCGGCACATTGATCGTCGGCGGCGCCGCACTGGCCGACGGCCTGTGGAAGTACGTCACGACGCTACAGGCGCCGCCCGGGGAAAGCAGGTACGCCGAGCACGGCGGCATTCTCGACCCGAATGGCACCGGAGCCCCCGACGCGACCCTTCGGTTGCCGAATGGGCTCGGCAATGGGCTCTCCTCAGGCTCCGCCAGCGGCTCAGCGAAACGGTGACACCTCGCTCGGCAGGGCACGAGGGTCGGGCGATAGGGCAACCACATCCGATCCACGTCCCTGCCGAGCTAACCGACTTACCAGTCGGTATGTTTGTCGCCGAAGACGGGACATACCGCAAACGAAGGCGCACATACCGCAAGGAAAGGACGCGCATGCCCACTACTACTCGAGTCGAGGGCCGCACGGCGGTCGTCACAGGCGCAGCCAGCGGTATCGGCGCCGCACTCGCCGCTCAACTCGGTGCTCGCGGAATGGCGGTCGTCGTCGCCGACATCGACGGAGACGGTGCACAACAGGTCGCCGACAAGCTCCGTGCGGACGGTATTCGTACGCTGGGCGTACGAGTGGACGTTTCCGACCCGGAATCGGTGGCGACGCTTGCCGCGGCCGGCTATGCGGAATTCGGCTCCATCGAGTTGCTCTGCAATAACGCCGGAGTATTGCTGTTCGGAAGCGTGGCCGAATCGTCCATGGGCGACTGGAAATGGCTGTCTTCGGTGAACGTCGAAGGCATGCTCAACTGCCTACACGCCTTCCTGCCCCGGATGCGTGCGAGCAGTGGTTGGCGGCACGTCATGAACACCGCCTCTACGCACGCCTTCCTGCCCGATCCGGGCAAAACCGGTCTCTATTCGGCCACCAAGCACGCGATCGTCGGCATCTCCCTCGGCCTGCGCTCCGAGCTCGCCGCCGACGGCATCGGAGTCACCATTCTCTGCCCAGGTCAGGCCGCGACCCGCATCCTCGACGCTCAGCGCAACCGCCCCGACTCCTTCGGCCGACATGCCGATGAGCCGTACGGCATCGGCGTCATACCGATGGCCATCGATTCGGATGCCGTCGCTCGTACCGCCGTCGAGGGCATCTTGCGCGACGATCCGCTGGTTTTCGCATTGCCGGAGTACGGCCGCGACCAATTCCGCGCCCAGGTCGAGAAGCAATGGCGGCTGGCCGACAATGCCCTCCGCGCCGACATCGGCGACCAGCCGCTTCCATGAGTGATCCACACGGCTGCGATCTGCCACGACCCGAGCTCGACGCGACACCGTCGCCCGACCGACACGCACAATCGGGCACCGTCGCTCGCGCGGCCGCCGAGGGACACCACGCCCCCGGCGTCGCCGACGGATCACTGCGGCGACTGTTGTGCACAGTCCCCTTCGTCAGCGCCATGCCACAGTTGGGTTTCGCGGCGTCGGGGTATTTCCTTGCCCTGCAGGTCCAGGCGATCGATGAGGCGACCAAGGTCGGCAATCTCGCGATTGTGCACGGGGCGGGCGCGGCGGCGGCGATGATCGCCCAGCCACTGGTCGGCGTGCTGTCCGACCGTACTCGCACCCGGCTCGGTGCACGAGCGCCCTGGATCGTGACCGGCACACTGATCGGATCGGTCGGGATGATCACCGCAGGACTCTCGCAGACCGTTGCCTTGCTCGTCCTCGCCGCGATGGCGGTGCAGTTCGGCTTCAACGCCGCGCAGGGACCACTCACCGCGATCCTCCCCGACCGAGTGCCTCCGGCACAGCGCGGGCGATACTCCACCTTCGCAGGCCTCGGCACGATCACCGCCGCGATACTGGGCCCGATCCTCGCCTCGATGTTCACCGCCCGCATCCCCCTCGGCTATGTCTGCAGTACCGGAGTCATCCTGGTGGTCGTGGTGGTGTTCGTCGCGCTCAACCCGGACACCGACAATCGCACTGTGGCCAGACCTGTTGCCGCCCTGATGAGTTCGATCAAGGGCGGGTGGATCGATCCGCGCAGGCACCCTGATTTCGCCTGGGCGTTCCTCGGCCGGTTGCTCATTCTCGGCGGCTATTACATGGTGCTCACCTACCACCTCTACATCGCACAGGGGTTCATCGGTCTCAGCGAAGCCGATGCCGCCCGACTGGTCCCTCTCATCGGCGCGGTCGCGCTACCGGGATTCCTCGTCGCCATCGCGATATCCGGGCCGTACTCCGATCGGACGGGCCGGCGAAAGCCGCTCGCCCTTGCCGGGGGACTCGTGATCGCCGTCGCGCCACTGGTCCCACTCGCCTCGCCGACCGTCGCCGGGATGATGATCTCGGGCGTCGTCGTGACCATCGGCTTCGGCATCTACACTGCCGTCGACCAGGCCCTGGTCTCCGAAATCCTGCCCAGCAAAGACGATTTCGCCAAAGACCTCGGAATCATCAACATCGCGTCGGCACTACCGAACGTCCTCGCACCCGTCCTCGCCGCCGGGATCGTCACTCTCTCCGGCAGCTACGGCGCCATCTACCCCGTCGCGGCCGCTATCGCGGCGGCCGGCGCGCTCGCGGTGCTGCCGATCAAGGGCGTCCGCTGACGGCGATGTCCGGTGCTGCCACAGCCGTCCACGGAACTCGTTCACCTGTCCGAACCACAGCATGAGGAAAGAACATTGATGATTCTCCGGAGCACCGTATTGGTCACGCTGATCACTGTCGCAGCGTCCATCGGCGGCGTCTCGTGGGCCGAGGAAAGCGCCATAGTCACCGGTTCGGTTGTGCCGGACCGTGATCCGTTCTACGCAGCGCCCAGCGATCTCGGGTCCCACCGAGATGGAAAGCTGATATCCAGCCGCGAGATCACCGCTCAGATGTCGGCACCGGTCCACGCGTGGCAATTGGCATACCGCACCAACGATTCACACGGGGCTCCAGAACTCGCCGTTGCGACGCTGCTGGTGCCGCTGACCCCATGGACCGGCCCGGGTAGGCGACCGGCGGTTTCCGAGCAGATACCCGAGGACTCGACCAGCACCCGGTGCGCCCCGTCGTACGGAATCGCCACGGGCACTTTGCAATCCGGAAAGCAAATCGATGAAATGCTGGCCGAGAACTGGGCTGTGCTCGTACCCGACTTCGAGGGACCGAAGTCGGCCTTTCTTGCCGGGCCGCAAGCCGGTCACGCTGTGCTGGACGGGATCCGCGCGGCCGAGCAGTTCGAACCGGCCGGTATCGGCCCGAACGCCGACTGGGCGTTGGACGGATACTCCGGCGGCGCGGCCGCAACCGGGTGGGCCGCTGAGCTGCAGCCGTCCTACGCGCCGGAGCTGAAGTTCGTCGGTGCCGCGATCGGCGGTGTGCCCGCCGATTTGCCCGCGGTCATCGAGTATGTCGACGGTGGTCCGTTCGCCGGCTTCATCTTCGGCGCGATGGTCGGCTACAACCGGGAGTTTCCCGACGCACACATCGACACCATGCTCAATGACCATGGCCGTGTGAGTATGGCGCAAGCCGACGACATGTGTGTGGTCGAACTGCTCACTCGATTTCCGTTCCACCGACTGGCCTGGAACACGATCGGCGCCGATCCGCTGCACGATCCCCGTCTCGTCGAGGTTCTGCGCGCCAACTCGCTCGGCACGACCGCACCGACGATGCCTATCTACAACTATCACGCGGACTCCGACGAAGTAGTCCCGGTAGGCCAAGCCGATGAACTGATTGCGAAATGGCGGCGCGGAGGAACGCGGGTCGTCACCGCGCGCGACCCCATCGGTGAGCATGCGTTGGAAGCAGGCCACCGGCAACCGGCCGCTCAGGCGTTCCTGCAACACCGGTTCACCGACAATGGTCCGGCCACAGACGTCGATATGGACCGAACCGTATCGCGCTGAGGCTCATTGCCGAGGCGCGTGCGGAGAGACGCGCGCCTCGGTCCAGCATCGAGTGCGGGTTATCGCCGGTCGTTGTTCGCCGTGCAGCGGATGATGGGATGCCGCTGGGGGTCGAGCGCGTGCAAGGTCAGGTCGATGGTTCGGGGGTCGGTGGTCTCGGCCAGGTGCCCTGCGTGATCGTCGGGGCAGCCGTCCTGGATAACGATATTGGTGACGTTCGGGGCATCGATGAACGCGGTGGTGTACGGCGTTGCGATCGCATCGTCGCGGGAGGCGATCATCGTGTAGCGCACACCGGGCGCTGTCATCGGGCCGCGGTTCAGTTCGTTCAGGTAGTCAGATCCGGCGAGCATGTCGACCAATGCGGGCATCTTGTCGCGCAGCCCCGGGACCTGCCCGGCCAGCGCCGTTACTTCGACGCCTCCCACGGTCTTGCTCACGCCGTGCTGCGGGCCACTGATAGCGACAACCTTCTTGATCGGATTCACCGGACGATCGGCGAACTCGAGGCTCACCGCGCGCGCGATCAGTCCACCCTGGGATTTGCCGACCAGCTCGATCGAATCGGTGTGGTTGATCTCGATGATCCGTTCGACGGCAGCCGCGAAATATTCGGCCGATGTCGAAAGTGCTTGTCGGGAATCGTAATCGAGTCCGTAAACGCACCGTCCATCCTCGAGCAGACCGTCGCGCACCGACCCGAGGCTTTGCTGCACAGTGGCATTGGTGCCGTGGACGAGCAGGACCGGTGTGCTCGAGCGCGTTCCGTTGGCACAGGCTTCGATCGAGGACAGCGGGGTTTCGGTCTGCGGGGGCGCCGCGTGCGCGGTCGCAGACCCGTAGGTCGTGACGCAGGTAATTGCCGCGGCGGCACCGATTTTGGTGAGGGCGTGCACAGATATCTCCTCGGGTCAGCTGTATTCGGCGACCAGTTGCTGGTACCGGTCGAATGCGGGTTTGGATGTGTAGTCGTCCCGTAGGAGTCCGTAGTAGTCCTCGTATTTGGGGCTGCTGCTGTTGTTGTCGCGCAGATCGAACCAGTACGCCTCGGAGATGCCATAGTTGCCGCGATAGTCGTTGATGGCCCGGACGATGGCATCGAGTGCGTCGCGTTGGGCGTCTTCGGTGCCGTGTGTGCCGGTCGCCCAGCCGACCTCATCGATGTGCAATGGCGTGCGGCCGGCGAACCCGGCCAACGGCAGATAGCATTTACGCACCAGCGCCATGGCTTGAACCATGCTGTTGTAGGGGTCGACCAGCTTCGGCGGTATCCGTCCCTGTGGGTAATAGTCGAAGCCGATCCAGTCGACCGAATCCCGGAACTCGGCGCCGCCGAGTGCGCCGATGTCGCGCCAGAATCCGGCGGTACTCCCGGCGAACGAGAGCCAGGGCTGCAACACCGCATAGTTGAATCCGATGCCGAGCTGCGAGTAATTCCGCAGCCTCGCTTGCTTTTTCGCCTCGATCACACCACGCACGAGAGCCTGCTCGGCGTCGAGGTAGTAGCCGTCGGAAGTATTGGCCGAGATCGTGATGTTGACCTCGTTGGTGATCTGCAGCCCGGTCACGCCGGGGTTGGCCCCGAATACGTCGACCGCGCGGCGCACGTAGTCGAGCCATTTGTCGATGTTGCCGTTGTCCGCTGGTTCAGGGTGATAACGCACCTGAAGTTCGACCTGCAGGCCGAGGGCGGTGTAGCGGTCGACAAGCGCCTTGTAGCGGGCGATCCCGTCTTCGCCGTCGGCGGAGAACATGCGGTTGAGCCGCACCACGAACGGCTTACCCGTCGGCTTCAGTTGCCGCAGTGCCTGATCGGCCCGTTCCCGATCCTCCGGTGTGAACGGCGTCGTCTGTTGTGCGCCACCACCGCCCGACTCCATCGGCCCGATGCCCCACACCACCGGAGTTCCGCCAGCTGGTGCATCGGTGGCGTAGTTCTGGATGCATTCCGGGTCCGGCTGGACCGGCGGCGACACCTCCCCTGGCGTCGCGATACCGAGACCGTCCCACGGGACGGCCCAGCCGGGCGTTATCGCCGTCATCCCCAACCCCACGACCACGATGGCAACACCCACCGCCCTGCCACGCCACTTCATCGCTGCTGAACTCCTTGACTGTTCGATCGCCCGCAACAGCTGCACCGGCACCCGGCGGCTATATGTACATAAGAACATATCGAGAAGAGATCTCGGTGAGAAGTACCAAGCAAAATGCTCAATGAACTCTTAGAGAGATATAACCCTCCACATCTATTCGCTCATCGGGACCGCAAGATCCGCGCAGCCTCGGAATCGCGCCTGTTGCAGCTGCGACTCCGGTAAGTACCGCAATCCTGCGGCGGCACGCAGAAACGGCCGCCGGTCCGGCATCCGCTGGCCTGCACCCATGCGGCCACCGGACGCCGCCACCTCTACGTCAACCGAATCTTCGTCGACCGGATCGAGGGCATGGACCCCGACGCCCGTCGCGATCTGCTCGATTGGCTGTGCCGCCAGGCGGACTACCCCGAACACCAGTGCAGGCTGTAGCGGAACCCGACACGGTCAGGGCGGTGCAGCATTACGCGGCCAGCGCCTACTGGCCCGCGATCCGAACCATGGAACGCGCATCGATCGTCGGACCACGCCTGACCCGCTGACACGAAAATCCTTGCCGGATGGCAGTTTGGTAGACAACACACCTGAGCTGCCATCCGCCGAACTACCCGTGGCGCTCGATGAGCAAGTCCCGTCGCAAAACGTCGGTCAGTGTGCGCATCGCGCCGACCATGTCGAAGGACTGGTCGTGCTGCCATTGCTCCCCGAGACCGGAAATCACAGCGATGATGATCGAAGCCACTGAGGTGGCGTCGGTATCAGCACGCACCTCACCAACCGCGACACTCTCCTCGACGACACGGGCCAGATTGTCACGAAATGTCCGAGTGCGTTCCCTCGCCCAATCCCTGGCGAATTCCGGGATGTCGTTCGCCTCGAAGATGGCCAGATGTCCCAGCCGGGCGAGTTCCCTGTTGCGCTGGTTGCGCTCGACGAGCTCATCAGCGATGTCCAGCGCACGCAAAATGGCAGGCCCTTCGTACTCGCGGTCGACCTCGACCGCGTCGAAAGCCTGCCGGTCTCGCTCGGCGAGCGCCTCGGCCAGCAAGGCTTCCTTACTCGGAAAATGGTGCAACAGACCAGATCTCGTGATACCAGCCGCCTCAGCGACCGCGGCGAGCGAGGTGCCACGGTAGCCATGTGCCGCGAACAGGCCGAGGGCCGCTTCGACGATCCTGGCACGCCTGGCGGCGCCGGCCTGCTCGGCGTCGCGAGTAGTCGCCATCGGTGCGTGCCTCCTGACCGTCGATCGAATATGGACCGATCTCCGGCCAGCCTACTGTCCAGTCATCCGGCCAATTCGAAGGCCAACATGGTTGCCGCGAATTTCGACCTGATCGTCGCGGCGACCGAGGAACTGGATAGTTTGCATCGGCCGCCGACGTGCCAACTCGCCGGTCCGATACAACCGCGACCCAGCTTTGCCGATTGGATGAACCGCTCGGCGGTGAGTTGCGGGTCCAGGTAGCCGCCCGCCAAACAGAGTTCGACTACTTCGCCATCGGGCAGCTCATCGAGTCGGTCGACGAAGATGAACGCCTCGGTGTCCATGATGGGTACGCCGATGGATGCGGGTTGCCACTCACTGTGAGCCTCGAGCACCCGATAGGTGGCAAAGATAGCGGCTTCGATGGGGCCGTAATAGTCGACCAGGGTGTAGGGGAGGTGGTCGGTAGCGAGTGAATGCAGCGTTTCACCAATCAACTTCAGACGAATTGAGTCCAGACCGACCACTGACGCTCGTCAGAAGCCATTTCGCCCGACGCATAACCCAGAGTGGTGGGGCCCCGCTCCTCCAGCTTGCCTATCTCTAGGCACGCTGGAGGGTTCGAAAATTTCGAACAGAGAGCGGAAAACCGCCTCTGACCTGGTCGGGATGACAGGATTTGAACCTGCGACCACTTGACCCCCAGGGAACTGGTAATCGTCCTGGGGTATCCGGCTGGTGCTGTCCCGTCCAGGTCAGAGGCATTTCAACGTCCGGCTCGTCTTGGCCTGTCCGCCTTGTATCGGCCGGTCTTGGCACGCTCTAGGCACGCTCGAATCAACCCCTCACCACCACCGGGAGCTCTCGATGCATCGTCCTGTTGCTCACGACTCACCGAGTCCGGCGACGGCGTGTTCCCGCGCACGCGGGGATGATCCTGGGTGGGGTTGTAGGAGCTTGCGCGCGCCAGTGGGCCCAGGTGATGAATAGCCGGGGCGCAGGTAGCGCGGTCGGGATGTTCTCCGGGTGAAGCCCGCTGCTGTTCACGCTCCTGGTTTCGGACGAAGGCCGATGTCACCAATCGCAGCCTCGGCTGGTGGCTCATTGGCATTGTGTGTCTTGTTTGCCGCTTGCTGCACATCGGACAGTTCACCATCGGCGGAGCTTTTTCACTGTGGCGGCGACGGTGCCGATCGCGCTGTCGTAGCCGAGGTTGTCGAGCACCCTGGCAATGGTCGTCCAGGATGGCGGCCCCACACCGTGGACCGCAACGCGATTGGGCCGTCGGCAGGCAATTGCCCACCGACGGCCCAGCCACACCAGCCGTCAGAGGTAGGTGTAGGAGACCCCGTTACTGGTTCCTCCCGGGGTGGTGACGGTGACCAGTATCGTTCCGACCGTGCCGGCGGGGGCGAGGGCGGTGATCTGGGTGCCGGAGTCGACACTGAACGAGGTTGCCGGTGTGCCACCGAAACTCACCGCGGTCGCACCTGTCAATGCCGTCCCGGTGATGGTGACCGTAGTCCCGCCAGCCGCCGTGCCCGAAGTCGGACTGACCGCGCTCAGAGTGGGCACCACCGCGTAGGTGAAGGAGACGCCGTCGACGGTTCCTCCCGCGGTGGTGACGGTGACCAGTATCGTCCCAGCCGACCCGGCAGGGGCGACGGCCGTGATCTGGGTGTCGGAGTCCACGACGAACGAGGTTGCCGGCGTAGCACCGAAATTCAACGCGGTCGCACCGGTCAGACCTGTTCCGGTGAGCACGACCGTCGTCCCGCCTGCCAGCGGACCGGCGTTCGGGGCGATGGTGGTGAGGGTGGGAACCACGACGTAGGTGTAGGAGACGCCGTTGCTGGTTCCTCCCGCGGTGGTGACGGTGACCAGTATCGTCCCAGCCGACCCAGCTGGGGCGATGGCTGTGATCTGGGTGCCGGAGTCGACACTGAACGACGTCGCCGGGGTGCCACCGAAACTCACCGCGGTCGCACCCGTCAGATTTGTCCCGGTAATGGTGACCGTGGTCCCGCCGGTCACCGGACCGGCGTTGGGCACCACCGTGGTCAGCGTCGGCACCGTCGCGTAGGTGTAGGCGACACCGTTACTTGTGCCACCCACGGTGGTGACGGTGACCAGTATCGTCCCAGCCGACCCGGCAGGGGTGACCGCCGTGATCTGGGTGTCGGAGTCCACGACGAACGACGTCGCCGGGGTGCCACCGAAACTCACCGCGGTCGCACCCGTCAGGGCTGTTCCGGTGAGCACGACCGTCGTCCCGCCTGCCACCGGACCGGCATTCGGGGCGATGGTGGTGAGGGTGGGAACCACGACGTAGGTGAAGGAGACCCCGTTACTGGTGCCACCCACGGTGGTGACCGTGACCGACACCGTCCCAGCCGACCCGGCAGGGGTGACCGCCGTGATCTGGGTGTCGGAGTCCACGACGAACGACGTCGCCGGCGTGCCACCGAAACTCACCGCGGTCGCACCCGTCAGACCTGTTCCGGTCAGCACAACCGTCGTCCCGCCAGTCACCGGACCCGCGTTCGGGGCGACGGCGGTCAGTGTCGGCACCGCGACGTAGGTGAAGGAAACACCGTTACTGGTGCCACCGACAGTGGTGACGGTGACCAGTATTGTCCCTGCCGTGCCTGCGGGGGCGACGGCGGTGATCTGCGTGGCGGAGTCCACGACGAACGACGTCGCCGGCGTGCCACCGAAACTCACCGCGGTCGCACCCGTCAGACCTGTTCCGGTCAGCACAACCGTGGTCCCACCGGTCACCGAACCCACGTTGGGCACCACTGTAGTCAGCGTCGGCACCGCGACGTAGGTGAAGGAGACGCCGTTACTGGTGCC
>NZ_JBKOQN010000043.1:0-29665 GCF_046764895.1 Nocardia sp. CWNU-33 | reverse complement strand
GCCACCCACGGTCGTGACCGTGACCAGTATCGTCCCTGCCGTGCCTGCGGGAGCGACGGCAGTGATCTGCGTGGCGGAGTCCACGACGAACGAAGTCGCCGGTGTAGCACCGAAATTCACTGCGGTCGCTCCGGTCAGATTCGTTCCGGTCAGCACAACCGTGGTCCCACCGGTCACCGAACCCACGTTGGGCACCACCGTAGTCAGCGTCGGCACCGCGACGTAGGTGAAGGAGACGCCGTTACTGGTGCCACCCACGGTCGTGACCGTGACCAGTATCGTCCCTGCCGTGCCTGCGGGAGCGACGGCAGTGATCTGCGTGGCGGAGTCCACGACGAACGAAGTCGCCGGTGTAGCACCGAAATTCACTGCGGTCGCACCGGTCAGACCTGTTCCGGTCAGCACAACCGTCGTCCCGCCAGCCACCGGACCCGCGTTCGGGGCAATTGTGGTGAGGGTGGGCACCGCGACGTAGGTGAAGGAGACCCCGTTACTGGTGCCACCGGCCGTGGTGACGGTGACCGACACCGTCCCAGCCGACCCGGCGGGGGCGACGGCAGTGATCTGGGTGGCGGAGTTCACGGTGAACGACGTCGCCGGTGTGCCACCGAAACTCACCGCGGTCGCACCTGTCAGATTCGTCCCGGTCAGCACGACCGTCGTCCCGCCGGCCACCGGACCAGCGTTCGGGGCGACGGCGGTCAGTGTCGGCACCGCGACGTAGGTGTAGGAGACCCCGTTGCTCGTTCCGCCGGCCGTGGTGACGGTGACCGATACCGTTCCGGCCGCACCTGCGGGGGCGACGGCGGTGATCTGCGTCGACGAGTTCACGGTGAACGAAGTCGCCGGTGTACCACCGAAACTCACCGCGGTCGCACCCGTCAGATTCGTCCCGGTAAGCACGACCGTCGTCCCACCGGCCACCGGACCAGCATTCGGGGCGACGGCGGTCAGTGTCGGCACCGCGACGTAGGTGTAGGAGACCCCGTTACTGGTGCCACCCGCGGTGGTGACCGTGACCGACACCGTCCCTGCTGTCCCGGCGGGGGCGACAGCGGTGATCTGCGTGGCAGAGTTAACGACGAACGACGTCGCCGGTGTGGCACCGAAACTCACCGCGGTCGCGCCGGTCAGACCTGTTCCGGTCAGCACGACCGTCGTCCCGCCGGTCACCGGACCCGCGTTCGGGGCGATGGCGGTCAGTGTCGGCACCGCGACGTAGGTGTAGGAGACCCCGTTACTGGTGCCACCCGTGGTGGTGACGGTGACCAGTACCGTCCCGACTGAATGGGCGGGCGTCACCGCCGTGATCTGCGTCGACGAGTTGACCGTGAACGAAGCCGCCGGGGTACCACCGAAACTCACCGCGGTCGCACCTGTCAGATTCGTCCCGGTCAGCACGACCGTCGTCCCGCCAGTCACCGGACCAGCGTTCGGGGCGATAGCGGTCAGTGTCGGCACCGCGACGTAGGTGAACGCGACGCCGTTACTGGTGCCACCCGTGGTGGTGACGGTGACCAGTACCGTCCCGACTGAATGGGCGGGCGTCACCGCCGTGATCTGCGTCGACGAGTTGACCGTGAACGAAGCCGCCGGCGTGCCACCGAAACTCACCGCGGTCGCACCTGTCAGATTCGTCCCGGTCAGCACGACCGTCGTCCCACCGGCCACCGGACCAGCGTTCGGGGCGACGGCGGTCAGTGTCGGCACCGCGACGTAGGTGTAGGAGACCCCGTTGCTCGTTCCGCCGGCCGTGGTGACGGTGACCGATACCGTTCCGGCCGCACCTGCGGGGGCAACGGCGGTGATCTGCGTCGACGAGTTCACGGTGAACGAAGTCGCCGGTGTACCACCGAAACTCACCGCGGTCGCACCCGTCAGATTCGTCCCGGTAAGCACGACCGTGGTGCCGCCGGTCACCGGACCGGCGTTGGGCACCACCGTGGTCAGCGTGGGCACCGCAACGTAGGTGAAGGAGACACCGTTGCTCGTTCCGCCGGCTGTGGTGACCTTGACCAGCACCGTCCCGACTGAATGGGCAGGCGCCACCGCCGTGATCTGCGTCGACGAGTTCACGGTGAACGAAGTCGCCGGGGTACCACCGAAACTCACCGCGGTCGCACCGGTCAGATTCGTCCCGGTCAGCACGACCGTCGTACCACCAGCCGCCGACCCCGAAGCCGGACTGATGCTGGTCAAGGTAGGAACCCCAGCATAGGTGTAGGGCAGCGGGTTGCTCGTGCCATCCAGCAGTGCCTGTACGGTGACGTTCACCGTGCCGGTTCCAGGCGGAGCGATGGCGGTGATCTGGGTATTGGAGTTGATGGTGAATGTCGTTGCCGTCGTGCCGAACCGGACAGCCACGGGACCGACACCACTGAATCCGGAGCCGGTGATGATTACCGAGTTGAAACCCGCTGCAGGGCCGGAAGAGGGTGTCAGCGAGGTGATTACAGGTGGCATCTTTTTACCTTCTAACCAGTGATTAGTGAAAAAGGCTCTCCCGCACCAGCACAGGCATAGCCGTTACAACCGCTTATCCCCAGTAACCCACCAGCGGCGGCACTTCAGCAATGCATCCCCGGTCCGTTTTCGTCCGGTTTGTATCCGTTCAGACGCCGCGAAGGTACTGAGCGACCTCGCTATTTCGCAGAGCCAGCAGATGGGCGAGTTCTGGATGGCGTTACGGGCACACCGTGAGTGGGAAAAGGAAATGGCTAGGCATGCGCGCCAGTTGAGAATCCGAGGACCCGCCCGAACTGTTCCTGTAACACGTAGGCCCTCCTGGGCTGGACACTGCCGGGGCTATTTTCGCGTTACAGAGCGCTGGGTCGGGCAGGTTTGCGCAAACGGTGACGCGAGCCTCGGGCTCGAGTCTGCGATGGAAGACCCTCGACGAGGTCGCCGCTCTCCGCAGTTACCGAAGTCATCGGCGACCGACCTCCGGCGCCGCCACACCGACGGCACCACCGCACCAACGAAAACGCCGCTGCGGCAATGCCTGACAGGGCCTGCCTGCCCGAAGCGTCACCACCGGCAACGTCCCGGCGACAATCCGAAAACGGACGAAACCGGATCGGGCGTCTCATTGCCCAGGTGCCGGTCCAGGGGTGTTAATGGAAAGAGCCGGGCCACTATGAGATTCGGGGGCACCCCCCGGTGCAGAGGTACCACGAAACGAAGGAGGCACCACCATGCCTACCATCACCTTCTTCTCCGCAACCTCGGGTCCCACGACGGGGGTACCAGTGTCACGATTACCGGTACCGGGTTCACCGGCGCCCTCACCGTGCGGTTCGGCACCACCACGACCGTCTTCACCGTCAACTCCGCTACGCAGCTCACGGCGGTTGCCCCCGCAGGGACAGGAACTGTGTCGGTCACCGCGACGACAGCGGGTGGAGTCAGCAACGGCGTCTCCTACACCTACGTCTGACGGCTGACGTGACTGGGCCGTCGGTGGGGTGTTGCCGACGGGCCCAGTCGCGTCGAGGTTGAGCGGATAGCGCAGAATCCGTCACACCATAGACGGAGGTTGCAGGGGCAAAGGGGGTTTTCATTGGCGACGGTATTGAAGATGCTGCTGGCGGAGCGGCATCTCAAGAGTCATCCGGAGTTTCTGGCCGCATACGATAGGTGCGCCGCGCAGCTGGACCCGATCATTCCCCCGGGGCATGGGCCGGCGAAGGCGCAGTACTACCAGTGGCTATCGGGCCGGATGATCGGGCTTCCCCGCGACTATCACTGCCGGGTGCTCGCCAGGATGTTCCCGGGCTGGACGGTCGAAGGATTGTTTCAGATGGCCAACTCCGCACCAGCAGGTACTCGATCGCACGAGGTAGGTCTGCCATCCACCGACATCGAGCTCGAGGCGTTCCTCGGGCCTGAGATGGTCGCTAACGGCACGACATTGGTATACCCGACCTTCGAGCTGACGAGCCGGTCTGTGGACGCACTCCAGGCGGCGAAGATTCCCCTTCAGCGCATATTCGAGAGGAAGGCCAGTGCGTTCACGAGTCGACATCACATCGACGTCCCGGTCATGCTGACGGAGAACGATATTCGCGGACTGCTGTACGTGTTCTCCCTGCTTCAGCGCCACACCAACATTCCGATCGACTTCCAGAGCGACCGCGACACCGTCTCGCACTGCGACCGCCCGTACATCAGTTTCGGACTGAGCAGCAACGACTGCACCCATGTGTATCTCGCAAGCGTCGAGCGCCCGCTGTTCACCATCCGCGACAGTCCTGCTCCCTACCTGGAGCACCTGGAGCTGGCTGATGGAAGCCGGTATGAATCGAGCGACGACCGCAACATCGGCATCATCGCGCGGGTACGACCGAGCCCGGATCTGCACCCCGACCGATACTGGATAATTTGCGCGGGTATGGGCCCGCGAGGCACCTCCGGTGCGGGTTGGTTTCTTGCCAACTATTGGAGTTCCCTCCAGCAGCGTGCCGGTGATCGTGAGTTCGTGGCGGTCATCGGCGTCCGCACGTACTCCGACCAGATGGTCAGCTTGGAGAATTTGCTGATGAAATCGCACGAGAGTGCATGAGTTGGCTTCGCAGTCGCTGGGCTGTCCACCGCGGACATCGCCCATGGCGTAAGGAAAACCGGATGCAGCTGGTTCCGTAGGATCGGTGGGTCGGCGGTATTCCTCGCTGGGCGCAGCTGTCGGCGGCGGGCGATGGAGGCGCGGTGTGCCATGATGGCTTCCTCGGGATGGACGGTCCATTCAGGCCTTGCGCCGTGAAACCATCTTGCGGTGCTGGATATCGTCGGCGCGGATCGGACAGCAGGGCACTGCCCATCGACCCCAGCGGGCCGGGTCGTCGATGTCAACGGAACGCGAATGGCGTGCCGTTCATGAAATCGGCGAAGTAGGAATCCCATCGGGTCGGGTAGTGCATGCCGCGCGTGAAGTTGCTGTCGCGATCGTGTTGCAGTGAACGCCGCAACGAGCCGATCACCCGGTCGAGTTCGGCACCCATCCGTCGCCGGTTGTATATGAGCGCGGCAAGACAAGAACCGTAGGTGGAACGGCGGTGTCGCCACGTCGAGGACGCGCGCGAAGCCTCGACCCACCGGGTCGGGCAGTCGCCCGAACACACGCACCAGGATCAGCAGTTTCCGCGCGATCATGTAGCCGAACACCATGTGGAACAACAGCTGCTCGTTGGTCCAGCGTGTTCCGTCCGACGGCTTGCCCCAGTCGTCCTCGCGCACGCCCGCCAGCAGACGATGAGAGTCGACCCGAGCTCGCTCGCTGTGCACACTCACGCCAAAGGCCCGCTTGCCTACCCCTAGGCACGCGGGAGGAGTTGAAAATGTCGAACAGAGAGCGGAAAACCGCCTCTGACCTGGTCGGGATGACAGGATTTGAACCTGCGACCACTTGCCCCCCAGGGAACTGGTAGTCGTCCCAGGGTGTCCGCGTGATCCTCTCCCGTCCAGGTCAGAGGCATTTCAACGTCCGGCTCGTCTTGGCCTGTCCGCCTTGTATCGGCCCGTCTTGGCACGCTCTAGGCACGCTCGAATCAACCCCTCACCACCACCGGGAGCTCTCGAGGCATCGTCCTGTTGCTCACGACTCACCGAGATCGCCGCGATATCGGTAGGTAGTGTGCTGCGCGTCAGTGGGACCCCATGGATCCCAGCGGCTGCAACAACCAGGGCATCGCCTCGATCGGCACTGCCGCAGCAGATCGGTCCGTCCGGCTCATCTTGGACCCGGTCGTGAATTCGGAATCGGTCCCCATAATGACGCAGCCTTCGCTGTTGACCAGCACTAGCCGCTGACCGAATACCTGGAAACGCGGAAGCAGGACCTCCTCGATCGAGGCAGCCGACACATCGGCACCAGCGATTCCGAGGAAGGCTCCCGATGTGGTCGTGACCGGTATCGCGAACGTACACACGCACCGATTGGTGCACGCGTAATCGCGGTGCGGCCCGTCCACCCACCGCTTACCCTGGTCGCGCGGGATCACGAACCAGTCCATTCCGGTGTAGTCGTAGAAGTATTCACTCTGCGGATTCAATTCGAGCATCAGGCGTCGCGGTCCGCGTTGCACGTCCAGAAGCCACCATTCCAGATGCCGGGGCTGATCCACGAGAAGGCCGTCGGCCAACACAACGCCTGCGCCGTCGAACAGATTCCCACGCCGCTCGAGCTCTCCGACAATGGTCTCGCGCAGCGGTGCTAGATCAGTCGACCGAGGAGCGGACACCAGCTTCTCGGTGAGACCATCCCACAGGGTCGTCAGCGCGGTCCCGATGGTTGCTAGCGACAGGTAGATCTCGTCGGCCAGTCTTGCGACAGCAGAAGCGAGCGACTCGACGGTCACCGGGGCCGGAAAGCTATCGGTCTCCTTCATCGATCACGGAGCTCCAAACGTAGGGCAACGAGGCGGCGGATGCGTGATTCTGTATGTAATTCTGCCAGTTCTCTCGCCTGGGCATCATCTTCTCGTTCGATCGCGTCCAGCGGCTTTGGGAGAATGCGTGGGAGCAGTTCATCTCGCCCCTGGACTATGACATCGAGATCCGGCGGGTCATCTGCTCGACGAACCGATCGAGTCGTTCACCGCCATCTACCGCCGTGGGGATGGCGTCTCCGGTGCCCGGATCGTCCCCGCATGCATGTGCACCAGCTCGGCGTTCAACCCGACGAACTCCCCCTCGTCCACGAGAACGAACTCGCGCTCGCGATCGTCCTCCTCCCGATGGCAGCGCAGCCGATTGTGCTCCGCCAGCAGCGCCCGGTAGCTCGGCGGAACCGACCAGGCGACGGCACCGAAGTGCGGCGCCAGGAGGGTTTCTCGCACCCGCACCGCCTCGCGCGAGGCGGGGCCGGACCCGTCGAGATCGAGCAGTCCCGCCGAGGCGGCCCGGCGCAGGTCCAGAAGGGCGTCGCGGGGTGTAGCCATTGTCTGACTCCTGATGTACTTGGATTCTCTTGGCCGCGGTCAGCTTAGGACTTGCGGGTGGCCTGCGCCGGGGACTTCGCCCACCCGGCCCATCTCCTCCGACGCATCGAAACCGACGCCCACAAACCCAACTCGCCATGGCGCCTCGAACACCTGTCCGACTACGACGACGCACGCGAATGGCACAGCCAGGAAGCAAAGATCGTCGACACCCCCGACCTGCAACCGCGCGTTGTCGCCAAACTCATCGCTGCCGCCACTGATCGGACCACGACAAAATAGGCCACCCTCGGTGGCACATCCCGCGAAGCGCCTGCCATCGAAGATGGCCCACCGCAGATCACCGACTCAACGGTGGGCCACCTCACTGACATCGGACATCTGACGCTGTGATCCGCCCCGAGGTCGCTTCAGGCTGCGTGCCCAGCGGGCTTCTTCGGGTACCGACAGCAGTAGTCCCGCCCACTCAGGGGCGGGACCCACTAGTCCATTCAGCCGTGCGGTTCGTTGATGGGGCTAGGACTCTGCGAGGCAGGATCGAATGATCTTTCCGGCGATCTGGTCGAGAAGCTCCATGGGAACAGCGTCGGGGAGCGCGCGGAGCCAGTCATCGCTCGGTTTTGACGGCATGACCTTGGCTCCGTTCAACAGCGAATTCAGTTTGGTTTGTTGATCAGACGACAGGATCAGCGGCGCGGTCGGCAGCAAAGGGTCTACGACGTTCTTGATCTCCGCCCAGTGCGTCTTGGCGCACTGCAGCGTGCTGTCGCTTTGCCAGTCGATATCTTGCGCGGCAGCTGTCCCCCCGCCACACCACAGCCCCGCGCACACCATCGCCGTTACCAACACCCCACCTAGTGCACGACCATGAACTCCCACTACGGGTTTCCTCCTATCGCGACGGCAACGACCAGGAACTTTTGGCTGGTAGGAACACTATGCGCTCCACGTCCCTGCTCGTGACACCAACACCACTTGTCAACGCGGCAACCTCAATCGCCTACAAAGGCGGGGTAGAGATCCTGTACGGCCAATTCCTCGCCGAAGACCAGGGATTAGGTGACTTCTACGGTCGCCAGGGCTTCATCGTGATGCCACCCGCGACGCCGCTGAACTTCTCGCAGTGGCTGGGCGGATTCCCTGGCGGCCCGGCACCACTGGCCAATGAGACCTTCTTCTACCGCATTCTGACCACCGACGGCTACTGAGCTGAGCGGTCCAACTCCGCCATTTTCTGCGATCGACCTTCTCACCATCCAGCACGACGTGGCGCGTCGATGATCCGAGTGCGCTCTGTCTACTGCTACGCGAACTCACGAGGGTGAAGCCTTAGAGCTCCTAACAGGTTCGGTCAGTTGGCGTCGGGTTCTGTTGCAGTGCAGGATGTTTCGATGTAGCAGCACCCTGGATCGTGGATGACGAGTTGTGGGCGGTAATCGAACCGCTACTGCCGGTGAAACCCGCGGGGGCACCGGGACCGCCGCAGATGGACAGCCGACGGGTGCTGCAGGGGATCTTGTTCGTGCTGATCACCGGGATCGGGTGGGAAGACCTACCCCAGGAACTGGGGTTCGGGTCCGGGATGACACGTTGGCGCAGGTTGCGGGACTGGCAGGCTGCCGGGGCGTTCGAACAGATCCACCAGGCCGTGCTCGCCCGCTGCCACGCCGCCAGGATGATCGACTTCGACCGGGTCATGGTCGACGGCTCGCATGTGCGGGCGAAAAAAGGGGCGCCGCAACAGGTCCGAGCCCGGTCGACCGCGCCAAGACCGGTTCCAAGCACCACATCCTGACCTGTGGGAACGGATTCCCGCTCGCGGTGGCGCTGTCGGCGGCCAATGTCAACGACCATCTGCTGTTGCCCACGCTGCTCGACCGGGTCCAACCTCTGCGCGGGCGTGCGGGGCGACCCAGGCATCGGATCACCAACCTGATCGCGGACAAGGGATACGACTACCCCAGCGTGTATTCCGAACTGCGGCAACGACGTATCACCGGCTACATCGCGCGGCGCGGCACCCGTGACAAGGTCACCGCCGGCCGCTGGATCGTCGAGCAATCCTTTGCCCTGCTGCACCAGTACCGGCGGCTGGCCATCCGGTGGGAACGTCGCACCGACATCCACCACGGATTCCTCGACCTCGCCGCAGCACTGATCTGCTGGCGACGACTCAGCAACCGAACCCGATAGGAGCTCTTAGCGAGACTTTTCGCGCCACTGGACCTCATATGCCAGATAGGCCCATGTGCGGAGCGCTTCGAAGAACAACGAAGCCGGGTTCGCTGTCGAATCGGACGTCATGACAAGCGATCGTCGCATGAGATACCGACAGAAACCGCGGAAAACGTGTCTGGGCAACATAATTTGCCGGGCAAACGTGTGGTTGCATCTGGCGAATCAGGTTCGCTGCCGCAGCGGGCTGACCTATTGTCGGCTGTAGCGGCTTGTCGGTCTGGGTGTGGAGGCGATGGGGATGACCACTTTGAAGGATCTGTTTCTCGACGTGATCGAGGACGCCCGACACGTGCAGACGTGGCAGGAGGCGGTCGATCTGCACGAGCACACCAAGATACTGGTCAGCAACCTCGGTAAGCGGCAGGGCTTCTATTCCGCCGACGAGCGCCTCGAGCTGATCAAGCTGCGCAACGAGGCGCTGACGAAGGTCCGCGACGTCTTGCACCTGGAGAGGATCGAACGTGACGTCGCCGCAGCCGCCGAGGCTCGGCAGCGCTACGCGGTTGAACGCGCCGAACGGCTGGAGGCGATCGACCAAGAACTCGCCGAGGCCGAACGTGAACGAGAAGCCTTGGACCAGAGGGAATCCCGAAGCGTTCCCAGGAGCGCGCTCAAGGGCGTGACCGGAAACGCCTTGACCCGGACGTTGGAGGCCATGCATGAGCGGGAGCGGTAGACGGGCCGCACGGGGTTGTCAGTGATCACGGGAAGGATGCACGGCAATGACGGCGACGGGGGAGCGCGAGGACCGGCAAGGCAGTCTGTGGACCGGGGAGGACTACCAGGAGTTCTTCGGCGCGCTGGCGACTACAGCGACCGATGAGGAGATCGCTACACAGCTCGGTCGGACCGTGGGTGGAGTGCGGTCGCGTGCGAAGTTCGTTCTGCTGGGCGGATATACCGGCGCCATCGCGATGCGCAAGCTGCGCGAGATGGTCACCAAACCGGGCTTCGACGGTGAAGCTCTGGCCCGCGAGGCACATGCGGCGAAGGGCTACCCGTTCTGGGACGCCACCACCGATGAGCAGCTGATCTTGGCCTGGGCGCAGACCCCGACCCCGGGTATGTCCTCACTCGTCGAACGGTTCGGCGTGACCGAGCGAGATATCGCGCGCCGCTGCATCAGGTTGAGACTGGCTGATTCCACTGCTGAGGTCGTCGACCACTTGGGCGCCGAACCCGGCAAAGTCCTCGACACCTGGGCGCGCATGGCCCGGAACAGTACAAGCGTCGCGGTCGGTGTGCTGGTCGTGACGTCGAGCAAGGGCACGGTGCTGCACCTGTCGCTGCACATGAGCATCGACGAAGCGGCGCAGGCCTGCGCCGAACTCGACGAGTCCGCTCTTACCGGGATGCCGGCGGTCTGGACGATCGCGACCCGCATCGTCGGTGAGGGCTCGATCAGGGAGATCGCCACCGGTGCGTGGGACGAGCGGCCCCGACTGGGAGAGACCGTCGAGCCCGTAGACGGGTCTGTCCCGGTTGCGGCAGGCCCGCCGAATCATCGTCGACAGCCCTGGTGGCGGTTCTTCCGGCGCTGATCCCGGCCGGACCAGGCGGGACACCTCATAGAGTTTCAGGGGTGCTATCAGCGATCACGTCGTGTCGTCACGGTGTGTTGGTTCGGTTCGGCGATTACTACCGTAGCCCGATCTGGTAGGCGGTGCGGGTGGCGTCGGACAGTGGCGAATAGGTCCCGAATGGGTCCTGAACAGGCCCTGAATTGTGCTAGCCTTGGCCCATTGCCGCCCCATCGAGGTGGGGTTGGAAGTAAGCCGTGGGATTACTCGCCGGAGACGAGGCCCGCGGCTTGCGTCGTTTCAGATGATGTGAATGATGTCGACCAAGCCGCCGAGTGTGTGCAGGTAGCCGGGATTTCCCACACGGTGCTGCACGATCGCCCCACACACCACATCCGCGACGGCCAGGACCGGTTCGGCTCTGCCTCGTATGTGGTCGATCCGCAACGGCTTGGTGATGATCTTCCGTGCCCGGAACTTCTGCAGAATGTCCAGATCGCTGCGATCCATAGTTCCGCGCGATTCGAGAGCTACCTGATCGCATGGCATGTGCGCCAGCGTAGGCAGCAGGTATTCGAGGCATTTGCGACGGTGTCGACGGTCCGCGGCACCCAGGTCGTGGTGCACCACGATGATGCTGCACACCGGCAGCTCGGCCACAACGCCCACCAGTTCGGGGCGGCGTTCAGTGCTGCTGCCGTGCCAGTGCACCTTGGTCTCGCCGGGTAGCAACAGCGCGTCCATCGTCTTGCGCACCACCACGACATCCTCGTCTTCGATGAGCGCAGCGGCCACGATGTAGGTTCCGGGTCGCGGTCCGGCTGTGATCCGCTGGTGAGCTGGGTCGCGATCCGCACCGCGATCGCCGACCTACTGCCCGGCCGAGGCGAACAACCCGCACGCGCCGGCAACGAAGAACCACACCCGATCCGAATCGAGATGCCGGGCAGGATCGCCCGCCACCTGACCGGCTACAGCGGCGATCTCGGTGACACCGAGCGCCTCGCCCTGCAACAAGGCCGCCAGTGCGACGTGGCCAAGGCTACAGCTTGCACGTCACCGCACTGCCACATGTACACCGAGCACAACTGGCTGCCGCCGAAACAGTCGGAGAGAGCGCTTCGGCCGCTGATCGCAAGGCATTTCGGATCTACAGGGACCGACTGAACGACGCGACTATCTGATCAACCCGCAGCGTATCCGGTGAATTCCTGGGCGGTCGTTGTGACCATGCGACCGCCCATCGCGTGCACCGCGGAGTGCAATCGAGAATCACCGCTGGGCGGCAATGGCATTGACCACACCGACGAACCGTCTGCGCCATCGATCGCCTGCACGGTGACGCCGTCGGTCAAGATGAGATGGCTTGCGTCGGTGATGCCTTCGTACCTCGTGAACTGTGAGGCGTTCGCGAATGGCGACGGCCGCTGCCAGATTCGATGTCCGTCGGCGAGATCGAGACCGGAAAGCGTTGAGCCATCGAGCGATCGGACAATCACCGTATCGCGCACCACTCCCACTATCGCGCCCTTGCGTCCCGTGGGATCGTCGAGGCCGATCAGCGCATTGGTCCACAGAACTCGGCCGCTCGTCCGGTCGTAGGCGCTCTCCCCGGTCAGGATCGGCAGTGGTGTCGCGGTTGCGGCCGGATACCACTCGAGGATGAAGCTGGCATTGGCGACCTCGGCGATCCGGTGGCCATCGCGACCGAGCAGCGCGACCGTTCCCGCACTGCCGCTGCGATCGATCACCTGCGTGGCGATCAAGCCGCCGTCGAAGACGTAGCCGACGGGAGCGGTGAAAAGCAGCTCACCGGAACGCAAATCGTATACGCGAACCTTGCCGTCGCGCCCTTCCCGGAAGTAATCCGGGGCGTCGATCCGGGGAGTAACGGGTTCGCCGGGAATCGGTGTCGGATACGTCTTGCGCCAGGTCGCAGCGATATCGGCAACGGTCCCCCGCGTAATGACAGCGGTCTGCCAGTCCGCGGTGCGCCCGGCCACGGAGACAACGCCGTCGCGGACCGCGATGTCCATGACCTCGAAATCCGTTGTGTGGTCCGTGAGTACCCTGCCGGTCGCACTATCGACGATCAGCACTCGATGTGTGCCGTGACAGGTGAGCAGCCCCTCGAGTACGAGTTCACCACAGCCGTCGATTTCACCGACATCGGTTGTCCAGCGCGGCTTTCCGGTGTCCGGGTCGATACCATGCATTCGCACCGGACCGACCGGCAATCCAGCCTCGCCGGTTGCGCTACCCGGCACCGCGGTGGCCGCCACGATCATCGTCCCGGTGTCCATCGGCCCGCCGTATCCGTAGTAGCGGCCCAAACTGTGCGGGGCCGACAGCAGGACCGCACCGGGCTCATCGGACAGATCCGAGGCGCGCACCGTCCATCGCGGGGCGGGAGCGGAGTCGAGCTGGGGCGAAATACGAAACCTGCCGCCCAACACCGGAGTCGCTTGCTGCGACTGCCGAGGTGACCGGTCCGTCCACACGATCGCCGCCACGCCCACCACCACGACCAGCACCACGATCCAGATCCCGCGCCTGTTCCGACCGGTGAACCACTGTGCGGCCGAGTTCATGCGGCTGTCTCCTCCAAGCATCGATCTGATCCAGACTCCAGTCTGGATGCGCCCCCACGCAAGGTATCAGCTACTTCCGAGGTGGGAATGGAGACCGGAGCGGTTTCGCTGCCCGGTAGTTCACCGAAACCAGAAGACCCCCAGTCGGACAATCAGGCCGTTTACCTCGGTATTCGCCGGGTATCGCCTTACCGATCGGCTGTATCCGAGTTCGAAGGAGCACGTGGATGGACGTTCTGCCCGGCACATCGACAAGTCGCGACGGGCAGCTGTCCGTCTTCGATCCATTCGCCATGAAGGCCAGTGAATTTGCCTCTCGCGCAGGCTTTTCCGTGTTCTGCGTCGCCCTGGTAGTGGTGTGGATGCCATCCATCATCGCAGGCTTGGCCGGGGTTGTGTCGGCGGCGAACAAGGCTCGGCGGCACTACCCCCGGATCATCGGAAAGACAGGGGCATTGAGTCATACCGGGCCTGGCGACCGCCGCTCCGATTCAGGGGCTATGAAGAAGGTACCCGCGGTATCGGGTGTGCGCAGGAGTGCGGACATCGATGCAGTCGACTTCGAACATCGACAGGAACGGCAGGACGGCCGCGCCAGCATGGTGTTCAACAAACGTATCGAAAATGGTTGGTGTTCAACAAGTCCTGTCGGACCCGTCTCGTGCAGTCCGGGGCATGGCCAGCCAGACTCGCTCCCTCGACATCGCCGAACCACTCGCCCTCGACGTGATGCGCTCGACCCGATCGGCGGCGGCGGTGCCCTCGTCGGCTACGGCCGAGTGTCGACCAAAGGCCAGCTGCTCGACCGTCAGATCGCCGCGCTCACCGCGGCCGGGTGCCAGCGGATCTTCACCGACAAGAAGTCTGGCAAGAACGCCGAACGCGAGGAGTTGGGTGCCTGCCTTGACTACCTGCGCCCCGGCGGCCGACTGGTGTTCCATGTCTTTGCCGCGCTCGCCGAGTTCATCCGCGAGCTGATCGTCGACGGCACCAATGAGGGCCTGGCCGCCGCCCGTGCCCGCGGGCAGCGCCTCGGCGGCCACCGGCGATGACCGCCGAGCAGATCCGCCAGGCTCGTGCCATCCTCACCCGCCCGGACGAGACGGTGTCGTCGGTGGCGAGGCTGCACGGAGTCTCGCGCGGCACCCTCTACAAGCACATCCCCGAACTCGGCAACGGCACGTCCGACGCCGCGGAGATCTGAACCTTAGCGGCGGTCAGACGGCCAAAATTCGGTGTTTTTAGGCGCGGTTACTACTTGGAACCCCTACCGCCCCTACTTCTTCGCACCGACCGGTCCATAGGAGAACTACTAGCCTGTAGGCAGCGGCGCGGCGCAGAGGGTTTCTGGACCAGACCGCGGGGAGGGCGATGCCGAATGTTGCTGAGAGAACCAGCAGCAACACAATCGCGATGAGTATCGCCGGGTGGTAGGCAAGCAGCGTAGTCACGAGCGCAAGGCTGACAACTCGCAGAATTGAGGGACGAACGCGCGACAAAGTCGCCCCTTTCGGGGAGCAGGTTGTCTCGAGTCGCTCGTCTGCTGAGCATCAGCAGGTTGACTTTGCTGAGTATGGCAGCCTGCTGCTGGCCGCCGGGATTGAGGTTCGACTAAGCCGCCGTTCGCGATGATTCACGGCAGGATCTCCCGGCGTGAGTAAAGACCAAGTGCACCATCAGGTTTAGCCGCAACACCTCGCGAACGGTGGGTGCTACGCCGCCTGTTTGCGGTAGTCGCAGCCGTGGCAGTACCACGCAGGCTCTCCGGCGATCCGGGCCACGTGCAGCATCTCCCCGCACTCATGGCTTATCTGCACCGGTCGGAGAGCTGGATTCTCACCAACTGGTTCTAGTCTGCCTACATCGGTGAGCTGTGACGTCGTTTGGCGGTGGATCTCGACGGCGGTCTGCCCAGGCTAGATGTCGCATCGGCGAATTGTGACGTCACGATCGTTCTTGACACCGCCGATGCGCACCCCTCCCACCAAGCTGGCCGATTCGGACAGCGCGCACAGCGGCATGTGCGTGCGTTGAGTTGGCATGCTCCCGAAGCCATGTGGCTGACGGGTTGCTGGGAAGGAAGGGGCGTTTGAGGTCACCGTTGGTGGGCCCGGCACGATATCGCCATGTTCAAAGTTGACCGGATCCTCGGGGACCGTCCCTTCGCTGAGGTCGGTGATCCTGCCCTGACCGTCGACGACGAGCGTCAGCACCTGCTCGCAGTGGCCGGTACACACGAGCCCGGTGGTGCGCCGGTCGGTGTGTACGGCAGCAATAGCCTGACCTGCCGCGCCTTGCTCCGTGCGCGCTACCCCGTGCACGCCATGGCTTTCCATCCCAGCCTTCCCCTCCTCGCAGTCGGCTCGGGTCGCTACGACGGCGGCTACTTCTTCGAAGGAGAATTGCTCCTGCTGGACCTGGAGACAGGCGTAGCCAAGCCGCTCATCGAGCACGATCTCGGCCGCCAAGTCCTGGGTCTGGAATGGATCGACGAGCACGAACTACGCGTGCTGATGGCACCGCCGGACGATTGGCAGGATAAGAACGCATGGGTCGAGGGGCATGTCGCGGTGGTACATCGGCCCGATTGGAGGTCCGTACCGCCGAGCTCGATCACCGGATACGACCTGGCCGGACCGCGGGTGCCGCTGCCGCGGCCCGACGGCCAGGAGGAAGCCCGCCGGCGGATCTCCGATCTGTCCACGAGCTGGGATCCGCGACGCAACATCCGCGCGATCGAAGAGCTGTCGGACGGCAGGATCATTACCGCGCTCGACGGCGTCGGGTTGGAGTCCTGGTTGCCCTCGGGGCAAAAGCAGTGGACTGTCCAGGACGACAAGGGTGGCCGTGACATCGTCGTGGCCACCGACGAGCGTTCGGCCTGGATCGCTCTGGCACGCCCCGGATGGGAGAAGCAGCCGCAGTCGGTGGTCCGGCTTTCCCTCGAGGACGGGGCGCAGCTCGACCACCTGAGCCCCCCGCTCCGGTGTCTCTGGTGCGATGCGCTGACGGCCTGCCGGCCCTGGCCCCGAAGGATCCAACTACGAACGGAGCAGGCTCCGTATCCGCCGCGGCAGCCGAATCTACTACTACGACATCCTGCCCAAGGACGACGAGTTGCACATCGATCCAGCCGAAGTGTGGCTGGCCACAGCCGATTTGGAAGAGATGTCGGTGGCCGAATATCCGCATGCGCCGAAGACGACGGACTTCACACGAGTGTTCCCCTTCTCGTGGGCACCGGGTGAAACACACTTTGCCGGTCCGGGCGTGGAGACATCGGACGGTGAGCTGGTCCATGTGGGGACCGTCTATCACGGCTGGGGGTTGCAGCCTGGTGGCTCATTCGTCGTGCGGCGCCGAAAGACTGGAGAACCGACCTGGGTCTTTCGAACGGACTGGCCCGCCACCAGTTTCGACTCCGACACGGGGATCGTCTACGTCACCTACACCAATGGCGAGCTCGTCGCACTCAATATCGATACCGGCACCGTACTGTGGCGCCAGCACGTGACCGTTGCCGCAGTGCCCGTCGTGCCGACCGCGCTCACCGTCACCGATCCCGGCCGCCTACTCATCGGCACCAGCGACGGCCGAATCCTGGATTGTTCGGTCGGGTAGACAGATTCGACAGTCAGGACGTTGTTGGTGCCGGGTCGGAGGTCAGCTCGGGGGCCATGCCATTCATGCACTCATCGGCAGATGCGGACGTTCGCGTACGCGCGCCACGCGGCATTACAGTGCGATGGCATGAGTGGGCCCGCCGCGTGGTTGGATCCTGTGGCGGCGGGCCAACTGTGGGGCTGGGTCATGGGCCAGCTCCTCGACGCCACCGGCGGGCCCTGCTCTAGCGGCCGCGGTCGTTGGGTCGTGTCTCCCGATGTTTCGAGCCATTCGACGACGCGGGCCAGGACGAATCCGGCTCGGTGGGTGGTGGCGAGTTCGTGGTATCGCCGCCGCCGTGGCCGCGCCGGGTCGGTCGGCCACCACCTTCGCAGTGTCGCTGGCAATGATCTGACCAACGTCATGACCGAAATCCGCTAGCATCGCCTGGCGCCCCGGACGCCAGAATGAAACGTTATGCGCTTAACCACCCCGACCGTCATATTGATGATGGCGGCAGTCCTGCTGACAGGATGTGCTATTCCGGCACAAGGACCCGACCAGACCGAGCGTGACAGCTGGTCACGCGTGATCGAAACTGCCATCCAGGCTCTTCCCGGGGTGGTCGATGCGTCACATTTGTTCGATTACGAGGGCAAGTCCCGCACGTACCATTCCCGGCTCGATGTGCAGCTCGAGGATGGCGCCACACCGGACGAGGCCGCGTCCGTGGTGCGTGCCATGGGCGCCCAGCAGCTTCCGCCGCGCTACCAAGGCGACCAGACCGAGGTCAATCTCGACCGGATGACGGACTCTTATTCTGCGTATTGGCGGTTCGGTCGGGACGTGAGCAGGGAAGCGAACTCGGCACACACCTGGGCGAGAGTCTCGGCCCCCGGCACACAGGTGCACTGGTCGTCACGCGGCATCGACGTAGACCAGATGAGCAACGCCATCGGCGTCGGAGCGGGCTCCGAGGCCGAACCCCACCGTGCCACCTCGGCGATGCGCCGAATCATCCAGGACTTTCCCGAACTGGCGCCCAACGATTGGACGGTGGCCACCGTTCCTGTGGAGAGCGGGTCCAAGAATCGCTCGAGACTGGAACCCGGGTGGCTCAACTCGGGCCGCCGACCCCTCTTCCCGTCCAGCCGACCCCGCTTCCCGTCCAATGGTGAACTCGAGATGTGGGAGTGGTTCCTGACCGATCAACCCACCCCATTCTTCGTCGAGATATCCGTATACGACCCGCCCGGCAAAGCAGGCCGCACCCTGGACGTCGCGATATACCCTCCTGTCGGAAAGCAACTCACCGCTGCGCAGGCAACACAACTCGCCGAACGGCATCTTCCCTACTTGGCCCAGCCCGGTGCCGTGGTCGACTACACGATCGAAACACGCAACGGCCCCGTTTTCGCGGTCTTCGTCGGCGGTTGCCAGCCATCCTGGCGCGATGTTTCACCGGAGTCGGAGGCCTACGCGCGTCAGTATGAACGCTGCTAGCTCGAGTTTTAACGTCTGAGGTCGTGCTGGGGGACCCAGTTGATCATGAACGAAGCCCTTGGCTGATGATTTGTCTTGCGACAGAACAGATCTCAGGACCAAGGGCTTCGGTGAATAGTGTGCACGACACCGGCGGTGCCGGTGTGTTTGGGGACCTGTCGGCGTTCCGGCAGGAATTCTGTCGGTGTCTGACCGCTCGGGCGGATGCGGTGTTCGAGTTGGCCGATGCGGTGTTGTGCGCGGACGGGCCGGTGCGGTCGCTGCCGGAGTTGTCGCTGGTCGGCGAGCATCGGCGGGGCCACGGCAGCGTGTATGCGGCGCTGGATCGGGGCCGCATCGAGGTTGCTCGGCTGCGGCGGGCGCTGGCCGCGGTCCCCTTGCCGCGGGCCGCCGATGGCCGACTGGTGCTATGTACGAGACCTTCGCGATCTCGGATACTGCCAAGTCTCCGCTGCACTCAACGGGACGATCACCTGGCGAGTCCAAAACCCCTCCCTCACCCCGGCACCGGACCCGTGCGCCATCGCACTCGAACTAGCCACGCTGACCATCGACCTCTCCCCCTAGCCGCCGCGAAGTCACCTCTTGGATGTGTAGCGAACGGGCAGATCGCCCCTTTTCCTACCTCGGCTCGCGAGCCCGGGGGCACGGCGCGCTCGCACGGCAGGCCGGAAGTGCGTTGTGTCAGAGCCAGTCGCGGAGTTTGAACATCCAATACAAGGTGCCGGAGATGACGACGATGGCAATCGTGGACGCCCAAAATCCCCAGGCATGCTCGAATCCGGGATAGGGCACGTTCTGGCCGTAAAAGCCGGTGATCGCGGTGGGTACAGCGATGATCGCAGCCCAACTGGTGACCTTCTTCATGATCGCGTTGAGCCGGTTGCCCTGCAGAGTCAGCTGCGTCTCCCGGATTGTCGTGACCAGATCACGCAGAGATTCGGTCCACTCGGCCGCACGCAGGATGTGATCGTAAACATCCTGGTAGTAAGGCATCATCGCGTCGTCGACGATGTGGAGGTCGCGGCGCATCACCGCATTCGCCAATTCCCGCATCGGCAGCACCACCCGCCGCAATGTGACCAGACTCTTGCGTAAGCGCAGCGAACGGCGCTGCAGCTCTCGGTAGTCGGCATGATCGGCGAAAACGAGATCTTCGAGGGCTTCTATCTGCTCGTCCAGCGCCTGCACCGCCTCGAAGTGGCTGTCCACGACGTAGTCCAGCAACCCGTGCACCAAGAACCCCACCCCGCTCTTGGCGAGCTCGGATGCGGAGTCCCACCGCCGTACGACCTCTTCGATGTCGAAGTTCTCGTCTTTGCGGACGGTGACCAGTGCCCTCGGGGTAACGAACGCGGCCACCTCGTACTTATGGAGCACCCCGGTGCTGGTGTCCAGGCGCACGGTGTAGGCGGTCAGGAATGCGTGGGTGTCGTAGCGGTCGAGCTTGGGCCGTTGGTGCTCATGGACCGCGTCCTCCACCGCGAGCTCATGCAAGCTCAGCTCCTCGCTGATTGTCGCCAAGTCCTCCGCAGTCGGGGAACACATGTCCAGCCACACTGTCGCGGTCGAATCACGCAGATAGTCCGAAACTTCCGCCGCCGGGAAGTTCTCGGATTCCAGGACACCGTTGCGGTAGAGACGAGTGCGCGCCATACCGGCAGAGGCTAGTCGCCTTGCGCGGGTGTCTATACCAACGGCAGCACCGCCCGATAGAGAGCCGACCCGCATCCCGACGTCGGCGGCTCAACTCCACTGAACAGCCGCGACCGACCTCACCTAATTGCGATCAGCCTGTGGTTGGGGGGAAGCCCGGAGCATCATGCGTTCCGGCCGGTGCTATCGCGCGCTCAACCTTGCCCGGTGACGCGCATACCGTGCCGTCCGAGAACGTGACGTTCCGTGGAGTCGCCGGATGCGAGCGCTCCCGCGGCGAGCAGCGGCACCCCGGATACGGCGGCATCGGGTGCGGCTGGTGCACGCTGACTTCGCCCGTCCCGGACAGCGCTGAACGACAGTTCGAAGCGCGCGCTCATCTAGCAGCATGGGTGCGCCACAGCGAAGGATCCCGCCACGCGGCACCCGAATCGGGCCGCGCGGCGGCTTTGTCGCTATTTTCCGCCTTTATTCGAACCCGTTATGCCTCTACGTATTTCGCCGGGCCGATGCTCTTCGCGCGACAGATCTCGCCGGTTCGACGACTGCAGCTGCCACGGCACGCTCGTCACCATTACGCCCGGCTCGAACAGCAGCCGCGCTTTCAACCGCAGCGAGCTCTGGTTGTGCAGTAGGTTCTCCCACCATCGGCCGACGACGTACTCCGGGATGAAGACGCTGATGACATCGCGGGGTCCCGCCTTACGCAAGCGTTTCGTGTAGTCGAGGACCGGACGCGTGATCTCGCGATAAGGGGACTCGACCACGATCAGCGGAATACTCACGCTGTGGCGCTCCCAATCCTGGCTCAGTAGGCGAGTTTCGGTGTCGTCGACGTTGGCGGTGATCGCGGTGAGAGTGTCCGGTCGGGTCGCTCGCGCGAACTGCACGGCGCGCCTGCTCGCCTTGGTCCAGCCAGATACCAGCACGACTGCGTGCACCCGGGGTGGCAGTGTTTCCTCGTCGTCGTCATCGATGTGGAGTTCGGCGCGAATTGCCGTGTAGTGGCGGTGGATCAGGTACATCAGCACAACAAGGACCGGGATTGCGATCACGACCAGATACGCGCCGTGGGTGAACTTGGTGATCATGACGACCACGAGAACGACACCGGTGAAGCTGGCACCGAACGCGTTGATCGCCCTCGCGCGATGGATGCGAATCCGGTCGGCAGCGTTGGTGGCGTCGGCCAGTTCGCGGTTCCAGTGTCGGACCATGCCCGCTTGGCACAGCGTGAACGAGGTGAATACACCGACGATGTAGAGCTGGATCAACCTGGTCGCCGAACCGTCGAACGCATAGATCAGCGTGCCCGCGACAACGGCGAGCAGGATGATGCCGTTGGAGAAGGCCAGTCGATCGCCACGGGTGTGTAGCTGTCGGGGCATGTATCGATCTTGCGCCAGAATCGAATTGAGCAGCGGGAACCCGTTGTAGGCGGTGTTCGCCGCCAGAATCAGGATCAACGCGGTCATCACCATGAGGTAGTAGAAGGCGATGCTGTTGCCGCCGAACACCGCCGCCGCGATCTGCGCGATTACGGTGCGCTGCGGATCGGTGTGGCAGTCACCGGGAAAGCCGATCAGATCGCATGCGTTTTCCGCGACACGGGTGTGGGAGATCAAGGCCAGCGCGGTTACACCGGTGAACATCGCGATCGCGATGATGCCCATTGCCGACATCGTGCGGGCCGCATTGAGTGCCTTGGGTTTACGAAACGCGGGAACACCGTTGGAGATCGCCTCGGCGCCGGTCAATGCGGTGCATCCGGAGGAGAACGCCCGCAGCACCAGAAACGCCACCGCCGCGCCGCTGAGGCCGACCTGCTCGGCATGGATCTCGTAATGCGCGCTTTCGGCGACCGGCGCGTCCCCGAACAGCGCCTTGCCGAGACCGACGACCACCATGAGCGTGACCCCTGCGACGAACGCATACGTCGGCACGGCGAATGCGCGACCCGACTCCCGCACACCGCGCAGATTCATGGCGGTCAGCAACGCGATGAATCCGATATTGATCGCGACTCGGTGCGCATTCAGGTCGGGCACCGCGGAAATGATATTGTCCACGCCCGCAGCGACCGACACCGCCACCGTCATCACATAGTCGACCAGCAACGCCGCAGCCACCACCAAGCCCGGTAGCGGTCCCAGGTTCTTCGCGACCACCTCATACGAGCCACCGCCGGACGGATAGGCCTGCACTACTTGCCGGTAGGACAACACCACGACAGCGAGCAGAACAACTACCGCGCCCGCGACCCAAGGTGCCAGATGGATATAGGCGAGCCCACCCAGCGTGAGGATGAGCAGGATCTCCTGTGTCGCATACGCCACCGATGACAAAGGGTCACTGGCAAAGATAGGCAGCGCCAGTCGCTTCGGCAGCAAGGTCTCCCCGAGCCGGTCACTGCGAAATGGGCGCCCGACAACTAGACGCTTTACCACGTCGACCGGTGAAACCACGATGAGCCAGCCTAAGTCCGACTCGCGGAATTCGGCCCACCTCCAGCCGTAGAGATTCCGTAAAGAAATCAGCGGCAAGCTACAAGATCACGTCAAGACACTGGATGGCCAGCGAATAGGTCGCTAACGTCCTCACTCGGATTCTGCACCACCGAGAAGGCAGCCGCCGCGACGAACGACCTACCCCATGACCTTGCGAGCCTGCGTGAGCTGGTGAGCCACCAGTACATCGTCGAGATTCTCGATGCCCTGTCCAACCGGCCGCACACCGCCGCCAAACTCACCGCGATCACCACAGGTCGCCATCGTGCGCTGGCGCAAGCACTGCGAGTAGTAGCATCACACGGGCTGGTCACCAACGACTGTCGAGGCAGCTGGGACGGGGCCATCCCAGCGACCGACATCATCCGGTTGACAGACCGTGGCATGCGGGCCGTCGAATTACTGTCGAATCTGAGCGTATGGACAGCGTTATACGAACACACCGATCACGCTCACGATCGGTAGCTGCTGTCCGCAATGCACCCTCGACGGGAATCGCGACGCGTGATCGCTCCGTCACGCAGAGTTGCATCCGGTTCTCTTGGCACACAGCATCTTTCGACTCTGACCCGCGCGGCAACTCCGGTGGTCGACCGCTACTCCTCGAAGCGGTGCCCCATGCCCGATTCAGTGATCAAATGCCTAGGGTGCGACGGGTCGTCTTCCAGCTTGCGTCGCAAACCAGCCAGATACACACACAAATAATGGGTGGCGGTCTCGTGGGATGGGCCCCACACCTCGCGCAGCAATTCCTTGCGACCTACCAGCTTGCCGCGGTTGCGCACGAGCATGTCGAGCATTGCCCACTCTGTCGGAGTGAGCCGCACCCTCTCCCCCTTCTTGGTGACCTTCTTCGCGACGAGGTCGACAGTGAACGACGCCGTCACCACCACCGGGTCAGAAGCATCACCGCCTCCGCGGCGGACCGCAGAGCGCAGCCGCGCAAGCAGTTCGTCCATCCCGAACGGTTTGGTGACATAGTCGTCCGCACCACACGCAAGCGGCCGTCCAGGAGGACGCGGAATGCAGACTCGCTTCCACGAGAACCTCGATCAGCTCGCTACACAGCTGCACGCGATGTGTCTGCACGACCGCACCACCCTCGCGACCGCACTGCTGCGCGCCAACTTGGAATCGACCGAGCAGGCCATCGACATGCGCCGCGAACTCGACACCATGCGAGATGACTGCGGACACGCCGCAGTGACGCTAGTGGCGCTGCAAGCGCCGGTCGCCAGCGAACTGCGGCAGGTGGTCACCGCTATCCGGCCCCGAGCTACGGTCGGCGGCCTACTCGGCGGGCACGATCGGTGTACTTCCGCGTGGACCTGGTGCGGGCGGAACCAGCGCACCAGCAGGCGTATTCGTGCTTGGTGCCGACCGTGCAGGCGGGGGCGCCAGCATCTGCAGTGGCAGGGAAGGTGGCGGCAGCGCGGACCCGCCTCGCGCCTGCGGGGCGGCGCTGCCGGTGCCGCACGGGGGAGCTGCCGCCGCGCTATGTGATTCGCCGCATGTCGACGTCGGACCCGCCGGAACAATAGGTTCGGCTGAGGCGGTGGCCGCGGCAATGATCAGCGAAACCGACGCACCGGCTGGTGCGATCCAACGCCGCCACCCCCGCATCTGGATCACAGCCATATCGGGTCACCGTAGACCGCGACCGAATTGTCGGCCGTATCTGTGGATATCGAGACGGTCGCGAACGAGCGCAGGCTGACCGCGCCTGCACATGCATCGATCTTGATCTGCACCTGATCGACGGCGACCGAACCATGCGCCCCTGCAAGCGCTTTCGTGCCGAGCGTGATGCTGCTGATGGTGCCAGGCTTGACGGATGTCGACATGTTCGGCAAGATCAGCGCGCTGCCTCCGACTGCGACGCCGGGCGAGGGGGCGACGGTCACCATGACGTTCGGGCCGATCGCCGCGGACATTCCGACGGTAAGACCGTTGGACACATCAGCCTGGCAGCCGATCTGGTAACCCAGCTGCACCGCCCCCGCGTTTACCGCAGCCCGGCCCTCGCCACTGATATCGGCTGCCGCCGACAACGTGACGAACCCTTCCCGGCTGAATGGTGTCGCGGCCAGATTGGGTACGCGTTGAACGTCTTCCGCGGTCTTGCTGATCCGCAATTCCCAGCCGTCCTCGGTGCTGATGACGCGAGATTTGTCTGCTATCTGATCAGCGGTCGCGGTGGCGGCAGTCAGGCCGATTGCCGCTGCAGTAGCGATGCCGAGCATCGCTATGGTCGAGCCTTTCAATGAAAATCCTTAGCGCTAGTAACAGTGTAACGGTGATGTGTAAGTGCAGGTCTTCGGACGTTCGCGACGCCGACTTCCGGCTTCGGAGACGCACGGCAGCGACACAAGCTCCACAGTCGAGCCGGAGTTCGAGCTGGGTCAGGACGTTGTCGAAGCCCTCCGGAACCAGCGCCCAGGGCACGTACTTGTAGAGCGACGCTATGGACGTGTGGGTGACGGGCGGGCTCGGATTGCGGCGTAGTCGGCCCAGTCGCTCGCGAGGGCCGAGGCGCGTTCCGCGGCAAATCTCGGGTGGCAGCCGACGAGGTCGGCGAGGACTGGCGCGGGGATCTCGCGCAGAAGCTCGTTGAAGGCCGCGACCCGACTGGTGCCGGTGATGCCCATGCTGCGAAGCCGTTCCCGGAGCCGGCTCGTCGTAATCGGACGGCTGGGGCGCTGACCGGGGAACAGCCAGGGCGAGGTGGGGGTTGGTGGCGGTCCCCATATTGCGGCGCTGGGCGATCAAGTCGGCGATGAGGCGGTCCAGCGGCTCGGGCATCGGCAGGTCTTCCTCGGCGATCCGCAGGAACACTTGCGGCATATGGCGACGTGCCGGGGCTTAGATGAGGTTCAGCGCAACAGCGATGGTGCCGAACGTCGCCAGGATCGAGGTCACGCCGACGTGCATCCCGATCGACAGCCGGATGTCCTTGTTCCGCCAGGCGAACCAGAACCCCGGGAACATGAAGATCACCCGCGACACGAACACCCATGGCGACCAGAAGTGGTACAGCGAGAACAAGACCGTGCTGACCACCGGTGCCCATCCGCCGAGGTGGGCGATGCGGGGCAGCAGGAAACCGCGGAAGTACAGCTCCTCGATGAGCGGGAGGGAGATTCCGGTCAGCGGCAGGCAGATCACCATCGTGGTGAGCATGATCGAGTACGAGTATCCGTCGAGGAATGCGGTGAAGCTGCCGGCGCCGTCCGTATACGGGACCCATGTGAAGAAGTCTTTGAAGAAGCGGTTCATCGGTGCCGTCGCGAAGCTCAGCACCGTCATCCACACGATGAGCGCGATGACCATCGCCACCAGCTTCCCGCGCGGGACCGGCTTGTCGGTGTAGTGCAGCACGCCGCGTAGCGAGATGTGGCCGTTGTGCTTGCGGCCCAGCCACAGCAGCCCCGACAGGATCGGTATGAGAACCAGGCACAGGGCGATCGCCCAGCCCATGAGGACCGGATATCCGATGGCCTTGACGAATGGTTCGCCGATGAGCAGGTAGGCGGCGACGATCAGGGTGCCGGGGACAAGATGCAACACGATCGACAGCGGCAGGGAGTGGCGGTCGCCCAGCAGCCGCTGGACTATTCGGTTCGGTCGAGTGTCTTCGAAGGCGCGCATGACGAGAGTTCCTAGAGCTGTTCGTGAATGGGTGCGTGAAATGACTCGGACAGTGCCCACCCAGCCGGGCAGGACTGGGGCGGACAGGACATTGATGAGGTTCTCGGCCGCTGCCAACGGTGATCTGAGCGGATGTTTCCGGAGCGGTGGCGGGATGGCCGCGTATTCGACCGGGTGGGTCCGGTGGGCAGTGACAATGGCGGTGACCGGGCAAAGGTGCACATGACAAGGGGTTCCTCGAGCTGTTCGTGGATGGTGCGTGAAGTGAAGCGGAGAGCGTTTACGTGGTGGGGACGGCTTGGACTCTCGCTATCGGAGGCAGGATCGGACGGCGTTGGCCAGGCTCGAAGCCCGGGGGTCGTCGGGCCGGAGGCTCCAGAGGTTCGTGACGTAGCCGAAGCCGACACCGGCATCGGGGTCCGCGAAGCCGATCGATCCGCCGGAGCCCGGGTGGCCGAACGACCCCGGCCCGGTCATCGGATACGACGGGCAGGCTCGCCAGAACCCGAGCGACATGTTGAAGGAGCGGTCGGCCGGGATGTTCAGCCCCGGCGGCAGCCCGTGCATCCGTGTCTTGTCGGTCTGAACGACTGTCGCCTTCTGGACCGTCGCCGGATCGAGCAGCCGCACGCCGTCGACATCGCTCACCGTGGCGGCATACATCCGTGCCAGCGAACGCGCGTCCGCGATCCCGTTCGCGGCCGGGAACTCTGCCGCGCGCCAGGCACGCGTGGTGTAGTACGCGGTCGCGGGGTCGGCCGCGTTGTCCAAGGCGCCGCCGAGTGAGGTGGCGCGGTCTTCGACCGAGCCCGGACCCCACCCGGACTTGATCCATGCGGTGATGGTGTCCGCATCGAGCCCGGTCGCCTTGATCAACCCGGAAGTCAGCTCCTCCAGATTGAGAGTGGTGTTCTCGATCTGGGCCACCCGCGGCTCTTCTTTCTCGGGCAGCCCGATCCAGGCGCTCAGCCCAAGAGGAGCAGCCACCTCGTTTGCGAAGAACCTGCCGAGCGACTTACCGGAGATCCGACGCACGACCTCACCGACCAGATACCCGTAAGTGACGCTGTGGTAGAGATGCTCAGTGCCCGGCTGCCACAGCGGCGGCTGCGCCTCGAGTGCGCGGATGACGGGGTCCCAGGCGCACGCCTGCTCGAAGGTCAGCGGTCCGTCGACGATCGGCAGACCCGCTTGGTGGGACAGCAACCAGCGCACCGGGATCTGCTCCTTGCCGGCAGCGCCGAACTCCGGCCAGTACTTGACGACCGGGGCGTCGAGATCCAGCTCACCGCGCCGTGCCAGCATGTGCGCACAGATCGCGGTAAAGCCTTTCGTCGTGGATGCGACCCGGACGGTAGTGTTTTCGTCCCATGGTCGGTTCGTCTGGCGATCGGCGAGGCCGTCCCACAGGTCGACGACACGGCGGCCGCCCACGTAGACGCAGCACGCCGCGCCCAACTCGCCGGGTTTTCCCACGAAGTTCGCGCGGAACGCGTCGGCGACCTTTCCCCAGCCCTCAGCGACACCGTTCTCGACACCGCCACTACCACCGCTCCCGGAATCGTTGCCGCAGCCGGCGAGACCGGCGACGCCGACGGCCGCACCGACACCCAACGCCCCTTTCAGCAGGCCCCGGCGACCGATATGTCCCGGCCCGGGTGTCCCACATGTCTTGCCTACCATGCCGTAATCCTTTCTGGAGACCTGAAATTCAGAGATCTGAAACATAGGGATCCGAGACTTCGGGAGACGTGCGCTCGGATCGACCACAAAGCCCGTGTCACTGGATCGGTTGCTGCCGGGGCAGTGGACGAGAAGCACGCGCAGCCCACGTCATGGGCGAACACGGCCGTCACCTCCGAGACCGGACAGAACACGAACTCTGCCCGGTCTCTCGGCGTGCAACCCCCGGGGTCACAGGGCCGACGCCGGTCCCTGGTTCCCTTTCTCCCTAGCGGCGTCGAGGGCTGCGGTGATCTTGCGGGCTATATCAGCCATGGTGGGACTGAGCTGGCCCTTGTGGGACCGACTGGCTGCTTCGACGGCGACGATGACGGTGCTGCGGAAGTTGTCAGCCTCTGCCGTAGCCTGCTTCTCGAGCAGGCTCATAGCTGCGGTCAGGGTTGGCAGCACTTGGTCGGCGAGTTCGGTTACGGACTTGCCTTTCAGGTTCATGCCGTCTCTCGACTTCTCTGCCAGCACGTGCCCGACCAGACCGGTCGCGGAGTACAGGGCGATGCTGCCGTCGGTGGCGGCCAGGTGGGGCGAGCCACCGGCAGCAGCAGCGGCGGACATCAGCGACACGGCGCCGTACGCGGCGGTCCGCAGGGTGACCTTGTCCTGGTCGGTCAGGGTGATGGACATGGTTGTTGGCTCCTTCAAATCTGTTGTGGCGTAATTCGATTGAACGGACCGATGGTGGAATGCGGTCGTGAGCCCGACGGTCATCGGCTCGCCGAGCCCGGCTGGTCCTGGGCCGCAGCTGCCGTCTCGCGTACGGCCTCGGCGACGGCTCGGAAGTCCTTGCTCAGGATCTTGGAGTGGTTGCTCGCGACCTTCGCGCTCACCTTCACGTTTGGGTTGTGGGCGAGCACCGGATCGAGTGAGGCCCGCGCCTGTTCCATCTCCCCGTCCTGGCTCCCGAGGCTGTTACCTGTGGCCAGGACGAACCGCACCGGGCAGGTCAACCGGTTGAGGACCGGCACGCTGGCGGCGGCGAACTCGTTGGCGTCGATGCCGACATCGGCGTGCTGGTCGGCGGTCATCCGCGCGGCCAGGCCCAGCGGACGCGCCAGCGGCAACACAAACCGCATCCGGCGGAACAGCTTCCGGATCCGCTCACGACTCTCCTCGCCGGTCAAGCCGTACGGCGCAGCATCCACGGTCACCACCCCCAAGACGCGATCCGGATTCCGGTCGGCCCAGTGCCACGCGAGGATCCCGCCGTAGGACCAGCCCATGAGCAGCGGCCGGTCCACCCCCCTCGCCGCAAGGACGGCATCGACATCTCGCAAGGACGCCTCGAAGGAGTAGTCCGCCGACCGCTTCGATTTGCCGCGGGCCCGCTCGTCGTAGGTGATGTGCCGGTAGCCGGTGCCGAGTTCGGCGATCACGGACCGCCAGTGCCGCTGGCTGGCGTAGCCGCCGTTCAGATACACGAGGGGACGGTCGGGGCCACCGGTGTCGGTCACGGCCAGGGCCGTGTCGTCGACCGGCACCATGCCGGTCCAGGTCGAGTTGTTCAAGTTGTCGGTCCTGCGTGGAGCGTGCATGTGCTCACCCTTTCGGGTTATCAATAGCAGCGATGTATTTACAAGTACACGTATACGTACATACCAGGTGAGGCGTGTGCAGTTGTCAGGAGACCGCCCTCCCGTCGAAAGGAGGTCGAAGTTGATCAGCCGGCCGGGGTAGTCCGCGAGCATCTTCCAGCCGGTCCGGCGGTACAGCTATCGATCCAGATC
>NZ_JBKOQN010000042.1:0-53706 GCF_046764895.1 Nocardia sp. CWNU-33 | reverse complement strand
ATCAACGCGGCCTCGGGCCGCCCCGAGGTCATCAGCAACTTTCTCGCCGACGCGAAAGCTGAGATCGCCGACGGGTCTTCGGTCATCATGGGTGGTGACCTGAACGAGCCGTCCCTGCTGGATTGGACGCCGGCCACAGCGAACTTGTTCGACCACAACGGTGTGGTGTTGGCGTGGGAGACCACTCGACGCCTGCAACAAGCCGGTTTCATCGATGCCTACCGATCGATGTACCCGGATCCGGCCACCCATCCCGGGCTCACCTGGCCCTCGGACAACGTCGATGTGGACGTCTCCGAGCTCGCCTGGGCTCCTGAGGCCGACGAACGCGACCGCGTCGACTACATCTTCGCTCATGGTGCCGCGCTGTGTCTGTCTGCCGTCGGCATGATCGGCCCGCGCGGGTCCATCGTGCGCGGTACCCGACCGCAAGAACCAACCCAGGACAATTTCCTCGCCTCGCCAGCGCACTGGGGCAGCGACCACAAAGGCATCTTCGCGGCGTACCAACTCACCGACTGACAGAGACGGGGTGCGCGCCTCTGCCCGGGGCCGACCCACCGACTGACGGTGCCGACGGCGCATGCGGGTACCGCTCTGCCGGAGGAGCTTCAGGTGATTTTGGATCATCTGGATCCGTTGCCTGGGGTGGTGTTGAGTGCGCGGTATGACGTGTTGGCTCACAACGAGCCGTATGAAGCGTTGCGTCCTGGCTTCTCGACCGGCGAACGCAACGTCGCCCGCCGGGTCTTCCTTACCCCGGAATGTTGGTCGGAAGGTGTTCAAGCGCCGCGTGATTCGGCGAGGCGGCGCATCCAGTAGCGGAACCAGTTGTGGCCAAAGGGTATGTACACGCGAACGGGGATTCCGCGGGCAGTGAGGTCGTCTATCACCTCTGGTCGCACGCCGAGTAGCTGTTCGACGGGTACGGGGCCGACCGAGGCGAGGACTGCTTCGCGGAGGACTCCATCGTGGGTGGCAAGGGCGAATGGTGCTTTCGTCGTAGCGAGCCGGTGCGCCAAGCGCAGATAGGCGATGTCGGTAGGCTCGCCGTAGGGGAGGGCACGATCGGATTGCTCGACGTAGGCACCTTTGACCAGCCGGATGTGGATACCGGCATTCAGGAGGCGTTCCACATCGTCGGGGGTGCGACGGAGGTTGGCCTGTACGGTGGCACCGAGCCGGTCGGCCAGCCCTCTGCCGGCGACGTTGAGCACACATGTCAGCACGGCGTCCGAGCGCGCGTGGTCCTCGGCTCCGACCTGGATGCGGCGACCCTCCGGTAGTGACCGCGCGATCGCTGTGATGCGGTCGGCACAGCCGCGCGGGTCGGTATCGAGGCCGAGGTGGGACAGGTCGATCGCCAGCCAGGTGTCATCCGAATCGGTGAGTTGACCGGCCAATCGTAGGTAGTCATCGGTAACCCGTCGTGCGACGGTTGGGTCGTCGACCAGTTCGCCGAACTGGTCGATACTGCTGGCCACGTTGCGTGCGGAGAGTTCCTGGGCTGCCCGGATCGCGTCCTCGGCCGCGGTGCCCGCGACGTAGGGTGACGCTGCTCGCCACGCCATGTCCTGCCCCCACGGCACGGTCTTGACGATCCGCTCCAAGCGGGTATTGGTGGCAAGGCGAAACAGGATCGCGCGATCAATCGACATGGCCTCATGATGGCAACGGTCGTACGCGCAGCCACATTCAGGCCACCGCTCATGTCGCACATCGGGCGTTCGGGCCCGCATGTGCCAGCCCTGGACCTGTTGTCCGAGAACGTAATTTGCTTCTGCCGGTTCGAACGCGCGACAGTGCCGATGGGCGTTCTGCCAGCTTGGTTCGAACTCGGCGTCGGCGGCTACCGCACTCGGGGATAGCGGTGCCGAACCAGATGCGTCGCGAGTCGTGGCTCGAGCGGGATCAGTTGATCGCGTTGGACGTCGATCCGGAGGTAATCGGGGTGGCGGCGCGGCTGGTTGAGTGGCAGTCGATCTGGGACCTGCCCAGCAGGGCCGTGGTGTGGCCCGGTCGGAGCGGCCGGGTTCCTCGGCGTGGACTCCACTTCGGTCTGCTGCCCTGAGGGCCGATCGACTACCGCTTCGACCGGCCAGCGAATAGTGCGCGAGTCACCCCTGGGAGGACGGGACGGTTCAATACCGATGGCGTCGTCGATAGCCTGGGTGAATGCTCTCAGTGGAGAATCCAGGCAGTGGTGGGTGTCGCCATGAGTTATGACTTCGCCGTGATACCAGCCGCCGATGTCGGTTCGGTCGAACAGGCCATTGAACTCCACCTTGCGATGTGCGCTGCTCCCGATCAGGCTGCACCATCGTCGGCCGTGTGCGACTTCGTTGACGAAATCAATCGTCGATATGGCGGCGAAAGGACGGTTTCCTATCAGTGGAGACCACGGCGGACACTCGCGGGGCCGTCGTGTGCACCTGGTGGCCAAGTTTCACCCGCAATCTGCGGGCAGTACTGGAACTAACCAAAGAACGTGGCCTGGCAGTTGTGGACCCTCAGGCCCGACGACTCTACGACCCACGCGGGCGTGCCGACGTACTCGTTACGGTTGGTGACGGAACAACCTTGCCGTATCTGACCAAGGAACTGGTCGAGGACCTGCTCGCCGATCCTCCCGATCCGAACAATCCGTTTCTCGTCATAGAACGCGACGAGCAGTACTACGTCCAAACCTGCCTGGACTCCGACGGTGTCTACGAACTGGAATATCGCGCGGGTTCAGAGGATGAACATTTTCACGTGCATACCTCCGACCGCAGCCTGGTGCGCGATGTTGTATGGGCGTGGTCGACCGATAATCCGTGGTGGCGCGATGCCGTTCAGTGGCGCAACGTCGATCTGACGATTGAGGAACTGTCACGGCTGAGAGAGTGCGTGACAGCAGAATTGGCCGAGATCCGGGAGCAGCTGGCGGCAGTCCCGGAAATGATCCCGAAAACATCGGAGGTAGCGCTGACACTGTCGGTGGAAACGGATGGTTCTGACGACGGCGAATCGAATTGACCATCGGGCGGCCCTCACCAACCGATGTCGAAACCAGCCAGATGTGTTGGGTGCGTTCAGTTCTCAGGAGTCCGGTATAGGGATGACCAAGGCTGGGTCGGGTTGGTGCGGAGTTCGAGCAGGCCGTCTCGTTTGGCCTCGATGTGGATCAGTGTTGTCGGCAGCTGGTCGATGTCTCCCAGCCATTGTTGGGTGCGGACGGTGTCGATGCGTTTGGTGATGTCGGCCTGAACTTCGTCCAGGCGTGGTAGTTGTGTCGGTTCGATCGGGAGCAGCAATATCCTCACAGCGAATATTCATCTGAACCACTGGCCGAAACTGCACGTCCTATGGCAATGCGACAACGAGACCGAAATCGCCAACATCCTACGCTGGAATGGCAATAAGCTATGAAATCGGCCCGGTGATCGCCTCGGTGGCGGCGCCAGGGCTTGTTGTGAATCCACGTATCAGTCGACCACTCGAGGAGCAGGTAAATGACTGTTGTAAACGTTTGGGGTTCGCTCAGTCCCGTGGCACGATCGGCGTTTCCTGCGCCGCCCGAGCCACACGATGAATGGCCGCTGACCGGCGGTACGGCATGGGTCTACTACAGCCCGCTGAACCGGCGCCAGCTCGTCCGGCCGGTTATCCTCGCCGATGGGTTCTCCTTGGGGGCGAGTGATCTCGGTGAGCTGTGGGCCGGGCTGGAGGAAAACGGCAGATACCGTTTCGTCTCCGAACTACACGCTGCGGGCCGGGATGTGATCGTGCTGGGTTATGACGATCGGACGGCCTCGATCATGGACAACGCAGATACCGCCATCGAATGCATCCGCAGGGCCATATCCGAGCGCGCGGGTAATGCGCGGCTGGCCGTGGGTGGTTTCAGTATGGGCGGCATGGTCACCCGCTACGCGCTGGCCAAGATGCAGCGCGATCGAAATCTGCCCGACCCCGAAACCGCCATCTATCTGTCCTACGACACGCCGCATCGCGGTGCGTGGCTGCCGATCTCGATGCAAGCGTTCGCCCATTTCCTCAAGGACAATTGGGGGGCGAACCACCCGATCTTCGGCCAGTTCTCCGACCTGATCAACAGCTCGGCGGCCCGGCAGATGGCGCGCTGGCACATCGGCAAGATCGGCGACGAGGTTGATCAGGCTGCGGAACGCATCACCTTCCTCAAACAACTCGAGGCGGTCGGCGGATGGCCCAAGGGCATGCGCAAGATCGGCGTCGCCAACGGCGTCGCCACCGGCGCAGGAAACGGTATCGACCCCGCGCAGACCGCGACGAGCGGTCGGGGTGAGCTGATGGAGGCCACCCTGCGCACCCAAGCACTCGGTGACCAGGTCGTGGCAACCCTGCACAAAGCCGATGAATCCCCCCTCGAGGTCCACGTCGACGGGCTGCCCGACATCGACGGCGCACCTGGCGGCCTGTTCCCCGAGAACCCGATGCTGCCGGGCAATCCGGGCAGTTTCGGCATGGCCGCGATGCTCATGGGACTGCTCGGATCCGAGACCGATCTCCAGGTCAACAGCTCCTGCTTCATCCCCACCGTCAGTGCCGTCGCCGCCGGTGACATCAGCGACCGTGACACCCTGTACAGCCCGATCATCTCCGGCGACAGCGAGCTCGACGCCTTCGCCTGCGCGAGCAACAACGAGGGGCACACCACCATGACCGAGGAACTGGGCGCATGGCTGGTGAACGAAATCACCTCCCACACCTGATAACGCACCCCGAACAATCCGCGCATTGCTGAATCAGGGCAGCCGCACCGGCACACAAGCGCACGGTGCGGCTGCCTCGAGCCCCCACACCGCCGTGTCGAGCCACCGGCCACGGGCTAACCAACAAGTTCGGTCGAACTTCTCCACGCATCCCTTGGTCGGGTGACCGCCGGCGCGGGCACCAATACCGTTGCCGCGCCCCGGATCACGTCGGCCTCGGGCTGCTGCGTTGTTGGCCGCCAACTCGCGCAGCATCAGCCTCAGCACCCCGGCGCCTGGCAACCCGGCTACGGCTTCCCATTGCTTGACCGGCTCGCCCAGTTGACCACCCTCACCTCTACGAGGCTCGAGGCGGGTGGACACCGGGCCAGGATCGCGGGTTTGCCGATCATTTGCGGCGACAGTCGTATACTCGCGATATGGCGGATGAATCGTCCTCCACCGAATTCCCCGAGGCGCCAGTTCTTGTGGTGCAGACCAGGGAACGCGTCTATCGGCTACGCGCCGGGGGCGCATACAATGTCGGTCGCGATCCGACAGCCGACATTGTTGTGACCGATCCGCGCGCATCTTCGTTGCACGCCGTTCTGGAGCGTGGTGCGGACGGTTGGGAAATCGAGGACGCCGGTAGCCTCAACGGCACCTTTTTCGAGGGCCGTCGCGTCGAACGGATGGCGATCGACCAGGACGAGACGTTCCAGCTCGGGCACGCCGTGGACGGCGAGCAGTTGGTCTGCTCGGTGGAAGTACCACCCGGCCACGAGACCGGTGGCGATGTCGGGGGAGACACGGATTTCGGGGGAGACACGATGGTCGTCCCCGATCCCGGCTACAACCTCGACGATGAAGCAACGGTCCAGTTCGACCCGGGCCGGCCCCGGCGAGTTTCGCGGTCGTCAGCTCCGGCGGCACACCCCAGCGCGGTCGTCCGGATAACATCGTCCACGCTTCGGATCGGACGCGCGGCCGACAACGACGTTGTTGTGCCCGATCTCATGGTCTCCCGCCATCACGCCGAGCTGCACATGGTCGGCGACGGCAAGTACCGGATCGTCGACCTCGACAGCCACAACGGCATCTACATCAACGGCTCCCGGGTGGACGCCGCGGACCTATCCGAATCCGACTTGATCGGCATGGGGCACACCACGTTCCGGCTGGTCGGCGACGAGCTGCGGGAGTTCGTCGACACCGGTGACGTGTCGGTCTCGGTGCAGAACCTCACCGTGCGTACACCTGAGGGCAAGGTGCTCCTCGACGGGGTGGGCTTCCCCATCTCGCAGCGCTCGCTCGTCGGGGTCATCGGGCCCAGCGGAGCGGGCAAGTCGACGCTGCTCGGCGCAGTCACCGGGTTGCGGCCGGCGACGGAGGGGACGGTCCGCTACGACGGACGCGACCTGTACACCAATTACGACGAGCTCAGGCACCGGATCGGGCTGGTCCCGCAGGAGGACATCCTGCACAACCAGCTTCCGACGCGGCGTGCGTTGCTCTACGCGGCCGAGCTGCGCTTTCCCGGTGACACGCGCAGCGAGGAGCGGGAGCAGCGGGTCGACGAGGTCCTCGACGAGCTCGGCTTGACGCGGCACGCCGATACCCGCATCGATAAACTCTCGGGCGGGCAGCGCAAACGCGTGAGCGTCGCAGTGGAGTTGCTGACCAAACCATCTCTGTTGTTTCTCGACGAACCGACCTCCGGCCTCGACCCGGGCCTGGACAAGACGGTCATGGAAATGCTGTCCGAACTGGCGCACGACGGGCGGACCGTCATCGTCGTTACGCACAGCGTGGCGAATCTTGATTCCTGCGACCGCCTGCTGGTCCTGGTGCCCGGCGGTCGGCTGGCCTATTACGGGCCGCCCGAGGAGGGGCTGCAGCAGTTCGCACAGCGCACCTGGGCTGAGGTGTTCCAGGCATTCGATCGCGAGGACGAGCGCGACTGGGCCGGTGAGTTCCAGGCGTCGTCACGCTTCGAGAACTACGTGGCGGTCGGACTGACCGACGATGTCGGCCCAGCGGAAGTGCGCCCACCGGCGCCGCCGCCCGCGCAGCAGTCCAAGCTTGCCCAGCTCAGTACCTTGTGCCGGCGATATCTGGCGGTGATTGCCTCGGACCGAAGTTATCTGGCGCTCCTCGGCGTGATGCCCCTGCTTCTCGGTGGCTTGATCGCTGCAGTGCCGTCGGGCGAGGGGTTCGCCGGGCCGCCGGGATCCAACACCGATGCCCCGACCAAGCTCATGGTTTTGGCGTTCGCGGCATGCTTCGTCGGCACCGGCAACTCGATTCGCGAGATCGTCAAGGAACAGACGATCTACCGCAGAGAACGTGCGGCAGGGCTGTCAGCAGGGGTCTATCTGATGTCGAAACTGCTGGTCCTGAGCGTGATCACCACCCTTCAGGCGGCGGTGTTGGTTTTGGTCGGCACCATCAATGTGGATATGCCGCCCAAGGGGCTTTTCACGTCAGTCGAGCTGGAGCTGATCCTGGCGATGGCGCTGCTCGGCATCGCATCGTTGGCATTGGGCTTGCTGGTGTCGGTGTCGGTTGACACCTCGGAGAAGACATTGCCGCTGCTGATTGTGCTGTCGATGGCACAACTGGTGCTCACGGGCGGGCTGGTGCGGCTCCCCGGCACACTCGGCCTGGAGCAACTGGCCTACATATCGCCGTCCCGTTGGGGGTTCGGCGCGGGAGCCGCCACCCTCGACCTCGACACCCTCACACCGCACACGGGCGGACCCGACCCGATGTGGAAACACAGCCTCGGCACGTGGCTGGTCGACATGGGAGTCGTCGCCGGGCTAGGGGCTGTCTTCCTCGCGCTGGCCTGGTATCGCCTGTACCAGCTGCGTCCACGACGCCGCGGTGCCCGCCGCGCGGGGCTTTGACGCCCAGCGACGGCGGCTCGTCGGATCGCGGGTTTCCGCACGTCAACGGAGCCTAGGTTAGGGCTTGAAGCAATCGTTGGACAGCTTGGCGATGCGGGTGATCCACGGTCGGTTCAGTAAGCGCGGGAGAAGATCACCCGCTTGCCGTAGGCGGCTGGTGCGTCACAGCGCACGCAACGTCCCGTCTGCGGCGGCCCGTCCAGCGGCACACATCGCGGCGTCGCCGAGGTCAACGTCTTGATGTCGTCCTCACAACCCGGCTGCCCGCAATGCAGCGCCCGCACCCATCCCGATGCGACACCGGATTCGAAGGACGCCCAGTCCTCGACATCGGAGGTGTGCGTATCGCGGAACTCGGCTGCCCGAGCCAGCAGGAACGCCTGGAACTCTTCGAGAATGCCTGGCATGAGCTGCGGCAACATATCCAACGGCACCGACTGCTTACCCTGATCGCCCAAACGGCGCACCAGCATCGCAGTCCCGGCCGCAAGATCACGCGGCCCCAACTCGACCCGGACCGGGACACCCCTGAGTTCCCAGTCGTTGAATTTGAATCCCGGACTGAGCTGGTCGCGGTCATCGACGTGCACCCGCACCCCGGCACTGCGCAGCCCCTCGGCCAGCGTCTGTGCAGCAGCCACCACGTCCGCGCTGTCGCCGCGGGTGATCGGCACGATCACCACCTGATAGGGCGCCAGCCGCGGCGGCAGCACCAGGCCGCGATCATCGCCGTGAGTCATCACGATCCCGCCGAGCATTCGGGTGCTCATGCCCCAGGACGTGGTGTGGCACAACTCTTCTCGTCCGTCCACGCTGGCATAGCGGATGCCGAACGCTGTCGCGAAATTCGTGCCCATGTAATGCGATGTACCGGCCTGCAAGGCTTTACCGTCGCGCATCATCGACTCGATCGTCATCGTCGAGACCGCGCCCGCGAACCGCTCACCTGGTGTCTTCTCGCCAGGCACTACCGGCATCGCCGCATAGTCGCGCGCCACCTCTTGGTAGATGCCCAGCGCGAGCAGCATTTCCTCGCGCGCTTGCTGCTCATCGGCGTGCGCGGTGTGTCCTTCCTGCCACAGGAACTCGGTGGTGCGCAAGAACATTCGCGGCCTCATCTCCCACCGGACGACGTTGGCCCACTGGTTCAGCAGCATGGGCAGATCCCGATGCGAAGAAATCCACTTGGCCATCATCTCCCCGATGATGGTTTCCGATGTCGGCCGCACGACCAGAGATTCCTCGAGCTCTTTGCCTCCCGCGTGGGTCACCACTGCCAGTTCGGGGGCGAACCCGTCGACGTGATCGGCCTCACGCTCGAGGTAGCTCTGCGGAATCAGCATCGGAAAGTATGCGTTCTCGTGCCCGCTCGCCTTGATCCGCGCATCCAGTTCGGCTTGCAGTAACTCCCACACGCGATAGCCATACGGTCGGATGACCATCGTGCCTTTGGCTGGACCCCGGTCGACGAGGCCGGCCTTCAGAACCAGCTCGTTGTACCAGGAAGCGAAATCCTCACTCTGGGCGGTCACACCGCGCTCATCGCGTGCCATGCGACAAGGCTAATGCCCCGCATATGGCGGAGTGATCTGGCTTACTGCGATGCTGACTGCATGGGTGCTGAACAGCGATCGTGACGAGCGCATCCCCGCAACTGTCGCGGCGCAGAACTCTGAGCAGGCGACGACGTAGCTCGATCGGCCCTGGACGTATGGCGTTAGCCGGGCCGTCATGCGCAGTACAGTTAGCCAGCGTGGAGATCGGCGGCCGAGTCCCGATGTCGATTGTGGCTCTGACCTGACGCGATGGGCGAAGGCTTGGACATCGGGGCGCAAGGATGACCCGAGCAAACATGACCCGGCATGCACGACCTCGCCGGCATCATCTACGACGGCACGACAATTTGGCCCGCAGGCTTCACGCCGCCGCCACAGTGACCTAGAGAATGCCTGTCGTTCGAGCCGCCACTGAGATCACTTGTGGCCGTTCGGTATATAGGACGTCGGGGACGGGTTGGTCAGGCATGGTGCCGGTAGTGGTTATGAAAGCTCCGCTGGTGTGCGACGGCCGTATGCAGGGGGGAACGCGGTCCCGACGGCCGGGTCCGTCGTCTCGGGAACTCACCCGATATCGGTGATCACAGTGTGTGGCCTTGCCGCGTTGTCCGCGCAGCCCCACCGTGCCTGCTGGCGGTAGATACGGGCCGGCTCGGCCTGGGCGTCTGATCGCTCGTTTTCCCAGTTCGGGGGTGGTCGGGTGGCGTTAGGGTGGAAGGGGGAGGGTGCGAGGAGTCGAAAGATGAGCACCACCATTGTGATCGTGATCATCGTCGTCGCGGTTGTGGTCATTTTGCTTGTGGCCTGGGTGTTGATAGGCAAACGGCGCGAACACCAGCGGGTCGAAGCCCAGGGTATCCGTGACCGCGCGGCGGAACAGGAATTCGAGGTCGGTCAGCGGGAGGCGCGGGCGCAGGAGACTGCTGCCCGAAGCCGGGCGGCAAAGGCGGAAAGCGAGGTCAAGGCGGCACAGGCCGAGCAGCTTGCCCAGCAGGCGCACGTGCATCGCAACGAGGCGGCGGACTCGCGATCCGAGCTGGACAAGGAGTGGAAGCGCGCGGATAAGGTCGATCCGGACTCGAAGTCGGGTGAGACGCAGCAGGGGGCTGATCCTGAACAGCCGTCGCGCAGCCCCTGACATTGATCCCGAGGGTTCCCCGGCTGTCCGGGGCTCGGGAACATCGAGCACCGATGCAGTCGCGACCACTACGTTGTGTTGAGCGGTCCGGCGTCTGAAGCGTGTCGGATTTGCATGACCTGGCCCGCCGCCAGCGCTGGATGGCGGCCTGTACGCCGATGGCGTGGCGAGCGTGACGCCGTCGGGGCGTGGTTGCCTTACTCCCGGTCGTTCGGACCGATGAAAGCGCGGTATACCCGGGCACGTCCGGACCAAACGGCGATCATGGTGATGTCGACGATCGTCTCGTGGCGGTCGGGTCTGATTCGCGTTCCGAAGCCGCGGCCGGTTTCGTCGCGGTGACGACCTCCCGTAGACCCGTATCAACCGATCACGCGGTCCGCTCGTAATCCGAAGTAAAGCTCGCCGCTTACAGCGGAATCGGCCGGTACGGTCTCTTGCATGAGCAAGGCGATGTGGGAGCTGTCCCATCCGATCTCGGACGGCATGCTCACCTATCCGAGCCTGCCTGGACCGCGAATCACCACAGAAATCTCGCGCGAGCAGTCGCCGCTGATCGACATGACCTACGACATCGCGCGCGTGGATATGCTCGGCAACACCGGGACCTCTATCGACGCGCCCTTCCATTTCCACGCCGATGGCGCCGATATCGCCGAACTGCCGCTGGAACGGCTGTTCAACGTGCTGATCGTGATGATCCGCGTGGCGGGGATCCGCGTGGTGGGACCGGATGTGCTCGGCGACCCGGCGCGGCTATGGGGCAAGGCTGTGCTCGTGCACACGGGATGGTCGGCCCGGTGGGGTTCGTCCGCATACCGGAGTCCCGGGCATCCGTTCCTGGTCGGCGAGGTCGCGGATGCGCTGGTCGCCGCCAACGTGGCGCTGGTTGGAATCGACTCGCTCGACATCGACGACACGTCCCTGCCGACGCGGCCGTGCCACCACACTCTGCTCGGTGCCGGAATCCCGATCATCGAGCACATGACAAACCTGGACGCGGTCCCCGACACCGGTGCCAGGCTGGTCGCACTGCCGGCGCCAATGCACGGGATGGGCTCGTTTCCGCTGCGCGCTGTCGCTTGGACCGATGCCGGCGGCGTCGTTAGCTGATCGGCGCTGGGACGCGACCTACCATCCGCGGCGGACCGCATTAATTCGAACCGGCCCGCGACGAAGTGATGTCCCGCGAAGCCGAAACCCCCGCCGGATTTCGATGCTGCGCTTACTTATAGTTCCAGGTCGTCTAGGCGCGGCGTATCCGCAGTGTTGCCTTGAAAGGCTCGACGACAGTGCCACCGGGCTGGGCCACATCGGATGCGCAGCGCCATTTTTCGACATATTCGGCTCACCCTTCGATGTGTCGCTGTAAGTTTGCCAACGGTAGTCCTTGAATTCAGCCTGGCTGGTCGACGAATGCCACGCATAACCCTGGGAGGTCAAGGTCTTGACTCGTCCGCTTCTTTCCTTCGGCAGTATGCGCAGCGGTTGGGCCCATGTCTTCGGTGTATTCGGCGGTGTAGCACTCACGCTGCTGCTGGCGACGACGGCAACCGCGGGACCGACGTATCCGCGGCCCGATCCGGACCCGTTCTATGCCGCCCCGGCGGATCTGGCAGCGCACGGACCCGGTGACGTGCTCGAGGTGCGGGGAATGCCGCCGCTGCCCCTATTCCCCGGCGCCACTGTGTCACTGGTCAAGTTCCGGTCCACCGACTCGCACGGTGCGCCGATCGCGGCGACCACGACGATCCTTACCCCCTTCGGTCATCGGCCCGACGGGCCGTTGCTGTCGTATCAGCATTTCATTAATTCGCTCGGCACCGCCTGCGCGGTATCGCACACGCTGTACAACAGCGATCTGAATCTGATGGCGACGACGCCGATGTTGAACGTGGTGCTGCAGCAGGGTTGGAGTGTCGCGCTGCCGGATCATCTCGGACCGCAGTTTGCCTTTGGAGCCGGCCGTTTGGGTGGCCAAATCGTTTTGGACGGCATCCGGGCGGTGAAACGGCTGCCCGAGCTCGCCGTACAGCACAGTCCAGTGGTGATGGCCGGCTACTCCGGTGGCGGCCTGGCCACCGCATGGGCGGCAGCGCTGCAGCCGTCGTACGCAACCGAGTTGCAACTCGCGGGCGCGGCCATCGGCGGCTACCCGGCGAACCTGGTGACGATGGCGGAGGCGCTGGGCTTCGCGCCGCACCCCGCTTTCGGGCTGGCCATGGCAACGGCAGTCGGCCTGGAGCGGGAGTACCCGGACCGGGTGCCGATCAGCGCGTATCTCAACTCGCGTGGCTACGAGATCCGTGACGCCCTTGCCAACAGCTGCACCAACAGTATCCTCGCCATGGGTGCCAACAGCAGCGCTCGCGACTACCTCACCAGCACCTCGATTTTCGACAGTCCCTCGGCCCGGTCGGTGGTGGAGGAGAACAGTATGGAACTCTACGCCGGGGTGCCGCAAATACCGATGTTCGAATGGCATTCGCCGAGCGACCCGCTGATTCCGGTCGACGCCATCAACAACACCGACCGCCGCTGGTGCGGGGCCGGGGTGCAGTTGCAGACGATGCTGGTGTCCGCGCCCGAGCATTTGTCTGCGGCGGCAGAGGGTGCCCCCACGGTGCTGGGGTGGCTCGAGGGCCGAGTTCGCGGCGAGCCTGCGCCCGTCATCTGCTGAGATCTGACGGGCATAGTCGCTGATAGTGGCTCGGTGCGAGTGCGGCAACGGTCAACCATCGCACCGAGCCGGCGCCACTGCGAGTAGACGCGAGCGAACGAGGCCGGACGCAGTCACGTGGGTAGCGACTCGGCCGGGTAAATGATCACGAAATATGTGCCTGAACCAAGATCGGCCGGACGCGACAGCCGCGTATTCCTATTCGTCGACCACCCGCCATCGTCCGCCGCACCGGTCGGCCGCATACTCTCGCAATGAATGTCGCGCCCGCGCTGCTCACCGCTTGTAGTGGGTTTCTGCTGTCGACCTTATGGATGGACCTGATCTTCGATATTCAGGTGCGGGGGCGTCGGGGCGAACTACCCGAACCTGTGCTCGCGTCCATCGCTGATTACTATCGCCGGGCGACAACGACCTCAAAACCGATGAGTCTGCTGATCGCAGTGGTCATGCTTATTCTGTTGTGCGCATTGGGTATTCAAGCCTTTTGCGGCGACGATCCGGGGTGGCTGCTGATCGTGTCGGCCCCACTCGCGGGCGGCCCGATCCTCTTGGCGCTCACCCGAGTTGTGCCCAATGCGATGCGGCTCGGCGGGCGCTCCGATACATCCTCGGAACAGACGCGCCTGTCCCGGTCCATCTTTCAGGATCATGTCCTGTGCTTCGCGAGCATGCTCACCTTCCTGGTGCTGTGGGTCATTCGTTCGACTGGCGCGTTCGGATAGCAAGACCAGGGGCGCAGGATGGGACAGGCGCGAGACCGGGTGTGGTCGTGCATTGTCGGCGATGTCCCGGCCGTGAAAGTCTGGTGAGAGGTGGTCGGTTCAGCGGTCGGACAGTACGGCGTGCGGTTTCCCCTCGGCGATCAACATGCCGTCCCGCAGGAGCAGACAATGGTCGGCGCGCATCGCCTCGTCCATGTCATGGGTGGCCTGCACTACGGTGACGCCGTGGCTGCTGACCTCGCCCAGTGTGTGGGAGATCTCTTGCTGTGCGGCCGAATCCAGCCCGGCGGCGGGTTCGTCGAGCAGGAGAAGCGGCGCTTCCTGAGCGAGTGCTTGAGCGATCAGGGTTCGCTGGCGTTGGCCGCCGGAGAGGGTGTCGAGGCGTCGGGTCGCCAGGTCGGTGATGTCGAGTCGTTCCATGCAGGCGCGCACGGTGTTGCGGTCCTGCCGGGACAGCCACCGCCATGGGCCGCGATGTGCCCAGCGCCCCATGGCGACGGTCTCCCGGACGGTGAGCGGCAGTGTCGCGGAAACGGCGGTGTGCTGGACGACGAATGCGGGCCGCTCCGTGGATCGTCGCCACACGGTGCCTGCTCGCGGCGTGATGACCCCCGCGATAACGCTGAGCAGCGTGGATTTTCCCGACCCGTTGGGCCCGACCACCGCGGTGACGCGGCCGCACGGGATGGCGGTGGTCAGGTCGTGCAGGACGGACCTGCCGGAATAGCCGGCGGATAGTCCGCTGATGCGCAGCGCGTCCGGGACGGAAGTGTGGGACATGTCACCTCATTTGTAATGATAATCATTTTCATTCTATCGTAGCCGACCATGGAGTGGCTATTCGCCCCGTTCGAGGTGGCTTTCGTGCAACGGGCGTTGTGGGGCGGCCTGCTCGTCTCCTGTGTATGCGCACTGGCCGGGACCTGGGTTGTAGTGCGCGGCATGGCCTTTCTCGGTGACGCGATGGCGCACGGCATGCTGCCCGGAGTCGCCGTGGCGTCGCTGCTGGGCGGCAATCTACTCCTCGGTGCCGCGATCAGTTGTGCGGCAATGGCATTCGGCGTCTCGGCACTCGGACGTAACCGGCGGCTGTCCGCCGACACCGGGATCGGGCTGCTGTTCGTGGGCATGCTCGCCCTGGGGGTGATCATTGTTTCCCGCTCGCAGTCGTTCGCCGTAGATCTCACCGGGTTCTTGTTCGGTGACGTGCTGGCCGTGCGCGAGCGAGACCTCTGGTATCTGGCTGTCGCGCTGATCGTCGCGGTGACGGTTGCGGTGCTCGGCCATCGCGGTTTCGTGGCGCTTGCTTTCGACCCGCGCAAGGCGCACACGCTCGGTCTGCGCCCGCGACTCGCGCAGGTTGCGCTGGTTGGTCTGGTGACGCTGGCGATCGTCGCGTCGTTCCACATCGTCGGCACTCTGCTGGTTTTCGGGCTGCTCATCGCCCCGCCCGCGGCCGCGACATATTGGGCGGATCGTATTCCGGCCGTCATGTTCGTCGCGGCACTGCTCGGCGCGTTGTCCACCGTTGTCGGGCTGATCATTTCCTGGCATGCCGGAACCGCGGGCGGCGCAACGATCGCGGCGGTCGCTGTGGGGTTGTTCTTTCTCTCGGCAATCGCCGCTGGACTGCGTGATCGGCTGCGCGGCAGGGGTGTTCGTTATGCCGCTTTGGCGGCAGGTGCTGTCGCGGTGGTGCCACTGGCGGGGTGTGGCGTCGGTGCCGACAGTCGGCAGCCGGCAGCAACGCCGCATGGTTACGTGGCGGGAGCCGAGGAGACTTCGGATGCGCAGTCGCGTCTGGTCCTGGCCGATAAGCGAACCGGCGCCATCGAGGTGCTCGACCTGATCACCGAGCAGGTCGTCGAGGCCGGTCGGGCCGCAGGCGTGCGTGGGATTGCGGGCGACGGTCGGTTCGCGTTTATCGGCGCGGCGGATTCGGCACGGATCGTAGACAGCGGCGGATGGACGGTCGATCACGGTGATCACGTCCACTACTACCGCACAACGGCCCGCGGGATCGGCGCCATCGTGGGCGGCCGGGTGGCGGGTGTGCTGAGCGACGCCGCCGTGGTCGCGGTGGCCTTCGAGAGCGGCACCACGCTCCTGCTCGACCGGCTTGCCCTGGAGAACGGGACGGTCTCCGAACGGGGCCGGATCGCCGAAGGCAGTGTGGTGCCCTACGCCGAACATCTGCTGGTCGCGGTCCCGAGTGGGCGAATCGAGGTTCGCGTCCGCGACGGCGCGCCGGTGACTGCCGTCGCCGAGCCCTGCGCCAACCCGCGCGGTCGGGCGGTGACCCGTCGCGGCGTGGTCTTCGGTTGTGCTGATGGCGCTTTGGTGGTGTCCCACCGAGACGGAGTGTTCACCGGCACGAAGATTCGTTATCCGCGAGAAGTGGTCGACGCCGATCGTGCGGTGGAGTTCACCCACCGTCCTGGCAGTGCGACGCTTACCGCCAAGGCCGGGGAGCAGGGGATCTGGACGCTGGATGTCCGCAAGAGGTTGTGGACGTTCGTGTCGGTCGGCCTGGTATGGGCCGTGAACACGGCCGGGGAGGGATCCGCGCTGCTGGTGTTGACGCGAGATGGTGTGCTGCGCGGCCTTGATCCCGAAAGTGGCAGGGAGACAGCACAAATTGCGCTGCTGGAGCCGTTGGCCGAAAGTGCCACACCGCCGGTGATCCAGGTCGATTCGAATCGCGCCTATGTCAACGACGCGGCTCGACGGAAGGTCTACGAGATCGCCTACAACGACAACCTGCGCCTGGCGCGCACATTCACCGTCGGGATCGATCCGACACTGATGGTGGAGACCGGCGAATGAGAACCGTGACGCGGATCGCTGCGGCCTTGACGATGCTGCTGCCGGTAGTCGCCGCCTGCACGACAGGTGGCGGCGAGCGCGCCGGAATCGTGGTCACCACCAATATTCTCGGTGATCTGACTCAGGCCATCGTCGGCGACGCCGCCGAAGTCACGGTGTTGATGCCGGCCGACGCCGACCCGCACTCTTTCGCGATATCCGCCAAACAGGCGGCACTGCTCGACCGTGCCGACCTGGTTGTGCACAACGGCCTCGGTTTGGAGGAAGGGGTTGCCCGCAATGTCGCGGCGGCCGAGAACGCCGGCGTCCCAACGGTCGCCGTTGCCGATCACCTCGACCCGCTCAGCTACGTCTTCGACGAATCCGCGGGTAGTTCCGATCCGCACTTCTGGACCGATCCGGAGCGGATGCGCAAGGCCGTCGAGGTGATCAGCGCCGAGATCATCGAGCATGTCGGCGGCATCGATGCCGCAGCCCTCCGGACCAGGACCGATCGCTACCTGGCCGAGATCGATCAGCTCGACCATTGGATGACCGAGCGGTTCGCCACGATTCCGGTCGAGCGACGCCAACTGGTCACCAATCACCACGTATTCGGTTATCTGGCACACCGTTTCGACTTCCGGGTCGTCGGCGCGGTGATTCCCAGCGGGACGACCCTCGCGTCGCCGAGTTCATCCGACCTCAAAGACCTTGCCGTCGCGATCCGAGCCGCCGACGTCCCAGCAATCTTCATCGACTCGTCGCAACCCGACCGGCTCGCCCACGTCCTCGCCGAACAGGCCGGCCTGCACGTGCAGGTGATCGGGCTACATACCGAATCGCTCACCGAACCCGGTGCGGGCGCCGGCACCTACCTGGAAATGATGCGCGTCAACACCGAGGCGATCGCGCGTGGGCTCACCACGCCGTAAATGTGCCTACCGCACGAGAACTGGAGTAATACATGCATAGTCGATCACGAGCAACGAAATCGGCGGCCATATCCGGGCTAATCGCTTCGGTGGTCGTCCTCGGGGGCTGCGGCGCGGACGACTCGAAGAAGGCGTCTGCCTCGGGTGGCGAGCCGATCGCGGTGACCTATGACGGCGGTATCTATGTCCTGGACGCGATGACACTCGCGCAGACGGGTGAGGCGAAACTCGAGGGGTTCAACCGATTGAATCCGGCGGGGGATGATCGTCATCTGATGGTGTCGACCAAGGATGGCTTCCGGGTATTCGATGCGGTCGACGCCGTGTTCACCGGCACCGATTTCCCCGCTGCCGAGCCGGGCCACGTCGTCCGGCACGCGGGGCGTACGGTTCTGTTCGCCGACGGCACCGGCGAAGTCACCTCCTTCGACCCCGCGACGCTCGGCGGCGGGAAGCCGGAGACGGTTGTCTACCGTTCCGCCGCGCCGCATCACGGCGTCGCTGTCGAACTGGACAACGGTGAAATGGTGATCACTCTCGGCACCGAGGAGAAGCGCCTCGGCATCGCGGTGCTCGACAAGGACCGCAGGGAGATCGCGCGCAACGAGGACTGCCCTGGCGTGCACGGCGAAGCCACAGCCAAGGAAGAGGCGGTCGTGATCGGTTGCCAGACAGGTGTTCTCGTCTACCGCAACGGTGTTGTCACAAAGGTGACCAGCCCGACCCCATACGGCCGCATCGGGAATGCCGTGGGCAGCGCTGTCTCCTCGATCGTGCTCGGCGATTACAAGCAGGACAAGGACGCCGAACTAGAACGACCACAGCAGATTTCACTCATCGACACGGCCACCGGCACACTCCGCCTGGTCGATCTCGGCACTAGCTACACCTTCCGATCGCTGGCCCGCGGCCCACAGGGCGAAGCGCTGGTCCTCGGCACCGACGGTCGCATCCATGTGATCGATCCTGTAGCGGGCACCGTCACCCGCGCCATCCCGGTCATCGATGCTTGGCAGGAACCATTGAAGTGGCAGCAGGCCCGCCCGGTGCTGTTCGCGCGCGATGGGATGGCCTACGTCTCCGACCCGGCCACCAAGAAGGTGCACCGCATCGACCTTGCGACGGGCACCGTCTCGGCGACCATCACCTTGGCCGCCGCCCCGAATGAACTCAGCGGCGTCAGCGAGAACTGAGCCGACCGCCGCGAGCCGAAACCAGGTATCTAGCGGCTTCCGGCGAGCCGAGCAGCCTGCCGCAGTCCTCGACTCGGCTTTGGATCTACTGATTCACGGGCGGCATAAGATCAGCGGCGATCATCGAGCCGGTGGACAGTGGATCTAGTTGTTCGCGCGCTGGATGGAGCGCTGAACCAGCCCGCGTATGCCTGGCATCTGGATGGCTCGCAGCATCAGTTCGCCGGCCCAGACGTGAGCTCTGGTTGGTGGGGCGAAGCGGCTCATTCCCTTGCGGGCCAGTGTTTGTCGTTTGCGCACCTCGGGGCGAAGCGATGCTTCCCAGTCGGCCAGAGTTGCAGGGATGTCGTCCTGATGCGCTGCCAATGCGGTGCCGAGTCGGTCGGCTCCGTCAAGGGCGAGGGCTGCGCCGTACCCGGCGAATACAGTAACGCACCAGGCCGCATCGCCGAGCAAGACGATTCGGCCACGGCTCCACCTGTCGGTCACGACCTGGGTGACGGAATCGAAATAGGCGGCCGCGGGGTCGGCTTCGAGCTGGCGGAGCGCACCGGAGACTCCTCCGTCGAGATCTCCGAAGGCCGTGGTGAGGGCTGAGACCGGTCCACGTGTCAGTTCGGCCTCCGGGTCGAGGCAGCGGTAGGTGAAGAACGCCGAGGACCGTCCCGGGCCCAGGTTCATCACCGCCGCCGTGCGCCGGGGCCCGATGAACGTGGTGCCGGCTCCTTGCGGAACGTGCTCGGGAACCTGTTCCAGCGGGAACGCTCCCACCAGTGCCGCAGGTTCACCAGACAATCGACTTCAGTATCGAATACGAGCTCGCGGATTCGGGAGTGCAAGCCGTCGGCGCCGATGAGGAGTTCGGCTTGCACGCAGTCGCCGTCGCTGAGCGTGATGTCGACCTCGCCGGGATTCTGGGTGACGGCTTGCACGGTGGTGCCGAAACGGATCGCGACGGCATCGGCCAACGCCTCGTACAGCACCGACTCCAGATCGCCGCGGAAGACGGTCAGCGCCCGACCGCCGACAGCGGTTTGCGCGACGCCAGCCGGTACCGTGAGTTTTTCCCGGCCGTCCGCGTGGACCAGGATCGAGGTGAAGAATCCGATATCGCGCGGCGCCAACGCCGGGAGCAGTCCTAGCCGCTCCGCCGCGTCGTATCCCGGTCCGTGCAGGTTCACCAGGTAGCCGCTACTGCGACGGCCTTGGGCACGCTCGACCATGAGCACGTCCCAACCCTGCTGGTGAAGCCGCAGCGCGGCCGCAAGGCCAGCGATACCGGCGCCCACAACGACCGCTCGCTGGACCTGTTCCTCGTCACGAGGCTGCGCGGCACCCTCGATAGCGTCCATCGCCACTCCTTGGTTTCTGCGTGTCAGCCGACGCTCGTACTGAGCATCACCACATCTCGTCAACTAATAGTTGACGATCATCCATTCGTCAACCTACAGTTGACGAATGGATGATCGGTTGCCGCTCGCCGGCGTGATCGACTCGATCGAGAGGTCGCATCCCGGCAACGCGCCGGCCCAGCTGTCGGAGGCCGCGATCGTTGCTGCGCGTTTCATGGAGCTGGCCGATCGACTGATCGGCCATTTCGTGGCCCAAGCGCGGCAAGCCGGTGTGCCGTGGGCCGAGATCGGCGTGCGCTTCGGGATATCCCGGCAAGCTGCGCAGAAGCGGTTCGCCGCCAGAGCTGCCGCGGCGGTCACTGGCGCGTCGAACGCCGCGCAACCGCAGGGGGCTGTGTGATGACGGATCCGCATCCGGCCGGTGCCAACATGCTCGTACTCCATGCTCTTCGCTGCATCGGTTTCGCTGGTGCCGCTCGTGTGGCAGAGGCAACGGGACTCTCCGAATCCGATGTCGAATACGAGTTGATCGCTTTCGCTGTGGCCGGACGTGTCACGCATTCGGCGGGTGATTTCGGTGGGTGGGGTCTCACAGAAGCCGGCCGCGCTGCAGTCGCCGAGTGGATCGCCGACGAGTTGGAAAAAGTAGGCACTCGAACCGATGTGGCTCGAGCGTACGACGGGTTCCTCGCGCTCAACCCGGAATTGCTCAACCTGTGCACGGCTTGGCAGACACGATCCGCCGACGGCGTCATGACGCTCAACGACCACACCGACCCCGTCTACGATGCTCGGGTTCTGGACAGGCTCACAGACTTCGACACACGGGCCCAGGTCATCTGCGCGGACTTGGCCGCGACGATGCTCCGATTCCAGCGATATGGCCTGCGCCTCGCCGACGCGCTGGCTCGGGCGAAGTCCGGCCAAGTGGACTATGTGGCGGTCAGCACCGTCTCGTATCACACGGTCTGGTTCCAACTTCACGAAGACTTGCTTACCACTTTGGGGATTCCGCGATTCTGAACCACGATGACCCGTCCAGCGAGTTCGCATCTCGTCGCCGACACCACGTCGAATGGCGGCGCCGAGCCGAGGGGACAATGCGATGAGGTGGACTTACCCCCTCTCCTCGGAGGTCGGGGAAACGGCCGAAGTCCTCGGAGGCAAGGCACATGGGCTCATCGTGCTGCGGCGCCTGGAATTGCCCGTGCCCGCCGGATTCGTCATCAGCACACACGCCTGCCGCGCTTTTCTCCGTGACAGGCGCTTCCCGGAGGGCTTCCATACCGAACTCGCAACCGCCGTGACCGAACTCGAATCCGCTACGCATCGCACGCTGGGCGGCTCCGAAAGGCCGCTGACAGTGTCCGTCCGCTCCGGAGCCAGCGTGTCGATGCCCGGCATGATGAACACAATCCTCAACCTCGGTCTCACTATCAACGCCACCAGGGGATTGACAGCCGAGACAGGCAATTCATCGTTCGCGTGGAAATCGCGGCTGCGATTCATGTCGAGTTTCGCATCCGCCATCACCGACATCGACGCAGCCGGCCTGGAAGCCGTTGCTGCCGAGGACGCGCCTCGGCAGCTGGAGCTGGCGGTCGCGGCCGTGTGTTCGTCATGGGACACGCCGCGTGCCGCAACCTACCGCGCACTGCACAACATCCCGGACGACCTCGGCACAGCCGTAACGGTGCAGGCAATGGTGTACGGGAATCGCGATCGCCACAGCGGGACCGGGGTCGCATTCAGCCGCGACCCCAACACCGGTGAACCTGTCCCGTTCGGTGAAGTCCTCTTCGGCGGCCAAGGCGACGACGTCGTCTCCGGCAAATCACCGACCCGCCCCCTGCACGAACTGGCCGACCGAGAGCCGCAAGTGTGGGCCGACCTGGTACACGCCCTGACGCGCATCGAGAACCACTACCGCGACGCATGCCACATCGAGTTCACCTTCGAGGCAGGCGTGTTGTGGATCCTGCAAGTACGCATCGGCGGACTCGCCACCGCTGCCGCGGTCCGGGTCGCCGTTGACCTCGCCGCCGAGGGCGTGATCGAACGCCATGAAGCACTACTGAGAATCTCCCCGCAACATCTCCAGCATGCCCGCACACCCCGAATAGCGACAGACAGCGGAGCCGACATCCTTGCCCGAGGGATGGGTGCCTGCCCAGGTGTCGCCGCTGGCAGAATCGTGACCACCGCCGACAACGCGGTCCGGATGGCCGCAGCAGGTCCGGTCATACTGATCCGACCAGAGACCTCCCCACTGGACATGCACGGCCTGGCCGCCGCCACCGGAGTTGTCACCGCCCGTGGCGGGCCGTCCTGTCACGCCGCGATCGTCGCGCGAGCAATGAGCAAACCAGCCGTCGTAGGGGTCACAGACCTCATCGTCGACGCCGCCTCCGTGCGCTGTGGTGAACGCACACTCCCCGAAGGCACGCTCGTCACCATCGATGGAACCAGCGGCGCGGTCACCATCGGCAGCCCCCGCATCGCTACGGCTGTGCCCGACCCTTACCTGCATCAATTGCTCGAATGGGCCGACGAGGTATCGGGCAATCACTCACCACGCAACGAGACCGAACGCCTGGCTACCGCTCGTGCCGTCCTCCTGCGCGGCTAGCTTTGAAACTCGATCCTTATGGGGGTCGAGGCCCTTCCAGAGATCGATCCGACCACGTCACCCTGAACTCGGTCCCGGCGTCGACCCGATCCCGGTGGACGAATCCGGCAGATGTCATCAGTTGGAGACAAGCATCGTCGGCAACGGGCGCTCGCGTCCCGGGTTTTGCGGGAACCAGCCCAGTAGCCATCGACCAGCGTGGTATCGCGGAGGTTCAGCGACGTGCGCGGGCCAGCCGTTCGAGGACGGCCACCATGCGGTCGACTTCCTCGCAGATGTTGTAGAACGTGAACGAGGGACGGACGGTCGCTTCCAGTCCGAAGCGCCGAAGTATGGGTTGAGCGCAATGATGCCCGGCGCGCACCGCGATGCCGTTCTCGTTCAATGCCTTTCCGATCTCGAGTGGTTGATATCCGTCCATGACGAACGACAGCACACTGGCCTTTTCGACGGCGGTCCCGACCAGGCGAACGCCCGGCACCGCGGCGACGCGGGACGTCGCATAGGCGAGAAGATCGTGTTCGTACCGGGCGATATTGTCGATGCCGATGCCTTCGACATACTCGATGGCCGTGCCGAGCCCGACCGCGTCGGCGATATTTCCGGTGCCTGCCTCGAAGCGGCCGGGGGGCGGTTGGAAGAGGGAACGTTCCAGGGTGACGTCGCTGATCATGTTTCCGCCGCCCTGCCATGGCGGAACATCCTGTAGCACCGAAGAAGTGCCGTACACCACGCCGATTCCAGTGGGGCCGAAGAGCTTGTGGCCGGAGAACACGAAGAAGTCGGCGCCGATCGATCGCACATCGATCCTGGTGTGCGGCACCGATTGCGCTCCGTCGACGAGCGTTACGGCACCGGCTCGGTGCGCGGCCGCGACGATCTCGTGGACCGGCGTGATCGTGCCGAGGGCATTCGAAACATGCGCTACCGAGACAAGTTTCGTGCGATCGGACAGCAGTCTTGTGTACTCGTCCAGCAGCAGTTGCCCGCTGTCATCGACTGGGATGACCTTCAGCACCGCGCCGGTCTCGCCGGCGAGCATCTGCCAGGGCACGATATTCGCGTGGTGCTCGAGGTGCGAGATGACGATCTCGTCGCCCTCGCGAATGTTCTTGCGGCCCCAGGTTTGGGCGACGAGATTGATGCCTTCGGTGGCGCCGCGGACGAAGATGATCTCCTCCGCGGAGGATGCGCCGAGAAACCGGGCCACGATGTCGCGGGCCTGCTCATACGCGTCGGTCGCGCGGGCGGCCAGTTCGTGTGCGGCGCGATGGATGTTCGAGTTCTCGTGCTCGTAGAAATATGTGAGTCGCTCGATGACCGATCGTGGTTTCTGCGTGGTGGCGGCATTGTCGAACCAGACGAGCGGCTGTCCGTTCACCCGTTCACGCAGAATCGGAAAGTCGTTGCGCACCGCGTACACGTCGAAGGGCGGGTGTCGATCGGGCGAGGCCCTGAGACCTTCGTCGAGGAAGTAGAACTGCGAATTGGCCTGTGGTGCAGCGATTTCTGGCCGGTCGAGGAAATAGAAGCTCGGTTCGGCCGACAGTGCGGGACCAGTCGACGGTGGCAGCCTGGGGGAATTGCTCAGCGTGGGCAAGTCGGGGAGGAACTGGTCGGTGTACACATCTGCACCGGTCAGTGCCGAGGTCGGCGGTCGGCCCGCCGGGTTGGCGGGCACCTCTGTCTGCCAGGAAGGCACCGTCGGATCCGGGGTGGGTCCTCCGGGTGGGACGCCCTGTGTGGGCGAGTTGGGTGGCACCGATGCCTGCCGATCGGCTGCCGACGGACTGGCCATCCATGGACTCGCTGCCGAGGTACCACCTGCGGCTGGACCGGCTGCCGAGCGCCCGGCCGCAGGTGGTGCGGCCGGAACGGCGGCGCTCGACGACGTCATTCCTGGCTCCGCGACACCGAGCGTCGCGATACCCGGCGACGCGAAATCGGGTGTGGCGATGTCTGGCGACGTGATGCCGGGAAACTCGATCCCACGCGCCGCCGAAGGCAGCGCCGAGAAGAACTCCGCGGCGAGACGGTTCAACGTGGCTTCGTCCGGCAGCAGCGAACTCGCCGATGCCGCAACGGTATCCGCCGAATACGGCGGAACCGGCGGCTCAGCTTCGGTAGGACGGGGCGTAGTCATGGAACTTGTCCACCTCGGCTCCCTCTAGCACTGCGACGGCATCGTCGGTGAGGATCGCCAACGAGCAATACAGCGACACCAGATACGACGCGATCGCACTGCGATCGACACCCATGAACTTCACCGAAAGCCCCGGTCCCTGTTCGCCTGCCAGTCCCGGCTGGTACAGCCCGACCACGCCCTGACGGGTCTCGCCGGTCCGGATGAGCAGGAATTTCGTCTTGCCGCGCTCGACCGCCACCTTGTCCGACGGGACGATCGGAATCCCACGCCAGGTCAGGAACTGCGAACCGAACATGCTTACCGTCGGTGGCGGCACACCGCGCCGGGTGCATTCTCGCCCGAATGCCGCGATCCCTTCTGGGTGCGTCAGGAAGAAGCCGGGTTCCTTCCACGCGCGCGCGATCAGATTGTCGAGGTCGTCGGGGGTGGGGGGTCCGGCGATCGTCGGGATCCGCTGTTTCTTGGCGGCATTCGCGATCAGCCCGTAGTCGGGACTGTTGATCAGCTCGCCCTCTTGATGCTCTTTGATCGCTTCGATCGTCAAGCGCAACTGCTGGGCTATCTGATCATGCGGGCTCGAGTACAGGTCCGAGACGCGGGTGTGCACGTCGAGGATCGTGTGCACTGCCTTCAGTCGGTATTCGCGCGGTTGCTTCTCGTAGTCGATGAAGGTTTCCGGCAGCGGGGACTCGTCGAAATTGTCGCACTGAATATCGACGGTCTGCTCATGCGTTACCCGGTTGCGCCGGTAGATACCGGCCTCGACCGGAATCCAATTGAGCAGATGAACCAGCCACCGCGGGGTGATCGACTCCATCTGCGGGACGGTTTTGGTTGCGTTCGCAAGGGTCCGGGCGGCATCATCACCCAGCGCCACAGGCTGTGGAACAGTACTTGTCATCGAACCACCTCGGGATCGGCAAATCGACCGTTACCAGCTCGCCCATGCTAGCGCTGGGTTGCGCGAATTCCCTCGATGGCGCGAGTTGTGGCGGTCGTGTCCCGAGTCGGGTGGGTATGGCCATCGAGGCCAATCGCATCCAGAGAACTGTCGATGATCGCCCGTTTCGGCACCGAGGCATTCGACGTGTCCGAACCCGAAAGCATGTGGGGTTCGGGTTTGCAATGCCTGCTCGATGGTGTGGCGAATATCGGGTCCGGAGGACGACCGTACCTATCTCTGGTCAGCTCGTACCGGAGCGGTTCGGATGCTCCACGAGGGCTTGCCAGGTGTCTTTCCATGGGAACAGCGGGATTTGACGTCCGCCAGCGCCCGGTTCGTGGGGTTCCTTGGCCACAATCGTGACGCCCCATCCGGACAGCTTCGTGATGGCTTCCTGGATTGCAGGGAACCCGAGGTGGGCCTGATTTGAGAACGGCACGGCCACCACCGGCAGCCCCTTCCCGACCGCTTCGACGAGCAGACCGAGCGCGAGGGTATCGGAGATTCCTGCCGCCCATTTCGCCAGCGAATTGCCGGTGATCGGTGCCGCAATCATCGCATCGGCAGGCGGTAGCACGTCGGGCGCGCCCGGCTCCTTGTAGTGGCTGCGTACGGTATGCCCGGTCTTTGTAGCCAGGGCATCCGCGTCGATGAACCGATAGCCGTCCGGTGATGCGATCACGCACACATCCCAACCGTCGGCTTGGGCCAGATCGACCAGGTTTCCTACGTCGGCGGCGGCTGGAGATCCGGTGACGATTACATACAGGATGGGGTTTCCCTGATCGTTCATAGCTCCATCGTGTCAGCCCGTGCAGCTAGATCGGAACCACGCCCACTCGCTGAGCCAGACGGCCCAGATCGCCAGTAGCCAGGTCGCGGCGCGCAGATCGCATCATGTGCCCCACCAGCTCGCGCACATGATTCATCCCCCGAACTTGTTGTGGCGCAATATATTCTGCGCGCAGGATGGAATTCAGGGATTCCCGGTAGTGCCGACGCTGTGCATGAGCTCGGCCGATCTCGACGAAGTATTGGGCACGTCGACCCGGTGCCTTGATTGTTTCTGGGGCCAAGCAAGGTGCCAATTTCAGCACTTGCTCGGGTTCGCGCAGTTCCATGGCTGCCGACATTCGCCAGAGCGTGACGTTTGATGCGCCGAATGTGGGGTTACGCAGGATCGACGAGCCTTTTTTGGCGTGCTGGAGCCGGGCGACCTGCTCGTCGGCTTCGTCGAGGTGCGGGGTGGGATCGGTGCCGAGTGCGGCGCTTACGAGGCCTGCCTGCAGATGCAGCTGACCATAGGTTTCGATCTCTCCGAGTGTCCGAACGTCGCGGGCCAGGCGGTCCGCGGCGCTCGCTGCGTAGTCCAGCGCGGTGGGCAGGGAGCCTGGCCGGGAGAGGAGAATCTGACTCCGCGTGAACATTGCTGTTGCTGGACCTGCTGTGCCGCCGATGTTTTCGGCGGCTCGCTCAATCTCTTGCGCGGCTGTCCACGCCAAAGCCGAGTAACCGCGAGCCTTCAGTGCGGCAGAAGCGGTGTAGGCAGACGCGGACAGAACGTCCCATGCGATATCGCGGTCGGCGCCGGTTGCGTCACGAGTGTGTCGATAGCAGTCGGTGAGCAATGGGGCCAGCAGGGGTCCGAGTGCTGCGTAATCGCAGGCACGGCGCAACTGTGCGGCGTGCTGTGCCACCGTGGCGAGTTCGGTCAAGGTGCGCACCGTCCCGGTTGGGGTCGTATTACCGGTTGTCCACAGCGCAATCTCGATGTCTGCCACCGATGCGTGAAATTTCGCGACCGACGGGTCCAGTTGATCCTGATGCTCCCCGGTTAAGTCGCCGACCCTCACGCCGAGAGCTTCGGCCAGCGCGTACAAGGTCGTTCGCGAATCAACGGGTCGGTCGAGAGCCTCATATTTTGCGATAGCACCTCGGCTGAGGCCGGCTCGATCACCGACGAATTGCTGGGACCATCCGCGTTGGCGGCGAATGGCGCGCATCCGAAGGCCAACCGCTCGGTCGTCGTGGTTCTGGTCCTCGTACATGTGTGTACTTTCTCGCCGGAACTTGCAACCTAATGCTAGCCAACGCGACAAGTGTCCCGATGCGGGACAGTTTTGCACCGGCTCCCCGCCAGTCTGTTCATGCACTCGGAGCCAAGCCGATCGCAGGGGGAACCCACACAACCGGCGGATCTGTGCAACGGCGGACGCCGCTGTCCGATGTCGTTCTTCGTCAGCTGAACGATAGCCGGCCACCCACCTGGCCCGAGTGCCTCCAACGACAGGGGAAGGCATGTTGATGACCATGACGACCAGTCATGTGGCCGTGCGGTACAGGTGCGATCAAGACGCACCTGAGATCGCCAATGAGGATACGGCGTACGAGATTCTTGGAGATCACACCGGGCACGCGGCGCCGTGTCTGCCGAGCGTGGCAGCTACGGCATACGTCAGTGCCCGCGACGAATCCGACTATGAGTAGCACGATGGAAGTGGTGCGGAGCCTTCCGGCCGGGGATGGCATCACGGTTGTGGTCGCCTATCTGCGCACCGACATTTCCGGTGCGAGCCAGGCTCGACATCGGGCAGCCATCGAAAAGTTCTGCGTTGAGCGCGGATACCGGATTGTGGAATGGGTGGCAGCCGACCTGCACCGCAACGCGGCACCACTGATGCGGCTGCTGACCGCGCGGGACAACGCGGGCGCGCACGCGGTTGTGACACCTGGAGCTGATCATCTGGGCAGCGGAGTCGCGACGATATCTGCGGTTGCCTACGTCATCACGTTGGAACCACCCGCGATCTGGTGGCGCGGTGAACGCCTATGTGACAACGAATTTCCGAGCAGGTCGTGACCGCGTCGCCGGGCGGTGACCTATGGATGCGGCAGTGGTCAGTGGACTCTTGGTGGCGCTTGCTTGTAGCGGCGGAATCGTGGCGATGGTGTGGCTGCTTCCGCTCGGCGATGAGCAGCACCCGAACGAGCATGACTCGATCACGGTGTCCGGCATCCAGTTTCGGCTCCAGCATGAATCGCCGACGGTCCCATTCACGGTGCCGGAGGCGCACGAGCACAGCGAGTGTCGGATCGACGAGTGTGGCCGGAAGCGGTCGGCGTTCCGAGTGATGGTCCGTGCGGGTGAGGTTGTGCCGGACCGACGCCTGGAACGTGTATTGAACGACGACTGACCGTAGGCGGATGAGCCTGTGTCAACCAACAGCGATCAGGGGAGATCTTATGCAACCCAGGGCAATCGGCCTGTTGCAGCTCGATATCACCGGCCCGAACCGGCATCGGGACGAGCAGGTGATCGGCACATTGGCTCATCAGCGGGGCTATGTGTTCGTCGGAATCCTCACGATCCGATCGGACACCTACATGCCGACGACGCTGGTGGTCCAAACAGCTTGCAAGGCAGGGGCAATCGCCATCCTGACACCTCATTTCGGCCACTTCGGCGGATATGCACGAGCGATCGCCCTGGCCTGCGATCTGGTGACACCGGACGGGACCCTGCCGCGCTCGATTCGGAACCGATAGCTGCTGCCCGAACAGGCCGACACGCTGCGCCGAGTGCACGAGCGGAGTTCCCAGCTGTGGAGGCGGACGTGGGCGAACGTCGAAGTATGCTGCCGGGTTCTGCCTCACGCACCCAAGGATGGAGTTCGTATGGAGGAGATCGGCCTCGCCGAGATCATCGATGCACTACGACCAGCGGTCGCCGATCTCGTCGAGCCCGGATCGCCTGCCGCCGCGCATGTGCCTGCTCGGTGGCAGGCGATCGCGCGGGCCACGTGGCCGCAGGATCGCCGGGAACTCGCACTCGCGCTATGGAATCTGGACTTTCTCAACGTGTTGCCGCGGTTTGTCGCCGTGCTGGACGAGTTCCTCGTCGACGTTCGGGTAGCCCTGCTGCGCGGTGATTGGGTACTGCTCTACATTCTGCGCGGGGAATACCAGCCACCGGTTATCCGGATCGGTTGGGATCCGAGCACATTCGGCGCAGACGAGCCGCCGTTCTTCGACTGTCTGCCGGAGCCGCTGCGCGCATTTCTGCGCACCGTCCACGCTGGATTCACGGCCCCGGAGGGTGAATCGTTCGGCCCGCTGCGTCCACGCGACATGATTACCTACGCCGAGCTCGGCGTCGGCCACGCGGTGGTCCACAACTGGGATGCGGACGTCGAGATCTCGCCGAACCGGGTGATGCTCATCGCCGATGCCATCAGCGGCATCCGCTATTGCGTGTCGCCGGACCTGCCTGCGGGCACGATCGGGTTCGAGCTCGGCGGGAATATCGATAGCCCGCAGCCCTTCGATTCGACCTTCGACACCTTCATGAGCAAGGGGTTCGTGCTCAGTCGGGACAAGCTCCCGCAATCGGCCGAGACCACTGCTCATGATGGCCTACTCCCGATATTGGAACCCGTGGCCCGGGCCGTTGTGTGGAATCGCTCGCTGGACGAGTCGACCGCGCGCGAGCAGATTCGTGACTACCTCGCCGACCTGCTCGACGCTCTGCCGGGCGCGCCCAGCCTACATCCGCAGCACGGCATGGACGGCGAACTGATCCTGCCCTTCGACGACGATGCCGGAAACGTCTACCAGGTCGACCGCCTCGATGTGCGCTACTGGCTCGCGGGTTTGCCCGCGGACGCGACTGCCGCTTACCTCGACATGGTGATAGCGGACTGGCGTAAGCGCGGCTGGAATGTCCACACCACCGACGGCGAATCCGGAATCGTCGGCCATGCGCGTACTCCTGATTGGTACGAGTTCACCGTGTCCGATCAGGGCGTCGGCGCACTCTGTATCACCGCGGCATCGCCAGGTTTCCATCGGCCGCCGTGGGCATGAGGTGGCGACAGCGCCGGCCGTTGGATTCGGGTGAGGCCACGATTCGGCTCGGAGTTGACGGTCCGGGCACGGCGCGGTGGAAATTACCTGCGCTTCGGATGAGGTAGGCAGGGGTCGGGCTGCTGCGGCTTCCAGTTTGTCCGGCCCTGCCTCAGCGACAGTCACCGCCGAGACATCGGCAGGAATTAGGGGGAACTGCGTTCGTCAGCGGTGTTTCGGCGGTTCCATGCCACGCAATACCCGAGTGATCAGGCGGATAGGCTCCGCGCACGAGTCGTACCGAGCGTCCGGATCTTTCGCCAGTGCTTTGTTCAGTATCGAGTCGACCGCGTGCGGGATCCAGCGGCGTCGCCACGACACGTCCGGGGGAATGGCCCACAGATGCGCATCGGCGATCGCGAACTGAGTCGGTAGTGGGAAGGGCGGGCGTCCGGTGAAGAACTCGACCACCGCACATGCCAGCGAATATTGATCGGTCGCGGGGGAGACCGGCTTGCCGCGTAGCACTTCCGGTGCCGCGTACGGGAGTGACACGGGCACCAGCCCATCGGGTCCGGCGAGCGGCGAATCGTCACTGAGGCGGTGCGCGATTCCGAAATCGGTCAGCACCGCCTCCGTGCCCTGCGGGCCGATGAGTATGTTGTGGGGTTTGACGTCGAGGTGCACCACGTTGTGCTGATGGATATAGTCCAATCCTGCGGCGATGCCGGCCAGTGCTGGAAGCATTCGTGCCAGATCGATCTCTTCGTGCCGCCGCGGGAGCAGGCCGGAACCGGGCTCGCCCTCGCGATAGGTGTAGGTCATCCACGGCTGATCCCGGAACTCCCCGAACTCGAGCATCTCCACGACATTGGGGTGATGCAGCGTGTCGGCGATCTCGAACTCATGGCGGAATTGCCGTCGCGCACTGGATAAGTCGGTCGTCGGGTGGTCGAGAATCTTCAGCACCGCCCGACCCGAGCGCGCCGGATCGTCGACGAGATACACATCGCTGCTGCCGCCCCGACCGAGCGGCGCGCGAACGATATAGCCCGCGAACTGGGCACCTGGCTGAAGCGACACGGTCACAGCCTAGAACGGACTGCCGGAATTGCACGGCCGGTGGGTCGAGGTTGCGGTCGGTTCGCCGCCTCGGAGCACGCGGACCTAGTGCGTGTGGGCCGACTGTGCGTTCGACCCGGATGGCAGTGCGATGCGATCGGTGACCATTCGGACATCGAGGTTTGCGATGTGGCCGGAAGCATCGAATTCGATGTCACCCTCGACACCGTGGCCGCTGAATTCGAGCAACCCGTAGTCATCGAGGAATGCGGTGCGCAGGCCGCGTCGGGTCAGGTAGCTGTGTGCGGCGCGTCGATGATCTGACAGCGGCAGTGCGCGGACGCCGTGTGCCATGACGCGCGCGAGGCCGGACGCGGTGGGTGGCGGCAGCAGGAACGCCGGATGTTCGACGAGAAACGCGACGTATGTGCCGTCGGTGACGCCGCAGTAGGAGCTCCAGCGCCCACAGACGATCTTCGCGGCGTCCGCCAGGAGTGTGGCCACCTGGTGCGGTTCCGGTGTCGCGCCCGCGAGGGCGATCGGCATTTCCGCCGCACACAATTCGGCGACCCCGTACTGGAAGCCGAACTCGCGCACCGTCGTCGCCGCCTCGATCAGTGACGGCGGATAGCCCCAGGGATTAGCCCATCCCCACAACCACGTCTCGGCGTCGGCGGTGCCGAGCAGGTGGACGTCGGTGCATTCGAATGACCGCTGCTCGCCGATGAATTCGAGTCGGCGTCCATCGAGATCGGCTTGCCACACGTGTGCGCCGAGCACATCTTCGAGGTGGAGCCGGTGCTCGAGCGACAGCAGACCCGCGTCGTCGAGGAGCCTCGTCAGTGGCACAGATTCGGGCATTCGCAACAGCGTAGTCAACGCGAGTCCCGGTCTCCGGTGCTGACCGGTGTTGGTGGGGCAGGTCGAGTGCCGCGTCGATGTGTCACACCCAGTGGTGCGCGACCGATGCGGACGAGGACTGGAGGATCACTGCTGAGACAGCGATCCGGATAGGCACGCTGGTGCGGTCATCCGGTGATGACCGCACCAGCGCCGTCAGTGTGGTCAGAGCTGCGGCGCCGCGTCGGTTCCGTTGGCGCGCTTGGCCTGGATCTGGTTGTACTTGTCGACGGCCACGGCGATGCCCACCGGCACACCGATGGCGACGCTACCGACCATGCCGCCGAAAGCGGCTGTGGTGCCGGCGCCTGCCAGGCAGCCGCCGATCATGGCCGGCACGGTCAGTACAGCCGCCGACATGACGGTGGCCATGCTGCCGAGGGTGACCGCGCCGATCGGGCAGCCGACGACCATGCCCGCGAAAGCGCCTGCGGTGCCGCCGATACCGGCTGCGAGCCCGGTGTACGGGCCTGCCTGGTGCCACGCCTGATTCATGTCGGTGAGGAGGTCGCCCTGACCGGTCGCGATGGGCGCGGCCGGAACCGTCACCGATTCGGCAGGACTGCCTGCCGCGGTGTCCAACGGTGCGCCGAGGATCGGCCGTTGGGCTGCATCCTGCACCGCGACTTGACCGTCGCGCATCGTGACCGACCCGATCGGCGTGTTGAGGACGGAAGAATTGTCCGACGCCGCTCCGGTGAATTCGACACCGGGCATGACCTCGACGGAGACCGTGTCGGCGTCGGGTGCCTGCGCCGGATCGGCGCCTGCGGTGCCCGCAGCGATCGCAACGGCGACGGCGGTCAGTGCGGTGACGGTGGCTGCCCGAGTGGGGTATTTCATGACAATGCTCGTTTCCAGCTGTGGTGCGGAAGCCGTGCCGCCGTCGGCGGCCGGCCGAGGACTAAGGAGCCGGTGTGTCGATCGGCGCGGCGACGAACCCTTTGGCATGCAGCGCGTTGTACTGCTCGTTCGCGGTGGTGGCGAGCGCGGGCAGACCGGTGATTGCGGCTCCGATGGTGCCGCCGAGGCCGCCCAGGGTGAGACCGCCGAGGATGCAACCGCCGACCACACCGATCGGAGTCAGCACGCCGGCCGTGGTGAGCACGGTCAGCGTGCCGCCGGTTACCGCGCCGAGCGGGCAGCCGACGACGACGCCCGCGACCGTGCCGACCATGCGGCCGTCCGCGCTGGCGTGGTTGAACGCCTCGGTGACCGTCTCGACCGCCTTGTCGATTTCCGCATTCCGATCCACACCGCCGGTATTCGGTGTCACCTGCTCCGTACCGTGGACGGCGGCAAGGACATCGGTGTTCTCGTTGCCGAAGGAGGGCGCTGCCACCGGTGCGGGAGACTCGGCGGGTGCGGCCGCTGCCATACCGGCAGTGACGCCCGTCGCGGCGATTGCCAATACGGCAATCGCCGCTGCTCGGGAGACAGTGTTCACAGTTTCTCGTTTCTTGTTCTCGGGCTTTCTCGGTCCGGTTCGACCGAGAGATCTGCAACGGCATGCGGTGCCGTCGATCGGTACTGGGTTTGGTTCGACCAGTGCACTTTCGGTCAGGGTTCGAAGTGCGTTGTATGGGTCGGCCGCAGCAACGAGAAAGTTCCGATGGTGGTGTGATCGCGTAAGTCGATGCGAAATGCCTTCCACCGCAGGGGTATCCGTGACTCAACACGGTCAGGGCTGGAATGGCGTGTCTACCAGGCAATTCCGGTAGTGATGGCAAATCTTGCGCGAAGACTGGGGGCCCGGGTTTACGAGAGCCAGGTGTGGGCTATGCCACTGGTCCGCTCACAGTCGGATCGCAACATGGCCACCGAGCGGGTGTCCGCCTCGCGCCGTTGGGGTGCGGACACCCTGGACAGGTGGATCGGGGCCGGTCGGCCCGGTGCCGGTCGTGGACCGTCGCGGTGCCGACTTGCGTTGGGTCGTAATGGGTTTGTACCCATTCGGAGATCCGGTCACCCGTGTTCTACGTACGGCGAAATTAATTCCGCTGATCCGAACCGTCGCCGCAGAGCACGACGAGTGCTGGACTCGGACGGGCGCCGGGTTGTGCCGGCGACCGGGCTCCCGTGTTCGCGTGAACGGACAGAGCACGGGAGTCGCTGTCGATTTCGTGACGGGATGAGAGACAATGAGTGCTGTCCGACGCCGGACGCTGAAGACGGTCACCGGAGTCAGTGGTGCCGTGAGTGTGTATGCGGCCGCCATAGATCCAGGGCAGTCGACTGCCGTGTCTTCGATCGAGATCGCGAAGATCGCGGAGGCCAACAAGTTCGATGCCCTTTTCGCCGCCGATCTGCTCAGCTTCGGTGCCCAAGGCGCGATCGGCGCGCAGGAGCCGCTGATCTATCTGTCCGCATTGAGTTCGGTGACCACGGACGTCGGTCTGATCGCCACCGTGACCAGCACCTTCCATCACCCATATAACCTGGCGCGACTGTTCGGAACGCTCGATCACGTGAGCAACGGTCGTGCGGCGTGGAATGTCGTCACGTCGTCGGTCGGCGAGGAGAACTACGGTGACCAGGACCTGCCGACACCGGAGGAGCGGTACGCGCGGGCAACCGAATCCCTCGAGGTGGTCAACGCGCTGTTCGACAGCTGGCACGCCGGCGCGTTGACGCCCGACGGGCACGGCGGCGTGGTCCTCGACGCGACGCGCGTGCGGCCAATCGACCATACGGGACAATACTTCACGGTGAAAGGGCCGCTCAACATCCCGCCGCTGCCGCAGCGGCGGCCTGTGCAATTCCAGGCGGGTCAGTCGGCAGGCGGTATCGAGCTCGGCGCTCGGTTCGCCGAAGTCGTGTTCACCTCACTGCCCACGCTCGAAGATGCCATCACCTATACGAAAACGGTGCGCGGCCGCGCGACCGAACTCGGCCGCGCCGAGGCATTGCCGTTGATCATGAGTTCTTTCCATGCCACCTACGGCGCGACCGAAGATGAGGTGCGCCGATTGGTCCGCGAGGACGCCGAAGCCACCGATCTCGACGCGGGTCGAATCCGCTTGGCCGACATGTTCGGCGGCGGCATCGACCTCTCGGAACTCCCCTTGGACAAACCCATCCCACCGCACCTGCTGCCCGCGGTGACCTCGGTGAACCGCCGGCGTGGGCGCGTTGAGATCTTCACCAAGCTCGCGGCTTCGGGCCGGACTCTGCGCGAGTTGATCATCGCTTCGAAAGACACCGGACACTGGGCCGCTGCAGGCACTCCGGAGCAGCTCGCCGACGCGATCGAGGAGCGGTACCTGGCAGGAGTGCTCGACGTCATCTCGTTGGGCGGTCTCGCGGACCCACGGACCCGTGACTTCCTCACCAACGGACTGCTCCCCGAACTGCGCCGCCGAGGCATCGTCGGGAGCGACTATCTCGGCGCTACTTTCCGTGAGAATCTCGAACTTCCGCCGCTGTGACACAGTGGTCGGCGGCTGAGCGCAGATTACCTGCAGCTGTCCGACGCCGGGTCGACTGCCGGCCGGAATTCGAATCGCACCGCGCCCGGAGGGGATGCGGGGAGAACGACAGCGGCGCCCAGTCGGTCCGGCCAGGTTCGTGGCAGGAGGACGTACTGGTCACCGATGTGGGCGAGCAACACCAGCCCGTCGTAGCGGAAGCGGTAGGCCGAGCTTTCGGGACCGCATTCCATTTTCCGCACGTCGGGTCCCGAGAGATGGAGGTCCTTTTCGCTGTAGACGACAATCCCTGCGCTGGTGGGGATCTCGGACGCCGCCTGCTGGGCTCGTGATCGCCCGACCGCCGTCGCGTAGTCGGTGGCGATCCAGAATATGCTGATGCCGATCAGGATGAACAGGATCGTCCACTCGATGACACCCGCGGCCTCCGAACGCACCGGCATGTCAGGGTGTCGTTCGGACAGGCGCTGCCGACGCTGAAGCACGATGTACCAGAGCAACATGACGCCGGCGATGATCGACACAGGAGCGACACCGAGAGCGTCGTTGAGCGCGGGTGCCGCGACCGGCGCCGATTTCGCCCATTGCCGGATCCGCGCCCATCCTGGAATACTTAGCTACGCTAACGTATTTCTGGACAAAGGTGTCTGTTGTGAGTGCACGAAGCGACCGAAGGTTGAGCAACGACCCTAGGAGGCGGGCCATGGCACCCGACACGCGCGAGCGGCTGATGCGACGTATCGCCGACTTGTATGCGGCCGAGCAGCAGATTCGCGACGCGCAGCCGATCGACACCGTCACCGAAGCGATTCGGCAACCCGACATGTGCCTTGCGCAGCTCATAGCAGCGATCATGAAGGCCTATGCCGACCGTCCGGCACTCGGACAGCGCGCCGTCGAGCCCACCGTGGATGCCACGTCGGGCCGTCGTTCGCTGCGATTGCTGCCCGTTTTCGAGACCGTCAGCTATGGCGAACTGTGGGAGCGGGCGGCCGCCGTGGCGAGCGCATGGCACCACGATTCCGAACAGCCTTTGTGCACCGGTGATTTCGTGGCGATACTGGGGTTCACCAGCCGCGACTACACCACGATCGATCTGGCCTGTGTGCATCTGGGCGCGGTTGTCGTCCCGTTGCAGGCGAGCGCGGCCGTCTCCCCACTGACTGCCATTATCGCGGAGACGGCCCCGCGCATTCTGGCGGCGACTCCGGAACATCTCGAGACCGCCGTCGACTGCATTCTGGCAAGCACATCGCCACAGCGACTGATCGTTTTCGACTACCACCCCGAAGACGACGACCAGCAAGACGCATTCGAATCCGCACGCCGACGGCTCGCGAGTGCGGGCAGCACGGTGCACGTCCAAACACTGCAGACCGTCCTCGAACAGGGGCGCGCCCTCCCGCAGGCCCCGCTCGTCGTCCCCGAGGCCGAGGACGATCCGCTGGCCTTGCTCATTTACACCTCCGGAAGCACCGGCACGCCGAAAGGCGCGGTGTATACCGACCGGCTGGTCTCGGCGATGTGGCGCGGCGCGCCGCCGGTGTCCGCGATCAATCTCAACTACATGCCGATGAGCCACGTCGCGGGGCGCATGTCCCTATTCGGGGTGCTCGCCCGCGGCGGCACCGCCTACTTCGCCGCCAAGAGCGATATTTCGACGCTGTTCGACGACATCGCGCTGGCGCGACCGACGGAGCTGTTTCTCGTTCCGCGGTTGTGCGAGATGGTGTTTCAGCGCTACCAGAGCGAGATGGACCGCCGCTCCGCACCGGGCGTCGACCCCGCGGCGCTCGACGACGAGGTCAAAGCGCAACTGCGGCAAGACTTCTTCGGCGGCCGCCTCATGACGGTGGTGTGCGGCAGCGCACCGCTGGCCGCGGAGATGAAGGTCTTCATCGAGTCGCTGCTCGACATGGATCTGCACGACGGTTACGGCTCGACGGAGGCGGGCGGCGGTCTCGTGATCGACAACCAGGTGCGGCGGCCACCGGTGCTCGACTACAAGCTCGTCGACGTGCCCGAACTCGGCTACTTCCATACCGATCAGCCGCATCCGCGAGGCGAATTGCTGCTGAAGACCTCGACCATGATTCCCGGGTATTACAAGCGGCCCGAGGTCACCGCGGAGGTCTTCGACGCCGACGGCTTCTACCGGACCGGTGACATTGTGGCCGAGCTCGGACCGGATGAGCTGGTCTATGTCGATCGTCGCAACAGCGTGCTGAAGCTGTCGCAGGGTGAGTTCGTGGCCGTTTCGCGTCTCGAGGCCGTCTTCGCCAATAGTCCGCTGATCCGCCAGATTTTCGTCTACGGCAGCAGCGAACGCGCCTACCTGCTTGCGGTGATCGTTCCTACCGAGGACGCACTCGCCGCCGCCGACCCGGATGCACTGAAAGTGCCACTGGCCGAGTCGCTGCAACGGATCGCCAAGGACGGCAATCTGAACTCCTACGAGATTCCACGCGATTTCCTCATCGAGACCGCGCCGTTCACCACCGACAACGGCTTGCTCTCCGGCATCGGTAAGTTGTTGCGGCTCGCGCTCACCGAGCGCTACGGGGGGCGGCTCCAGCAACTGTACGCCGACCTTGCCGAAGGACAGGCGCACGAATTGCTCGCGCTGCGGCGCGAGGCGGCGAACCAGCCGGTGCTCGATACCATCGGTCGTGCGGCGCGAGCGTTGCTCGGCTGCGCAACCACGGATCTGCGGCCCGACGTGCACTTCACCGATCTCGGTGGCGATTCCCTTGCTGCACTGTCCTTTTCGAATCTGCTGCAGGAGATCCTCGGCGTGGAGGTGCCGGTCGGCGTCATCCTCAGCCCGGCCAACGATCTCCATGAGCTGGCGGTGTACATCGAGGCAGCGAAGAACTCCGCGGCCGAACGTCCGACGTTCGCTGCTGTGCACGGTTCCGGGGCCGACCGAGCCCGAGCCCGTGACCTCACACTGAACAAGTTCATCGACGTCCGAACCCTCACTGCGGCACGGGATCTCCCGCGCGCCGCCGCCGCCCGCACGGTTCTGCTGACCGGGGCGAACGGGTATCTGGGTCGGTTTCTTTGCCTCGAATGGTTGGAACGTCTGGATCGAAACGGCGGCACGCTGATCTGTCTCGTCCGGGGGCGGGACGCGGCGGCGGCGAGTGCACGGCTCGAAGAGGCGTTCGACAGCGGCGACGCCGGACTGCTCGGGCATTTTCGGGATTTGGCGAGCCGGAACCTGGAGGTTCTCGCAGGCGACATCGGAGAACCGAATCTGGGCTTGGACGATGCGACGTGGCATCGTCTCGCGGACAGCGTCGACCTGATCGTGCATCCAGCCGCGCTGGTGAATCATGTCTTGCCCTACAGCCAGTTGTTCGGGCCCAATGTCGTCGGCACCGCGGAACTCGTTCGCCTGGCGATCACCACACAGCTCAAGCCCGTCAACTATCTCTCGACCGTCGCGGTGGCCGCTCAGATCCCACCCGCGATCTTCGAGGAAGACGGCGACATCCGCGAGATCAGTCCAGTGCGCGTCGTCGACGATAGCTACGCGAACGGCTACGGCAACAGCAAATGGGCGGGCGAAGTGCTGCTGCGGGAAGCGCACGACCGCTGCGGCCTACCGGTCGCCGTTTTCCGGTCGGACATGATCCTGGCCCACAGTCGCTACGCAGGTCAGCTGAACGTGCCCGACATGTTCACGCGCTTGCTGATCAGCCTGCTTGTCACCGGCATCGCGCCGTATTCTTTCTACGAGACAGCTGCCGACGGCGTTCGGCAGCGGGCGCACTACGACGGCCTGCCTGCCGACTTCACCGCCGAGGCGATCGCCACTCTCGGCGCGCAGGTCACTGCGGGCTTCCAGACCTTCGATGTCCTGAACCCGCACGACGACGGTGTTTCGCTCGACGTATTCGTCGACTGGTTGATCGAGGCGGGTCACCCGATCCAGCGGATCGAGGACTATCGAGAGTGGTTCGCCCGCTTCGACACTGCGCTTCGGGGTCTACCCGAGTGGCAGCGGCAGGCCTCGTTGTTGCCGTTGCTGCACGCCTATCGCCGGCCCAGCCTGCCCATCGATGGATCGGTGATTCCGGCCAAGGGCTTCGCCGCCGCGGTGCAGGCCGCGAACATCGGCCCCGACAACGATATTCCGCACTTGTCGCAGTCGCTGATCCACAAGTACGTTTCCGACCTGCGGCAACGCGGCCTGCTCTGAGGGCGACCCGGCATCCCCTTCCGGCCGTGTGCGGTTGGCATGGAGTAACCGAAACATTGTGTGCCAGAAGATAACTGGTGCACGTTTCGGCTATCTATCGGTCATTCGGTCGCATAAATGGCAAAGGTGTGCAATCTTGTTATTGCACAACGGCATTCATAGGAAACCCGAGCTTGCCCACGGGCGTCGGCGAAGGGGGTGCGGCGAAAGTATGTCGTCGTCGAACACATCCGGGTCCGGCGGCCATATCGCGGCGCGGCACGGCCGGGGTAGGGCATCGGCCGTGCCGTTGTGGCCGGGCATGATCTCCTCGGAGCTGCCGCAACGCCTCGACATATCACAGCGGCTGGAGCCGCCACAGCGGCTCCAGCCGCCACAGCGTGTGGACCCACGGCAGAGCCTCAGCCGTCAACGCCGCTCGCGGCGGCGCGCTGATCGCGCGCACCACGGACCGCTGCGATTCTGGTGGCTCGGCGCTTTCGCGATTGGTGGGTCATTGGCGACAGCGGCGATTGTGCTGGTCTACAGCGCCGCGGTGACCGACCCGCGTCAGTCCGCGACGGTTATCGATCCGGTACTCGGCGGTCGGCCCGGGTGTGAGGCGACCCGGACCGAACAGCTGGTGCGCGGCAACGGTATCGGTTCGAGCGCGACCGGGCCGGAAGTGATTCTGGCGTTCCAGCACGCCTACTACGTGGAGCGTTCGGGGCAGGCGGCGCGGGCACTCACCACACCGGACGCGGCGGTGCCGAAGATCGAGGTGATCGACGCGGGTATCGCGTCGATTCCGCCCGGCAGTCAGCACTGTGTCCTGATCGTGCCGATGAGTGATGGCCGATTCGATGTGGTGATCACCGAGAGTCGCCCCAATTCGACCGTGCGGACCTATCGACAGATCGTGACCGTGGCGGACCGCGAAGGCTCGATCGTCATCACCAAGATCGCGCCCCCTGGTTGAGCGCGGATTCAGGCGGTCGCACTCTCGTCGGCTGCGCTGCGGCCACCGCGGATCTCGACGATCGGCAGCACCAGCGCGGTCGGCGTGCCTGCGGGCACGACAGGATTCGTGGGCGCCACCGGCGAAATCTGCTGATAGGCAAGGCCTTGCGCCGGGCGGGTGTCCTGTTCGCCGTTATTCGGCCAATAGGCCGCGGCGCGTTCGGCCTGCGCGGTGATCGTCAGCGAGGGATTGACACCGAGATTCGCCGACACCGCGGCACCGTCCACGACGCTCAGGGTCGGATAGCCGTACACCCGGTGGTAGGCGTCGATGACACCGGTTTCGCGGTCGGCGCCGATCGGTGCACCGCCCAAGAAGTGCGCGGTCAACGGGATATTGAAGATCTCGCCCCAGCTGCCGCCCGCGATGCCGCCGATCTTCTCGGCGACCCGACGGGTGACATCGTTGCCCGCCGGAATCCAGGTCGGGTTCGGTTCGCCGTGGCCCTGCTTGCTGGTCAGCTTGCGGCCGAACAGGCCGCGCTTGGTGTAGGTGGTGATGGAGTTGTCCAGGTGCTGCATCACCAGCGTGATGATGGTGCGCTCACTCCAGTTCTTCACACTGAGGAAGGTGAGCAGGGTGAGCGGGTTGCGCAACACGACGCCGAGGAACCGCAGCCAGCGCGGCATCCGGCCGCCACCGTCGACCATCAGCGTCTGCATCAGGCCCATCACATTGGAGCCCTTGCCATAGCGGACCGGCTCGATGTGCGTGTCGTGGGTGGGGTGGATGGATGAGGTGATCGCGACGCCCTTGGTGAAATCCACACCAGGGGTGACCTTCTTGGTCGCCGCTCCGACGATGGATTCGGAGTTCGTCCTGGTGAGTTCGCCGAGTCGATCGGAAAGGTCGGGCAGCACACCCTTGTCGCGCATCGAGTGCAATAGCTTCTGGGTGCCGAGGGTGCCTGCGGCCAGGACGACCTGACGCGCGGTGTAGGTCGCGGGACGCTTGCGCACCCACGCGCCGGTGCGTTCGGTCGCGACGTCCCAGGTGCCGTCCGGCAGCGGGCGCAGTTCGGTGACCGTCGTCATCGGAATCACTTGCGCACCTGCGTTTTCCGCGAGATACAGGTAGTTCTTGACGAGCGTGTTCTTCGCTCCGTGCCGGCAGCCGGTCATGCATTCACCGCATTCGAGGCAGCCGGTGCGCTCAGGACCGACACCGCCGAAATACGGGTCCGACACGGCCTTGCCCGGCTCACCGAAGAACACGCCGACCGGAGTTTGCACGAAGGTGTCGCCTACGCCGAGATCCTCGGCCACCTCCTTGAAGATCTCGTCGGCCGGAGTCATGTGCGGATTGCGCACTACGCCGAGCATCTTCTGCGCGCGTTCGTAATACGGCGTGAGCTCGGCACGCCAGTCGGTGATGTCGCGCCACTGCGCATCCTGGAAGAAGGGCTCCGGCGGCACATACAGCGTGTTGGCGTAGTTGAGCGACCCGCCACCGACGCCCGCACCACCGAGGATGAGGACATTGCGCAGCGGGTGGATGCGCTGGATGCCGTAGCAGCCGAGCTTGGGCGCCCACAGGAACTTCCGCAGGTCCCAACTGGTCTCGGGCAGTTCGCTATCGGCGTAGCGCTGACCGGCTTCGAGCACGCCGACCGTGTAGCCCTTCTCGATCAGCCGCAGCGCGGTCACGCTGCCGCCGAATCCTGAACCGACGATGAGTACGTCGAAATCCGTCTCTCGCTGGTCCATATGGTGCTCCTCGATCGGTGTCGCCAGTGACACCGCTAACACTACTACTGGGTAGGTTACGGCCGATTGTGGGCTGTCAGGGGGTGGATATGAGCGGGCAGTGACATTTCACAGCTGAGTTTTCCACCAGGCGACGGTGGCGGCGACGGCCTTGTCGAGGGGAGTGGGGTGCAGGCCCAGCCGCTGCTGGCTGTCGCTGGAGTCGAGTACGAACGGGTGCGCGACCTGGTAGCTCACTTCCGCGAGCTCGCGCAATTGCGCGCTGAACAGGCCCAACAGTCGGATCGCGGTGATCGGCGCGGCGGACACCTTGGGTACGGTGACACCGGCGGCGGTGGCGATGGCGTCGATGAGTTGGCGCTGGGTGATCGGCGGCGCGGTCGGCGCATGCAGGAAGGTGTTCCAGACCGATTCGTCGGCGGCCGCCCGAATCATGGCGGCGGCGAGATCGGGAACGTAGGTAAAGGAGTGCGGGACGTCGAGTTTGCCGAGCGCCTGCACCTTCTTGCCGGCGAGGATGGGGGTGAAGAGTTGTTCGCCCGCCACCGAGGCGCGCACGTAAGGGCCGAGGAAGTCCGAGGCCGCGACGCTCACCGTCGGGGTGGCGTGGGCCGCCCGCGCCCGCACCAGCTGGGTCCGGACCGCGGGCTTGCCGAAATCGGCATCGCGGGGCCCGGTTTCGGTAATGGGGCCCTCGACCTTGCCGTAGGAATAGAGATTCTCGGCGAAAACGACCACGGTGTCGGCCTTTCCGGCCTCGTCCATGACCGCCTGTTCGGTGGGGGGCAGCTCGGCTTGCCATGTCTTCGCGGCGTAGCGCGAGGCGCCCACGCAGTGATAGATGGCGGTAGCTCCGTCGAATTGGCCCGAAAGCTGTTCGGGCAGTGTCACGTTCACTGCGCGCCGTTCGATAAGGTTATGCTCGGGCCCGCTGCCGGAGCGGGTGAGCAACCGCACGTGCTTACCCGCGGCGGCCAGGTGCTCGGCGATGGTGGCGCCGGTAGGTCCAGCTCCGGTGACGACGTGCAGTTCGGTCATTGGCTCCCTCACTCTCTTTAGAGAGCGATGCTCTCTATTTCCTGAAAGAATGCGGCAGTCGCACTGCATTGTCAAGAGCATTGCTCACGGTTGTTGACAATGCTCTCTAGAAAATGCACGGTGGAGTCGTGCCGACTACTCCCCGCGCCCGCGCCCACGCCCAAACTATGGCCGATATTGTCCGGATCGGCCGCGAACATCTGGCGACCGACGGCGCCGCCGCGCTGTCGTTGCGTGCGGTGGCGCGCGACCTCGGTGTCGTGTCCTCGGCGGTATACCGGTATGTGCGCAGCCGAGATGAGCTGCTCACCCTGCTCGTCGTCGAGGGCTACAACGCGCTGGGCGATGCTGTGGACGCGGCGCTTGCGGCAGCCCCCGAAGACCCGGCGCAGCGGCTGCGGGTGGTCGGCCGGACCGTGCGCGCCTGGGCGCTCGCCGAACCTGCATGGTATGGGCTACTTTTCGGCACGCCGGTTCCGGGCTACGACGCGCCCGCCGAACAGACCGTCTCTCCGGGAGTTCGGGTGATCGCCGCGCTGTTGCAGATCTACGGTCAGGCCTATCGCGGCGGACTGCTCACCGAGCCTTCCGAGCCTGTCACCGTATCTCCCGCGCTGGCAGCGAGTTTCGCGCAGATTCGAGTGGAGTTCGAGCTGGATGCGCCGGACTGGCTGTTCTCGCGCGGGATCACGGTATGGAGTGCGATGTTCGGTGCGGTGAGCTTCGATGTGTTCGACATGTACGGCCGCGACACGTTCGCCGATCGGTCCGAGTTGTTCGAGCTGCAGCTCGACCGGCTGGTGGAGCTGCTCGGATTCTCGTGATGTGGCACAAGCCAGTGTCGTCCACCTATGTCAGACGCTGCAGTTACCCGCTATAGGCCAAGGGCCTCACCGCCCGGTGAGCCGACCATCCTCGAAATCGGTCTCGCCGCCACCGACGGTGTACTGCAACCGGGCCATCGGCTGCGGATCGACATCTACGCCACCAGTTGAACGACCCGAATCGGCCGCAGTACGTGAGCACGCTGAAGCCTCCGGAGGGATCGCAGCTTGCCGACGGCACATACCGGCCGAGTCTGGCCCCGGTGAACTTCGCGGAGACGACGAACGGCTCCCGGTATGTCACCAACTGGTACAGCGGGCCACTGTCGCCGGCAAACCACCGTGGTCAGAACCAGTTCGTGCCGAGCAACCTGCAGAGCTTCATCAGCGGTCCTACGTCGCGGCCGCCCATCTCGGTCCCCGCGGATCTCGCGCTACCGGAGAACCAGCGCGACGTGCAGTTCACGATCAACGGGCAGTTCCAGCCCGCACTGAAGCTGAAACCGGGTCAGACCGAGATATGAGTTCTGGCGAACATCAGCGACATGGCCTATATCCCCGTCATGCTGACCGAAACGGCGACCGGCAACCATCCGAAGTTCGCCATCGTCGGCCAAGGCGGCGTCCCCTTCTCCGAGGTCGACCTGCCGGTCGACGGCGACGGCACGCGTCTGGTCATCCCGCCGGCATCGCGGTACGCGATCGCGGTCACGATGGGGAAATCCGGTGATCTGGTGCTCGAGATGCCACCCGCACCCGACGCCAGCCGCAGCACGGAGCCCAGCGTGCTCGGCGGCGAAAGGCACGACAGAGCCGCATTCCGGTCGTCCGGGTGAGCCGAAGGTGACCTCGGATTTCCTGGCCTTCGACGAGAACTACCGTGGCGGTGTCACGCTCTCGACAGGGTGGGTGGCCGGCGCCGAGGGCGGGGCGAAAAGCATCATCACGGGCATGATCGGCGGCGACGGCACGGTGCGGGTCTGGTCGAGCGGATCGCGGCTCGACGGCGAGCCTGCGATGTACACCGAGAGCCCGAACCACCACCTGGGCGCGGTTTCCTTCAGAGAGACAACGTCATTCGCCCCCTTTGTCGGCGGCACCGGGGTACAGGTGGCGACCACTAGGACGACCGCCGGCGCGGATCTGCTCGTCAATGGGCTCGCCGGGAATGAAGCGAGATCCGACGGTACTGGCTGAGTCGAGCTGCTGAGGGTGCTACGTGTCACCGCGCCTGTTGAACACGCTTGCCCCGATTCCTGCACCGACCGGGCCTGCACCACTCGCCGGTCGATAGCGGGTACCCGCCCGGTCAGGGGAGGGACCAGAGCTGCCTGGTCACTACATAGAAGATGGCAACCCAGGTCAGGGTGAGTGCGGCGACAACTGCGAGGCCCTGGAGGTTCGTCTTCACGGCCGGCGCGTCCGAAGGTGGCCGCAGCCACCGCTCGAGCAGCCGGTTCACGTAGTACGGCATGGTGAAGAAACTCATGATGAAACTGGACAGCAGGTTGCCGATGAGCAGCCCCAGCCACAGCGGCATTTTCAACGGCGACAGCGCGAGGGTGAGCAGCACGACGGTCGGGTAGAGACCGACCCAGACCGCGATGGCCGTCTTGGTGTCCGACGGAGCGGTGTTGTCGTTCTCGTCGAAGGCGAACCAGCTGCCGAACGAATTGTCGATGGTGCGCAACTCGAAGTCGCTGAACTTCTCGCCCTCGGCGAGGAGTTCCCGGCGCCGGTTCGAGGTGAGCCACCTGGCCAGGTTCGCAGAGGTGTCGAAACGGTAGAGCGCGGTCCATTCGTCCTGAATGCCTTCGATGGGACGGAAGAGCTCGCTGCCGCGGAAGCCTTCGAATTTGGCCTCCTCCTGGGCCAGGTGCTGCTGCCACGCAACGAAATCGGCGACGCTGTCGCGATTTACGCGGTGGGTGACGACAACTGTGACGAGCGGATCCGTAGGTCGCGTGCCGCCACTGATGACTTGCTGGGTGGCGGGGCCGTCGAAGTATTGCCTGCCCTTGTCGAGAAAGTCCTGACGGGTGGCGCTGTTTATCCAGGCCTGCAGGTGGGCGACGGTATCGAAGCGGTAGACCACGACCCATTCGGTTTGCGCGGCGGTCGGGGCGGCGATCTCGGCGCCGAGGAATCCGGCGTAACCGGAGGCCGCGTCGTTCACCTCCTGCTGCCAGGTTTTGAAGGCCTGCCCGAAACCGGCGCGTACCTTGTGGCCGATGATGACAGTCGCGGCACTATCGGTGACTTCTCCGGCTTCCATCACGATCTCCTCACGGCTCAGCCCGCACTGAAACCGGTGTCTTCGTCGAGCCGGCGGTAGATGCGCTCCGGCGTGAACGGCAGCGCTCGATATCGGACCCCCGTCGCATCCTCGAGTGCGTTGGCCAGTGCAGGCGCCACCGGGTTGATGCAGCATTCCGCGATGCCCTTCGAATGCATCGGCCCGACAGAATCGGTCGAGTCGACAGTGAGCACCTCGGTGCGGGGAATATCGGCATAGGTCGGGATGCGGTAATTGCGTAGGTTCGGATTGACCATGACGCCGTTTTCGTCGACGTGGAAGTTCTCGGTCAGCGCGAAGCCGATGCCCTGGGCAACGCCGCCCTCGATCTGGCCGCGCACCTGCGCCGGGTTGATGACGATTCCTGCGTCGGCGGCGTGCACGCTATAGAGGATGCGGACCTCACCTGTCACCCGGTGGACGGCGATGCGGAAGCCGTGACTGTTGAAGACCACGCTGCGCGGCGACCCGAAAGCCTTGCGCGCCTCCGTCAATCGTATGCCGCGCCGACGCGCCAGCTCGACCAGCTCGGACAGGGACACGCGGCGGCCGTCGCAGACGACGCCGTCGTCGTCCATCGAGCACGACGCGACATCGACCCGCTCATGCGCCGCGGCAAAGGCCAGGATCCGAGCGCGCAGGGCTTCGGCTGCCCGCAGTACCGCGTTCCCGGCGACGAAGAGGCCGGCGCTGGCGAATGCCCCTGTATCGAAACCCGTTCGGTCCGTGTCGGACTGCACGATGCGTATCCGCGACGGCGTGGTGCCGAGTTGGTCGGCGGCGATTTGCACGTGGGCGGTCGAGGTGCCCTCACCGAACTCGACGGTGCCGATGGCAAGCTCGTAGACGCCGTCATCGCCGAGGGTCAGCCATGCCTCGGAGAGATGGTCGGTCGGGGGCGCGGTCTCGTGCAGTGAGCTGGCGGCACCCGTGCCGATGAGCCACCCGTCTCCCGGTGGCGGCGGGTCCGCGTTGCGCCGGAGGGCCGTATCGACGAGATCGATGCATTGCGAGAGGCCGTCCTCGCTGAACATGACGTCGTCGGGACCGTCGTCGAGCGCGATCAGGGCGTCACCGGGACGCACGATATTGCGCCGCCGTAACTCGAAAGGATCTATGGCGAGCGCGATCGCCAGCTCGTTCATGGCCGACTCCACCGCGAATGCGGGCTGGGTCATCCCGTAGCCACGCAGTGCGCCGCTGGGCACAGTGTTGGTGTAAACCGAGTAGGCGTCGAACTTCTTGCTGGGGCAGCGATAGATCGCCATGGCGGCCCCACCTGCGAACAGGGTCTCGCCACCGTGGTTGCCATAGGCGCCCGTGTTCGACACATTGCGGACCTGGAACGCGGTGAGCGTGCCGTCGGCCCGTGCGCCGAGTTTGATCGTGAGCGCCATCGGGTGTCGCGGTGACGCTGTGGTGAATTCCTCCTCCCGGGTGAACTCGAGACAAACCGGCCGCCCGGTGTCCAAGGCGGCGAGGGCGACAAGATCCTCGGATATAACCTCTTGCTTGCCGCCGAACCCACCGCCGACCCGCTTGCTGAACACGCGCAGCTGATCGGGACGGAGGTCGAAGAGATAGGCGAGCTTGCCTTTGGCGATCGACGGGGACTGCGAACTGGTGCGCACGTGCAGGCGACTGTCGTCCATCCATGCGATCGATCCGTGCGTCTCGAGATGCGCATGCTGCACGCGCGGTGAAAAGTATGTGCCCTCGTGGATCACATCGGCCTCGGCGAACCCCGCCTCGACGTCACCGATGTGCCCGTGGATCTCCAGCAGGATGTTGTGCTCGGGATCTTGCATGAACGGATCGCTCGAGCCGTGCAGTGGCGGCGCGTCGTCGGCCATCGCCTCTTCCGGGTCGAAGACCGCAGGCAGCACCTCGTACTGGACAATCACTGCGCGGCAGCCCGCTTCCGCGGCTGCGACGGTGTCGGCCAGCACCGCGACCACCCGTTGACCGACGAAACGTACCGTGTTGTCGAGGATGTAGGTGTCGCTTGGATCGACGAGGTGATCGGTATGTATCGCTGTCGTGAACCTCTTGCGCGGCACATCCGCCCAGGTGTACACCCGATTCACACCGGGCACCGCGAGCGCCGCGGTCTTATCGATGGATACGATGCGGGCATGGGCGTGGGGTGAGCGCATCACCTTGAGATGCAGCATGCCGTCGATGGCCGTGTCCATCGTGAACTCGGCGCGGCCCGTCACCACCTCGGTGGCCGCCGGCGCGCCGACGCTCACACCGACTGCTCGGCCCGGCCGGGCGACCTCGATCTCGGCGACACCGTTCATCGCATCTTCGATCGCCCGGTAGCCGGTGCAACGGCAGAGGTTCCCTTTCAGTGCGCGGGGCAGGTCTGCCTTCTGGGCGTCGGTGAGCGCCACCGCGGTCATGATCATGCCCGCGGTGCAAAAGCCGCACTGGAAGCCTGGGGCGTCGCGGAACTGCCGTTGCATCGGGTGCAGGTCATCCGGCGAACCGAGGCCTTCGATCGTCGTGACCGCACACCCGTCCGCACGAAACGCGGGCGTGATGCAGCTGTGCACCGGAATGTTGTCGAGCCACACCGTGCACGCACCGCAATCGCCTGCGTCACAACCTTTCTTGACGCCGCGGTAGCCGAGCGAGCGCACGAATGTGCGCAGGCATTGACCAGGGTTCGGCTCGTCGTCGAAGGTGGTTCCGTTCACGGTGTATGTCATGCCCGGCATCCTTCGGCGAGTTCGACGCGGATCTCCTCCGCGAAGTGCCGGGCCAGGTGGTGACGATGGTCGGGCGTGCCGTTCGGGTCGCTGAACCACAGATCTTCGGGTATCGCATCGATGCACTGCCGCAGTTCCTCGGCGTCGGGCATGGTGTCGAAGGTCAGGCGCACCGGACGGGTGGTGCCCGCCGTGATGGTCAGCAGCAGGTCGGCGGTGCCGGGCGCCTGGGTGGCGATCATGAACAGCGTCGAGCGACCCAGGTGCGTGAGGGTGAAACGCCGGTGCGTGTGCCGCTTGCGAAGCGCGCTGACCGGGATGTCGATGTGCCGCAAAATCTCGCCGGGGGCGAGGACGTTGCGGTGGTCGCCCGTGACAAAGGCGGCCGCGTCGACGGTGCGTTCGGACCCGTCCGCAGCCCACACTGTGTACGTGGCTTCGAGCGCGACCGTCATGGTGATCATCGGGCCTGCGGGCAGCGACATACAGATGTTGCCACCCACAGTCGCCGCATTCCAGATCTTGAACGACGACAGGAACGCCTCGCAGCTGGTGGCGAACAGCGAGCCCGCGCGCCAGTCGCTCGGCGGCACGAAGGCCGCCAGCTCGCCGATGGTGCACGTCGCGCCGATCTCGAGCCCGGCATCGCTGGGCACCAAACCGTCCCAACCAAGTGCGGTGAGATCGACGAGACGCCGCAGCTGCGGCTGCTCGGTGGAGAACAACCATGTTCCGCCGGCGAGCCACGCGTCACCCTCGCGCCAACCCGCACCCGGTCGGTCCGGAGGGCGCCGAACGATGTCGGTGATCGTGTTGAGATCCATAGCGCTGCTCCCTCGAAGAAGGTGCCGTGCTGCCACTCGCCCGCGAGTTCGATCGTGCCGCTATTCGCCCTGTCGGGCGCGTCGCCGTTCACGTGTTCGCCTGGCGTCAACTTACCCGATCTACCAGCACCGACTCAGGAAAAGGCCGTTGTAGTTCCAGGGGTTGTGCTACCGCGACTCGGACCTCACGGTCGAGGCAGCCGCGAGCGCTGTCGCGACATGTCGGTGCGACACCGTTGGCATTCGACCAGTGCAGACCTGCACCCGGGGCTCGCACCATCGGCCCCGCAAGACCTCCGACCGAGTTGGTCGGGTTCGCGGGGGCTATCGGTGTCCTGGTCGTAGCGATCTGCAGATCATCGCTGGGCCGCAGTGCGGGGGAGTTGACGCTTACCCCCGAGCACCTCGGCGATCAGTGCGTCATAACCAAGGCGGATTTCTTCGAGGCGATTGCGCGCTCGGCACGCCCGCGTATCGTGCTCCGATAGCGCGCGGGTGGCGTGTTCGGCCTGTACCAGCCGCTCCGCGAGTCGGTCGACGACGGGCCCGAGTCCTTCGGTGTGCATGGTCGGACCGGTGTGCGCGGTGGGCACGTTTCGGCTTACCCACAGGTCGATCGCGCGCATCAGGATGGATCGGTGGGTGTCGATTTCGGCTGTGCGCGTGGGCTCGTCGATGCGTCGGCGGTGCAGGCTGCCCGCGTGACTCGCCGACACTGCGAGTGGGTGGTTGTTCGACCGGTCGTCCTGGATTGCGTCCAGAAGTTCATCGGCGCTCGGTAGTAGTCCAGGCCTGCCTGCCGCCGTTGCCATCTGTGGCTGCCGAAACTGTTGTGCGTCATGGATAGTCATCTGTGCTCCGCTCGCAGACGCCGCTCCGAACAGGCGTCGCCGTGTATGGATCCGATCCATGCCCTTAATCGTCGTCCAGGTCGGCCGACATGAATGCGGCGGCCGCCAGCCAGCGATCACACGGCAGCGTGTGTTCGGCGGCCAGGATCGCTCGTGCGGTGAGGTCGTTCAGGTCCGGTTCGGTGCCGTCCGGCCGGCAGCAGTGATGACCGGCGGCGATCCGCTTCCCGGCTGCCGGCACGGTTCCGGAGACGGGCTTGCGGGCTGAAATGGGTTGCGGTGCTGGGGCTTTCCTGCGCATCTCGTCTTCGGCGATCGGTCTGGTCGTCATCAGCCGATGCCCCTCTCCGGGTTGCGGGGACTGCGAGCGATGACACCCGCTGCCTCGGCATTCCGTGATATCGTGAATGTGTTAAATGTACCGTGATTATCACGCTTCAGGAAGCGGAGTGGCGATATCGGTGCCGTTGAATATGTTGGGGGCCATGGCTACGCGACTGCGGACCGCACGAAAACTGTTGTTGGGACGCGAGATCGAGCACATGATCAAGACCGCTGGCATCAGTCAGGCCGACGCGGGGAAGATCATCGAGGTAGGCCAGAGCCGAATCAATGGGCTCATCAATGGCATTGGCACGATCTCGGTCGGCGATCTCGAAAAGTTGGCGGGCGGGCTGGGTTTCGGTGACGCGCGCTACGTCGACACCCTGCTCGAGCTCAGGCGTGACAATCATCGCCGCGGCTACTGGAGCACCAGCCATCGACGCGCGTACAGCGAAGAGCTACGACTACTTGTCGATCTGGAGGCGCACGCCGATCTGCTACGCACGGCCGAGTCGGAGATCATGCCCGGCCTCGTGCAATGCGAGTCCTACATTCGTGCTCTGCACAAGCCCGAGATCCCCGGCGCGGGCGAGGCCGATGGCAGCACTGTCGAAGACTCGGTACAGGCGCGACTGGCCCGGCAGGAAGTCCTGGTCAAGCGCAATCCGCCCGAGTTCCGCGCGATTCTGTCCGAGTCCTGCCTGCGTCGCGAATACGGTGACCGCAACGTCATGCTCGATCAGCTCGAGCACCTGCACGAGCTGTCTCGACGACCGAACATCCTTATCCAGGTGCTGCCGTTCGCGATCCCGACCAACGGTGCGGGCATGGAGGACCGATACACGTTGATCCGAGTGCCTTCGCCCGGTGCCGCGGGAGACCTCGAGATGGCCATCGATGAACTGCAAGGCGACATCCGCTACATCGATGAAAAACCCGCCGTCGCGCGCCGCGAGACCGTGTGGTCGCGGCTGAGCGCCGCCGCACTCAGCGCCGAGGATTCACGGCAGTTCATGGAACACGTCGCCCGCTCTTTTCGTCGCAGAACAGCCAACCGCTCGTAGCCGCACGAACAGGAGCCCCCATGGCCACCGACTTCGAGTCCCGCGAGATCGACCCGCGTGTGCCGTCGGCCGCCCGCCTCTACCACTACTACCTGACCGGCGAACCGGTCTTCGATGCCGACAAGCTGTTCGCCGAACGGGTTTTCGCGCGCTTCTCCCACCTCGACACCTGGGCGCACCACAATCGCGAGTTTCTCGGGCGCGCTACGCGATTCATGGTCGGGCAGGGTATTCGGCAGTTTCTCGACATCGGCTCCGGCCTGCCGACCGGCGGCAACACCCACGATATCGCCCGCGAGTCCGCTCCCGACGCGCGTGTCGTCTATGTCGACAACGACCTGGAAGCGGTGAACCGCGCCCATGACCTGCTGCTGCAGCAGCACGCGCTCGACACGACGGCCATCGTCGAAGCCGACCTGCGCCACCCCGATGTGATCCTCGATCACGCGGACACGCGCCGTCTCATCGACTTCGACCAGCCGGTCGGCTTGCTGATCGTGAGCGTGTGGCCCTTCGTGGCGGAGTCCGAACGGCCGCTGGAGTTGATGGCTCGATTGCGCGACCGGCTGCCGTCCGGCAGCTACGCGGCCATGACCCATGTGTCGCTGGAGGACGCGGGCACCGAGATACAGCGGCAGATGGCCTCGGCCGCCGAGCTGTACGACGAAACCTCGGATCCGGTCACGCTGCGCAGTCGCGCGCAGTTCGCTGCGCTCTTCGACGGCTTCGAACTGGTCGAGCCCGGCATCGTCTACGCCCCGGACTGGCGACCGGACCTAGGTTCTGTCTCGAAGTCGTGAGGGCGGGCCTGCGGCTCGCCCTCACGACTGCCGCAACCATTGATTGATCACCGCGACATGGATCGTGGCCTGGTAACGAACCGCGAGCTTGTCGAACCGG
>NZ_JBKOQN010000041.1:0-54453 GCF_046764895.1 Nocardia sp. CWNU-33 | reverse complement strand
CGCGACAAGCCATTACCGTTACCCACGAACGTCCTCCTACTGCGATGGGACACCAAGCCCGACAAGCGCATCAGGAGGACGTTCCCTCGTCCAGACACCCGGCGCATAGAACGTCTTTCTATGCCGCCTGCCACATGACCGGCACAGCACCGAAAAGCCCTACAGTCAGGACACCCGTCCTGCCGAATGTCAATTCGGCCCCGAAATATCCGGCTCGATAGGCTGGCGGCCATGGAAAGCCCGGACCCGAACTCTCCGCTGACCTACGACGAAGCGCTGCGAAAAGCGCGCGATCTGGCCCAGGATCCCGGCACTCTGATCCCCTACACCCACCAGGGGCTCGAGAATGCCCGCTACGGACGAGGTTTCGCCTTCTTACAGACGATCGGAACCGACTGCGGCGACATAGACGGCTATGTCCTGGTGACCACGACTGGTTACGGCAGCGGGCTACTGTCTGTGGACGGAGACACCATCGACACAGTGATCGCCGAACACTTGGCTCGAGCCGAACACGCCAACAGACAAATCCCCGATAGCGAACTCTCGGTGGCGCACCGAGTGGCGCTCGATGCCTACGATGCCGGCCTCACGCGCATCGACGAGATACCCGGGCGCGGAGCGATCGACGCCGAGACAGCCGACTACGCTGAGTTCGTTCTGCTGGTCCTGCGGCGCAACCGCAACCAGAGAGACGCGGGGCGTAAAATCCTCGCCCGCAACGATTTCCTGTTGCAAAGTCCGACCCCTGGGCGTCGATACACCCAGCCCTGCCCGAATTGCGAGCGGCCGACGATCTACCAGGACCGCTACCCCCGCGCGGTCTGCGATCACTGCCGGGACCGCACTACCGACCGCGCCGGGCGCCGAGTGACCGGTTTCAACGCCAGTTTCAGTGGCGGAATGATCGCCTACTACACCGACACGCTCGAGCACTCGGGCCGCTCTGGCTCCCAACAGGAAGAATGCATCGAGGTCAGCCGAAACGGTGTGTGTTTTATCGACGCACACCCAGCGACCATGCAGGAGGTGCGTCTCGGTGGGATCGTCGTCCAAATGGCATCCGCCGATGGAGACGGCTTAGGCAGGCCGAACGGCGCAGTAAGCCGCTTACGTCGCGTTTTCCGCTGGTAGCGACGACGGCAGGACATCGCACGAGTATTCAGCCGCCGACCAGTTGACGCGTGGACGAGCGGCATCATCAACGATCCACCGAACCCGCAGGTCATGTCTTGGATGTCACCTGCCGCGTGCCTACCGTCCTGATGCGCAGCTGGGGCCCTTCGGCCGTGGGGTGGTTCGGATTGATTAGCGTTAGGCCCACCGAAAAAGGCTTATTTTGAGGATCATCCAGCCATTCGATGCAGCTCAATGCTCAGGACACGAGGGGTTGCTCCTCTGATTCGGTCAACTTCACGATGCACAACCCGCCGCGCTCGGCCTTGACGTCCGCGACGTCGAGCTGCGTGCCCGGCAAGAGGATGAATTCCTCTTCGTCGGTGAACGCGGAGAAACTCCGGATGCTCACGGCCCGAGTGGGGTGTACCTCGAAGAGCGTTCGCTTGCCACGACTACCGAGGAATGCCTGTGCCACATTGGGCTCGGACGTGCAGGAGGACACCCCCCACCACGTCACGGTCCGACCTAGTGGGTACTGCGCACGCAGGTCCAGTGATACCCCGCGCCACAACGGCTCGCTACGTGCGGGAAGCCGTGACACCGCCGAGAACAGCAGTCGCAGGTACGGGAGGTACGGGGCGAGTTTCGTGCGGTCCGGGGCGCGCAGGACGGCGTTGATCTCCCGATAGAACGCGGACTCGCCGGTGTAAATGTGGAGGGCGGCAATCGCGTTGGCGGAGAGTCTCCCGGCCGTCTGGTCCGCCCGCCTCTTGCCGAACTCGTGCGACAGCGCGGCGTGCCGATCGAGACCGGACAGCAGCTTGGCGATCGGGGCGATGGCGTCATGGAAGTCCATGAGCGGGGTGTCGAATACGCCGGTGATCGCGGGGAGGACGAGCCCCTCGTCCTTGACGCTCGCGAGCCGTTCGAGGTAAAGCTGGTGCAGCTCCATGGTCGACGCGATGAACGCGCCCATACGTTCGGCGATGTCGTGGTCCGTCCCGCCGGCTTCCGCTGCAAGCTTGTTCCACCCTGTGCTCGGCAACCAGTCGATCTCGTCGGCGCCCAGCGCTGCGAGGGCCGCGTTCACCGTTGCGAAATGGTCACCGTTGCAAAAGATGTCACCCTGCGCGGCAGGGTTGGCGTGGTCTACGTGCCGGACTTCGACCTGAGGGTACTTCTTCTGGAGTTGCAGGACGACCTTTTTCAGACTGCGCGCGTGGGTCCCCCACCAGGCGAAGACAACACCACGGTCGGCCTCGTCGGCGTTCTGCTTCGCCCTGAGGATCTCTTCGACGATCCGCTCGGCAACGGGACGCCAGAACGCAGTGTGCTGATCGGTTCCCAGCGCTCCGTCGCTACTGGCGGTGAGCGCTGCGTTGAGCAGTAGTACACCCTGGGTGAGCATCGCCTGGAACCACTCCGGAGGCTGCACGGCGTCCTGCTCGTGCAAGAGTGCGCGAATGTCGGCAATCGGAGTCTTCTTCGGGATACCGTACTTCCACATCGCCGCTGCTTTGATGATGCAGCGGATGCTGACGACCCGTCCGAACTGGCTGTTCTTCCAGTTGTGGAAGGTGTTGTCGAACATGGCGATGCCGGTGGCGCTCTCCGGCCGCGGGTATGGGTTCTGGCCGAAGACGACGACCTTCCACTTGTGTGGTGAATTGGGCTTGAGCGCCTGGAAGGTCAGTTCCCGGACGGGGACGATCCGCGGGCTGCGGCCCGGGCCCATAAATGTTGCCGCGTCCGGCCGTGCCTCGATGACCGGCTTCAGCAGTGGCAGCCACGGCTCACCGCCGCCTTTGAACAATTCAGCAAGGGCCAGTGGATCATTCATGCTCACCATCGGCACTATATTTCATGAAATCTCCTCTGACAGAGGACATGTCGGTGGGTCGCGGTAGCGTCGTGAACGGGTGGGAGAACCGCATCTAGATTGGAGTTGACCATGACCATGAACCGTGTGCAGGCGCCGCTGCGGGTGGTGCTGACCGACATCAACCCGCACGTTGTGGAGGCGTGGCGGGCGGCGTTTGCCGACAACCCCGAAATCGAGATCCGCAGGGGCTCAATCCTTGACGAGCATGTCGATGCCTGGGTCACCCCGACCAACTCCCGGGGCCGGATGGACGGAGGGGTCGATGCGGTCATCAAGCGGCACCTCGGGGCGGGGATTCAACTGCGAGTGCAGCGGGCGATCCGTGATCAGTTCGCGGGAAGGCTTCCGGTGGGAAGCGCGGTGTGCGTTCCGTCCGGGGCGACCGACCCGAAGTTCTTGATCTCGACGCCGACAATGGAAACGTCCGTACAGAACGTCAGTGAGACCCTGAATGTGGCCTTGGCGTGTGCCGCCGGGTTCCAGGCGATCCACCGGCAGAACAACGAAGCGCCGGGCAGCATCGAATCGGTGGCGCTGGTCGGCATGGGCGCCCAAACCGGCAGTGTGCCTGCCCGCGTGTGCGCCAACCTGATGTGGACGGGTTACACGTTGTTCACCGACTACCGGTTCGAAGACTACGACGACCTGCGCAGCACAATCATTGCGCAACTCGACGACATCGAGAATGCACCCCACGACCAGCGGGTACGCATCGCGCGGCCCAAACGCCCCGCGACCAATCGCTGATCGACCGGACGGTGCGGTCGACCGGGGTCAGGGACTCCTCGGCCACTGGTGGCCCGGCAACGCCAGCGCCACCGGTGCCGACCTCACCTCGAGCGACTTCGACCTCGGTAACGATGCTTGGCACACGAGCTGATGCTGTTCGGCGAAGCCATCGCCGTTCTGCCGACCCGTTGCAATCCCGCCCGCCGTCACCGGCCGTGACGACCTCGACTCGGGCGACATCATCCACCGACTCGGCTGACGTACCGCCGGCATTCCGGCCAGCGAACCATAGATGCTTGACTGTGATCAAGGTCACAGTTTGATAGCGGTTTGTGCGGCTTGCCTTCAAAAGCTTTCCATACGCTTTGCGAAGTCTTTACTATTTGCCTGACCTTCGCATCATCGGGTCGCTGCTCCACGAAGCAACAGCTTCGCCCGCCGCTCGCTTTCGATGCCAGTACATGTTCGACCGATGAACCGGATCGGCTCCTGCCGATTCGGCGAAGGAGAATTATGTCCACCGACACCGATCCCGCACCACGGACGTCGCCGCCGCGCGCAGGTATTCCCGAACGTCTCGCCGCCATCAGCCGCCATGACTTGCCCGCTTCGGTCGTGGTTTTCCTTGTCGCACTGCCACTTTCGCTGGGTATCGCAGTGGCCTCCGGCGCGCCCGTCGCCGCGGGCCTCATCGCGGCCGTCGTCGGCGGCGTTGTCGCCGGGCTACTCGGCGGCTCGGCGGTGCAGGTGAGCGGGCCGACCGCGAGTCTTACCGTTATCGTCGCCGAGAGTGTGCATCAATTCGGCTGGGCAGCAACATGTTTCATCACTGTGGGCGCGGGTGTGCTGCAGATTCTGTTCGGTGTGAGCCGGGTCGCGCGCGGTGCACTGGCGATCGCGCCGGTGGTGGTGCACGCGATGCTGGCGGGCATCGGCGTGATCATCGCGTTGCAGCAGGTGCATGTGCTACTCGGCGGCAACTCGCTGAGTTCGTCGTTTGCCAGCCTCACGGCCCTGCCGCAACAGCTGATGTCGGTGCATCGCGGTGACCTGGCCATCGGTGTGGTTGTCATCGCGATTCTCATCGCATGGAAGTCCGTGCCGCGCCCGGTGCGTGTGGTGCCGGGCCCACTGGTCGCGGTCGTCGTCGCAACGGTTCTGTCGCTGGTGCTGCCGACGCATGTCGAGCGCATCGTGTTGAACGGGTCCCTGCTCGATTCGATCGGCTTGCCCGCGATTCCGTCCGGCAGCTGGTCGGCCATCGCGGTGACGATGGTGACGATCGCGCTGATCGCCAGCGTGGAGAGCCTGTTGTCGGCCGTCGCGGTGGACAAGTCGCGTCCGGACAAGCCGACGAACTTCGATCGTGAACTCATCGGACAGGGTTCGGCGAACATTGTGTCCGGCCTGCTCGGTGGGTTACCCGTCGCCGCGGTGATCGTCCGCAGCATCACCAATGCCCATGCGGGGGCGCAGACCAGGGCCGCGACCGTGCTGCACGGTGTCTGGATCCTGTTGTTCGCGGTCGCGCTGGCGGGGCTTGTCCAGCAGATCCCCAAGGCGGCGCTGGCCGGGCTGCTCATCCTGATCGGCGTGCAACTGGTGAAATTGGCACACATCCGGCTGGCCCGCCGCACCGGCGAGCTGTATGTCTATGTGGCGACAGTGCTCGGCGTGGTGTTCCTGAATCTGTTGCAGGGCATGGTGATCGGCCTGCTGCTGTCGTTCGCACTGTTGTTGTGGCGGGTGGTCCGGGTGACGATCATCGCCGAACCCGTGGCCGGGGCCCGGCGCTGGGTGGTGACCATCGACGGCACCTGCACCTTCCTTGCGCTACCGAAACTCACCGCCGAACTGGCCAAGGTGCCCGCAGGTGCCGAGGTCACCATCGAGATGACCGTCGACTTCCTCGATCACGCCTCCTGTCAACTGATCACCGACTGGGCGGCTAAGCGTGAATCCGGCGGCGGGGTAGTCGAATTCGTCGAAATCGGGAGCGCGCGGATGGCAAGGGCGGAGGCAGGTCCGCCGGAACGCGGCCGTTCCAGGCAGGTCATCGACGAGGTGATCGGGCCGTGGCGGCGCACCGGCAACCGGGAGGATCCGATCGCCGCGGGCATCACGGCCTACCACCGTGGCCACGCCCATCTCATGCGCCCGCACCTGGATGGATTACGTAACCGTCCCGACGCCGATTCCTTCTTTCTGACCTGCGCCGATGCTCGTATCGTGCCCAACGTCATCACCAACAGCGGTCCCGGTGATCTGTTCACCGTCCGGAACGTCGGCAATCTGGTCCCGGCGGGCAGCAGCGATGTCTCGGTGGAGGCAGCGCTGATCTACGCGCTGGAGAAGCTGGACGTGCGTGCTGTAGTGGTATGCGGGCATTCCGGCTGCGGCGCGATGGAGGCGCTGCACCACGAGGTGCAGACAGGGCCAGGGCTGGGCGATTGGCTCGCGCATGCGCGACCGAGCCTGGACCGGTTTCGTCTCGGGCATCCGGTGGCCGACGCCGCGGCCCTCGTCGGTTTCGGCCAGGTGGATCAGCTCGGCATGGTGAATGTCGCGCTGCAATTGGAGCGGCTGTACGCGCACCCTGCGGTGCGTTATGGGATCGAGGAACGCGGTGTCGCGGTGTCGGGGCTGTTTTTCGACATAGCCACGGCACGCCTCATCGAGGTCACTGTCGACGGGATCGCCGAGTTCGACGATGCGGGTAGCCGTGTCGCCGCGGAACCTGTGTAGCGGTGGCGGTGTCGGCCGACCTTTGCCGGTCGGCCGGGGCAGGTGTGCGGAACGTCATGGTGTGGTTCGAGCATGGAGTCGGGGCACCGCGGGGCTACTTCTCAGGCTTTGCTAAGTCTTTACCAATACCCTTGTTGGGATTTACATCTCGACCCGTTGCCGGGTCGGGAACTGCTTCACCGCGAGATGCCGGTTCGCGGTCTTATGCCCTGCTGGACATGTTGATCGTCAACCGACCTCGGCACCTGCCGAGTTCGGCGAAGGAGAGTCAATGGCCGTCGAGAACGATGTAGCCACACCGCTGTCACCGCCCACTGAATCGGGGGATGATTCTGGATCGCGATCCGGCCGCTTGGCGTCTGTCCTACGCCACGACGTGCCTGCGTCGATCGTTGTATTTCTGGTCGCTCTACCGCTGTCGCTAGGCATCGCCCTCGCCTCCGGCGCGCCGGTGGCCGCCGGGCTCATCGCTGCCGTTGTCGGCGGTGTCGTCGCCGGCACAGTCGGCGGTTCCGTGCTCCAGGTGAGTGGCCCTGCCGCCGGTCTCACCGTGGTGGTCGCCGAGTCCATCAGTGAATTCGGTTGGCGCGTCACCTGTTTCATCGTGGTGGCGGCCGGTCTATTGCAGATCCTCTTCGGGCTCAGTCGCATCGCGCGTGCGGCGCTCGCGGTCGCGCCCGTTGTGGTGCACGCAATGCTTGCCGGCATCGGCATCACCATCGCACTGCAGCAGATCCATGTGCTGCTCGGCGGTTCCTCCCACAGCTCGGCGTGGAAGAACATCGTGGAGCTGCCCGGTCAGTTGATGAACCTGCACGGCGGCGGTGCCTTCATCGGCGTGGTGGTCATCGTGATCATGCTCGGATGGCGTCATGTTCCTGCTCGGGTGCGTGCCATTCCCGGACCGCTGGTCGCGGTGTTCGTTGGCACCGTCCTTTCCTTGGTGCTGCCCACAGGTGCCGAGCGAATTGTGTTGAGCGGCTCACTGTTCGACGCGATCGAGCTGCCGAGCCTGCCGAGCGGCGATTGGTCCGCGGTGGCGATCATGGTGCTGACCATCGCACTTATCGCCAGCGTCGAGAGCCTGCTTTCGGCGGTGGCCGTCGACAAGATGCACACCGGTCAGCGCACCAATTTCGACCGGGAACTCATCGGCCAGGGCTCCGCGAACGTGGTCTCCGGTCTGCTCGGTGGTCTACCGATCACCGGTGTGATCGTCCGCAGTGCCACCAATGCGCAGGCGGGCGCGCGCAGCCGGGCCTCTGCGGTGCTGCACGGATTCTGGATTCTGCTGTTCTCGGTCGCGCTGGCCGGACTCGTGCAGCAGATTCCGAAGGCCGCGCTGGCGGGTCTGCTGATCGTGATCGGCGTCCAACTGGTGAAGCTGGCCCACATCAAGCTCGCCCAGCGCACCGGTGATCTGCTGGTCTACACGGTCACCGTGGTCGCCGTCGTGTTCCTGAACCTGCTGGAAGGCGTGATCATCGGTCTGGCGCTGGCCTTCGGCCTGCTGCTGTGGCGCGTGGTACGAGTGGCCGTCGCCGCTATGCAGGTCCCGGGTTCGCAGCGGTGGCTGGTCACCATCGACGGTTCCTGCACCTTCCTGGCCTTGCCGAAGCTGTCCACGGAGTTTGCGAAGGTGCCCGCCGGTGCCGACGTCACCGTCGAGATGACCGTGGACTTCCTCGATCATGCCGCCTTCGAAGCCATCGAGGAATGGGTGCGCCAGCAGGAAAGCAGCGGCGGCACTGTCGAATTTGTGGAGATCGGTAGTGCGCGCATGGCCGCGGTCACGGCGGGCCCGCCCGCGCGCGGCTTCGGTCGGGCGGCCATGGACGAGATTCTCGGTCCATGGCGTAGCGACGACAAGAACATCGATTCGGTCACCTCGGGCGTCGCGGCATACCACCGTAGCCATGCGCATGTGGTGCGCCCGCACCTGGATGACCTGCACGACTCACAGGATCCGCATTCGTTCTTCCTCACCTGCTCGGACTCGCGGATCGTGCCCAACATCATCACCAGCAGCGGTCCCGGCGACATGTTCACCGTCCGCAATGTGGGCAACCTGGTTCCGGTATCCGGTGACGCGTCGGTAGAGGCCGCGTTGATCTTCGCGCTGCAGGAGCTCGATGTGCGCTCTGTCGTGGTCTGCGGCCACTCCTCGTGCGGCGCGATGAAGGCGTTGTATTCCGGAACCGATACCGGCCCGGGGATCGGGCCCTGGCTGGCGCACGCGGACCCGAGCCTCGAACGCTTCCGCTTCGGGCACCCGGTCGCGGCGGCGGCCGAGGCAGCCGGGTTCGGTGCTGTCGACCAGCTCAGCATGGTGAACGTGGCGGTGCAGTTGGAGACTCTGCATCGGCATCCGGCGGTGCAGGCGGCCATGGCCCAGCGCGGTGTGACGGTGTCGGGCCTGTTCTTCGACATCGCCAGCGCGCGCGTCATCGGGATCACCATCGACGGGCTCGTCGAGATCGATGATGCCGGGCAGCGCAGCACACCCGAGCTGGTCTGAGATGTCGAACATCTCGAACCAGTGCTGGAGCCGAATCGGGTACCGCCGGATGGCTCGTAGGCTGGCGGGGTGACCGCCGAGCTCGAACCGTATTCAGCGACCGAACCGACCCGCTGGCGCGCCTTCCGTAACGGACTGGCCGGGCGACCTACTCTGAACCTCGCCTACCGGATCGGGGTCGCGGTGATCGGCGTCGCGGTGCTGGTGCTCGGCATCCTGGCGATTCCCTATCCCGGTCCCGGCTGGGCGATCGTTTTCGCCGGCCTCGGCATCCTGGCGACCGAATTCGCGTGGGCGCACCGGGCGCTGGGTTGGCTGCACGGGAAGTACCGGCAGGGTATGGCCTGGTACTCCAGCCGGGGTATGGCTCTGCAGGTGTTCGCGGCGGCGGCTACCTTTGCGCTGGTCGTCGCGACACTGTGGATATTGGGAACATTCGGGTTGGTCGGCGGCTGGATCGGAGTCGAATGGCAGTGGTTGCACAGTCCCCTCACTCGGTGAACACCGTTCCAGGGCGGACACTCACCCAACCGGACTGGCTCACCGCGCGAATCACGGAGATGGGCCAGTCCTGGGGTACCACCTCGCTGCGCATTGCGGGCACCCTGTGGTGGTGCATGGTGGCCTCCGCCCTGGTCGAACGGATCGCGCGCGCCTACGCGCACGAGGAAACCGCGGCTGCGCCGGTATTGGACCGGATAGCCTGCGAGGTCCGACCCGATGGTGGGGTCGAGCACATCAAGGTCGCCGGCCCCGGCACAGACACTGTCGGATGCGGCGCGGCTCTGCGGGAAACCCTTGCCGACGTGATCGCCCCGGTCGCCGAGGTGTCAGGCGCGGGCGTGCCGTCGCTCTGGGCGATCGTGGCCGACGCGATCGGCAACCGGGCACTGGACGCCGGTGCGCCCGCGGCAGGCACGCGTCTGGCCGCCGAGATCGGTGACAAGCTGCCGACGCCCCGCTTCGTCGAGATCGGCGGGCGCACCTTCGTGCGCCGCATCTCCTGCTGCCTGGTCTTCGAGGTGCCCGGGTGCGAAATGTGTACCAGCTGCCCCAAACGCCCCGCTGCCGAGCGCAAAGCCCTCCTGGAGAAGCTGGCCGCGGAGAGCTGACACGTTGTCGCCTTCGCAAAGGCGACCAGTGGGTACCTGCGTAACTCACCGGGCACGTCCAGACGCCGATGGGACACGCGATCGCCGGTCCGCTGTCGTGGCACTGACGTCCGGCAAGAGTTACGGAAGACGGGGGAGCCCACGATTCGGCCAACTACGCGACCGTCGGCCCGCAATGCGAGTATTGACGCGCCCAACGACCGGCGGAAGACGCCGGGAGCCGGGCTAGCTAGCATGGTCGCGCCGGAGCAAATTCGTGTCCGGCTGATGAAACGCGGGAACAAGCCCGCCCACCAAAAGCCAAGGAGTCCGCTGCCGTGACCACCTCAGCCCCTATCAGCCCTGTCGCCCTCGTCCGGGTGCCGGCCGGGACGACGGCGGGCGCCGCGGTGCGCGAAGCGGGCCTGCCGACCAAGGGTCCCGACACCATCGTCGTCGTCCGCGACGCCGAGGGCCTCAAGGATCTGTCCTGGATTCCGGATACCGACGTCGAGGTGGAGCCGGTCGCCGCCAATACCGAAGACGGCCGCAGTGTCATCCGGCATTCCGCCGCGCACGTGCTCGCCCAGGCGGTGCAGCAGGAGTTCCCCGGCGCCAAGCTCGGTATCGGCCCCTTCATCAAGGACGGCTTCTACTACGACTTTCAGGTCGACAAGCCGTTCACCCCCGAGGATCTGGCCAAGCTGGAATCCAGGATGAAGAAGATCGTGAAAGGCGCGCAGCGCTTTTCACGTCGGGTGGTCGAGATCGACGAGGCGCGCGTCGAGCTCGCCAAGGAGCCGTTCAAGCTCGAGCTGATCAGCGATAAGTCGGGCATCGACGATCCGGAGGTAATGGAGGTCGGCGGCAAAGAGCTGACCATCTACGACAACCTCGATCCGCGCACCGGTGAGAAGGTGTGGGGCGACCTGTGCCGTGGCCCGCACATCCCGACCACCAAGTTCATCCCCGCGTTCAAGCTGACCCGCAGTTCCGCCGCCTACTGGCGCGGCGATCAGAGCCGCGAGGACCTGCAACGCATCTACGGCACCGCATGGGAGTCGCAGGAAGCCCTCGACGAGCACATGCACCTGGTCGCGGAGGCGGAGCGCCGTGACCACCGCAAGCTCGGTCTGGAGCTGGACCTGTTCAGCTTCCCCGACGAACTCGGCTCCGGACTGCCGGTGTTCCACCCCAAGGGCGGCATCATCCGCAAGGAGCTCGAGGAGTATTCGCGCCGTCGCCACGTGGCTGCGGGCTACGAATTCGTCAACACCCCGCACATCACCAAGGGTCATCTGTTCGAGGTCTCCGGGCACCTCGACTGGTACCGCGACGGCATGTTCCCCGCCATGCATCTGGACGCCGAATACAACGAAGACGGCACCGTTCGCAAGCCCGGCCAGGACTACTACGTCAAGCCGATGAACTGCCCGATGCACAACCTGATCTTCCGGGCCCGCGGCCGCTCGTACCGCGAACTGCCGCTGCGGCTGTTCGAATTCGGTTCGGTGTACCGCTACGAGAAGTCCGGTGTCGTACACGGCCTCACCAGGGTCCGCGGCATGACCCAGGACGACGCGCACATCTACTGCACCAAAGAGCAGATGCACGCCGAGCTGACCAATACCCTGCAATTCGTGCTCGATCTGCTGAAGGATTACGGCCTCGACGACTTCTACCTGGAGCTCTCGACCAAGGATCCGAAGAAGTTCGTCGGCTCCGAAGAGATCTGGGAAGAGGCGACCGAAACCCTGTCCAAGGTGGCCTCGGCCTCCGGGCTGGATCTGGTGCCCGATCCCGGCGGCGCGGCCTTCTACGGGCCCAAGATCTCCGTGCAGGCCAAGGACGCGCTCGGGCGCACCTGGCAGATGTCGACCATCCAGCTCGACTTCAACCTGCCGGAGCGGTTCAACCTCGAATACACCGCCTCCGACGGGACCAAGCAGCGGCCGGTGATGATCCATCGCGCGCTGTTCGGTTCGATCGAGCGCTTCTTCGGTGTCCTCACCGAGCATTACGCGGGCGCCTTCCCCGCCTGGTTGTCGCCGGTGCAGGTTGTCGGCATCCCGGTGGCGGAAGCCTTTGCGCCGCACCTGGATCAAGTGATCGAGCAGCTGCACGACGCCGGTATCCGGGCACAGGTCGACCGCAGCGACGACCGGATGCAGAAGAAGATCTTCAACAACACCGCGCAGAAGATTCCGTTCATGCTGCTGGCGGGCGAGCGCGATGTGACCGCGGGCGCGGTGAGCTTCCGGTTCCGCGACGGCACCCAGGTCAACGGGGTGCCGGTCGCCGACGCGGTGGCCACCATCGAGGCGTGGATCGCCAACCGGGAGAACGCTTCACCGACTGCCGAGGGCTTCGAGGTACTGACGGAGAAGGACCCGGCATGAGCGAGCGTACGGTGCCGGATGGGCTCGCCGAACCGACCGAGCAGGGGAGCATCGTGGACACCGGGGCCGGCGAACCGGACCGGTTGCAGCGGATCTGGACGCCGTATCGGATGTCCTACATCGCGGAGGCCGCCGCGACGACCCCCAAAGACGCTACCGGACACCCGTTTACCGATATCCCGAAGATGTCGGATGAGGACGGTCTTGTCATCGCACGCGGCGAAGTGGTCTATGCGGTGCTCAACCTGTATCCGTACAACCCCGGGCACATGATGGTGGTGCCCTACCGCAAGGTGGCCGACCTCGAGGACCTCACGCCCGCAGAGAGCGCCGAGCTCATGGCATTCACCCAGCAGGCGATCCGGGTTATGAAGCAGGTCTCGCGGCCGCACGGTTTCAATGTCGGCCTGAATCTCGGTGGAGTGGCGGGTGGTTCGCTTGCCGACCATCTGCACCTGCACATCGTGCCGCGCTGGGGCGGGGACGCGAATTTCATCACCATCGTCGGCGGGGTGAAGGTGATGCCCCAGTTGCTGCGGGACACATGGGCCCTGCTCGCCGAAGCGTGGAAAGAGGTCGAGTAAGTGCTGAGCTTCTTCGGCCGCGAGACGTTCTCCAAAGCGACCGCGCCGCTGGGTAAGGCGCTTGTGAAGACCGGGCTCACGCCCGACGCGGTGACCGTGATCGGCACGGTCGCCTCGATCGCGGCCGCGGTCACCCTGTTCCCGACCGGACATCTGTTCTGGGGAACCATGGTGATCTGGCTATTCGTCATGTTCGACATGCTCGACGGCGCCATGGCCCGTGCGCGCGGTGGCGGCACGAAATACGGTGCGGTACTGGATGCCACCTGCGATCGGGTCGCCGACGGCGCGATCTTCGCCGGGCTGGCCTGGTGGGCGGTGTACCACGAGGACAGCAAGCCGCTGTTCGTGGTGACGCTGGTGGTGCTGGTGACCTCGCAAGTGATCTCGTATGCGAAGGCGCGCGCCGAGGCGAGCGGGCTTTCCGCGGACGGCGGGCTCATCGAGCGGCCGGATCGGCTGATCATCGTGCTGGTCGGTGCCGGACTCACCGGTATCGGCGGTTACTGGGGCATCGAATGGCTGACCTGGGCTGTGCACGTGGCGATGTGGATTCTCGCGGTGCTCAGCATCGTGACCGTGTTCCAGCGGATCTTGGCGGTGCGCAACTCGCCGGGCGCACGGGACGTGATCCCGCCTGCCCGTCCCGCCGCGGAATCCCAGGAACCCGCATGATCAACCGCGGCATGACGTTCGGTCGCACAATCGCAGGTCTCGGAGCAATACAGGGGTGGTTGTGAGTATCGGGGAACGGATCGGCGCCGCGGGGTATGCGGCAGGGTGGCGGCTGGTGCGCGCACTGCCGGATTCGACCGCGCGCAGGTTGTTCGATTGGGGCGCCGACCGGGCGACGCGCAAGGGCGGTCCGGACCAGTTGCGGCGCAACCTCGCCCGGGTCACGGGCGTCGCGCCCGAGCAGGTGCCCGACGAGCTGCTCAGGGCGAGCATGCGCTCCTACGCCAGGTACTGGCGCGAGGCCTTCCGGCTGCCGTCGATGGACCATGCGGCGCTCGGTGCGCAGCTGACCGTGGACGGGGTGCAGAACCTGGAAGCGGCGCTGGCGCAGGGGCGCGGGGCGGTCCTGGTGCTGCCACATTCGGGGAACTGGGACATGGCGGGGGTCTGGCTGGTGCAGAACCACGGTGGTCTGGCGACTGTCGCGGAACGGCTGAAGCCGGAATCGTTGTTCGAACGCTTCGTCGCCTATCGGGAAAGCCTCGGCTTCGAGGTGTTTCCGCTGACCGGTGGCCAGCAGCCGCCGTTTGTCGAACTGGCGGCGCGGCTGCATGAGAACAAAGCGGTCTGTCTGATGGGGGAGCGCGACCTCACCGGCCGTGGTGTCCAGGTGACCTTCTTCGGGGAGACCACCTGGATGCCTGCCGGTGCGGCGAAACTGGCCATCGAGACCGGTGCGGCGTTGATCCCGGTGCACCTGTGGTTCACCGTCGATGCCGACGGTCGCGAGGGTTGGGGCATGAAAACCGAAGCTCCACTGGATGTTTCGGGCGGGGTTACGGCGGCGACACAGGCATTGGCCGATCGGTTCGCAGCGAACATCGCCGAGCATCCCGCCGACTGGCACATGTTGCAGCCACAATGGGAGAACGACCTTTCGCCGGAGCGACGCGCCAGAATTGCCGCTGCGCAGGCCGCGTTCCAGAACCACGGCAGGGGAGACGACACACCATGAAAATCGGCATGGTCTGCCCCTATTCCTTCGACGTTCCCGGCGGGGTGCAGGCGCATGTCGTGGAACTGGCGCGGGTGTTCATCGAACGCGGTCACAAAGTCAGCGTGCTCGCTCCTGCCTCGGAAGATACACCTCTGCCCGACTTCGTGGTCTCGGCCGGTCGCGCGGTCGCGATCCCTTACAACGGGTCGGTGGCGCGACTGTCCTTCGGCCCCATGGCCTACACCAGGATTCGCCGTTGGATCGACGGCAACGACTTCGACGTATTGCACATCCACGAGCCCAATGCGCCGAGCCTGTCGATGCTCGCGCTGAAGATCGCCGAGGGCCCGATCGTCGCCACCTTCCACACCTCGACGACGAAATCATTGGTGCTCAGCACCTTCCAGGGCGTGCTTCGGCCGTATCACGAGAAGATCAGTGGTCGGATCGCGGTCTCCGAACTGGCGCGCCGCTGGCAGGTCGAGGCGCTCGGGTCCGACGCGGTGGAAATCCCGAACGGCGTCGACGTACCTGCTTTCGCACGGGCGCCAATGCTGCCCGGCTATCCGCGGACGGGCGGAACGGTGCTGTTTCTGGGCCGCTACGACGAGCCACGCAAGGGGATGGAGGTACTGCTCGGCGCGTTGCCGTCGTTGGTGAGCAAGCATCCTGACCTGCAGATTCTCATTGTCGGGCGCGGCGACGAGGAGCGGCTGCGCCGCGAGGCAGGTCCGCTGGCCGACCATTTGCGTTTTCTCGGTCAGGTCTCCGACGAAGACAAGGCCTCGGCGATGCGCAGCGCGGATGTGTACTGCGCGCCCAATCTCGGCGGCGAGAGCTTCGGCATCATCCTGATCGAGGCGATGGCCGCTGGAACTGCCGTGGTGGCAAGCGAATTGGACGCCTTCCGCCGGGTGCTGCGCGACGGATCCGCGGGCGTGCTCGTGCCGGTGGGTGATTCGGCTCGGCTCGCCACCACGATCGATGGACTGCTCACCGACGATGCCCGCCGGAATGCGCTGGTGCAGAGCGCGACTCAGATCGTCGGCGAGTACGACTGGCCGGTGGTCGCCGAACAGATCCTGCGGGTCTACGAGACCGTGACCGTCGGCGACGTCCGAGTGCGGGCCGCGGGATGATCACTTTCTCCGCGACAACGGTCCTTGTACTCGCGCTGATCGCGGCGGTGTTTTTCGCGATCGGCATCTGGGCCTACTCGACGGCCAACCGGCTCGACCGGTTGCACGTGCGTTCCGACCAGTCCTGGCATGCGCTGGATTCGGCGCTGGCCCGGCGGGCGGTGGTCGCGAGGTCGGTCGCGATTGCGATCGCGGGTCCGATGTCGGACCCGGCATCGGCCGATCGGGCCAAACTCCTGTCTATGCTGGCCGATCGCGCGGAGCGAGCAAGCCGAGCCGACCGTGAAACCGTCGAAAACCAGCTCTCGGCGGCACTTTCCGCGATCGACATCACCCAGCTGCGCCCGCAGCAGGTGGCCGAACTCGCCGATGCCGAAGCCCGGGTGCTGATCGCCCGCAGGTTCCACAACGACGCGGTCCGTGACACCCTTGCCCTGCGCACCCGGCGACCGGTCCGCATCCTGCACCTCGGCGGCACCGCCCCGCTGCCGACCTATTTCGAGATCACCGAGCGCGCCACCCCCGCCGCGTCGACCGGACTCGACGTGGACACCATTCGCACTTCGGCGCGGGTGGTGCTGCTCGATGACGACGATCGCGTGCTGTTGATGCGCGGTCACGACCCCAAGACGCCGGATATTTCGTTCTGGTTCACCGTCGGCGGCGGTGTCGATCCGGGGGAAACCCTGCGTGCCGCGGCGATCCGCGAACTGTGGGAGGAGACCGGTCACCGGGCCGATCCGGACAGCCTGCGCGGGCCGATCTGGCGACGCGTCGCGGTGTTCCCGTTCGACGGCGAACTGATCCGTGCCGAAGAGCTGTTCTTCGCACTCCGCGTCGGCGCCTACCAACCGCAGCCGGGGAACATGACTGCGGTGGAGCGCCGCTGCATCACCGCCAACAAGTGGTGCACGGCCGCTGACATCGTCGCGCTGGACCAGTCCGGCGAAACGGTGTACCCGTACCACCTGGACCAACTGCTGACCGAGGCCGCGAAAGTCGTTTCGACCGGCACCGATCCCGAGGTCCGTTCGATTCGCTAGCGTCCGGCTGCGCCGCGGCAGCGGTGCGCTGCCGATCACATTGCCCTGTGATGTATTTCACGATCGTGATAGCGTCGCGACTGGATTGGCGCGGCCGGGGTAGTGCTTATCGGAAGGCACTCGGAAACCCGGGGTCGCGATCCCACCGAGGTGGGATGAAACATTGGTGCGTGGAGGTAAGTAGTAGATGTCCTACCTGTTGTTCGATTTCCTCTTGCCGTTGATCGGCCCCACCGCCGCGGAGTATTGGGCGCAGTTGCTGGTCGTCAACCCGATCTGATCATGAGCTCGGAATTCGCCGGGTCGACGAAACTTCTCGTCGGCCCGGCGAATCCGTGTTCACACCCCTGAAGTATCGGTCCAGTCCAGCCGGTTCGAGGTGAGACCTCCTGGTCGTGGGCAAGGCCAGTGGTGCACAACTGGCTATCAAGTGGCCTGATGGGCCCGCCTAGAATCAGTGGCGTTCCATCCATGCGACCCGATTGGCGCACATGACCCAGGAGTTTGCCGTGACCACGCCCGAGACCACCAACACCATCGGCACCGCCCGCGTGAAGCGCGGGATGGCCGAGATGCTCAAGGGCGGGGTGATCATGGACGTCGTCACCCCCGAGCAGGCCAAGATCGCCGAGGACGCCGGTGCGGTCGCGGTGATGGCGCTCGAGCGAGTTCCGGCCGACATCCGCGCCCAGGGCGGCGTATCCCGCATGAGCGATCCGGACATGATCGACGGCATCATCTCCGCCGTCTCCATCCCGGTGATGGCCAAGGCCCGTATCGGGCACTTCGTGGAGGCGCAGATCCTCCAGAGCCTCGGCGTCGACTACATCGACGAGTCCGAGGTGCTGACCCCCGCCGACTACGCCAACCACATCGACAAGTGGAACTTCACCGTTCCGTTCGTCTGTGGCGCCACCAACCTGGGTGAGGCGCTGCGCCGAATTACCGAGGGCGCGGCCATGATTCGCTCGAAGGGTGAGGCGGGCACCGGTGACGTCTCGAACGCCACCACCCATATGCGCAAGATTCGCGGTGAACTCCGCAGGCTGTCTTCGCTTCCCGAGGACGAGCTGTTCGTCGCAGCCAAGGAGTTGCAGGCCCCCTACGAGCTGGTCCGCGAGGTCGCCCAGACCGGCAAGCTGCCGGTCGTGCTGTTCACCGCGGGCGGCATCGCCACCCCTGCCGACGCCGCCATGATGATGCAGCTCGGTGCCGAGGGCGTCTTCGTCGGCTCCGGCATCTTCAAGTCCGGCAACCCGGCCGAGCGCGCGGCCGCCATCGTGAAGGCCACCACCTTCTACGACGACCCCGACGTGCTGGCGAAGGTCTCGCGCGGCCTCGGTGAGGCCATGGTCGGCATCAATGTCGAGGAGCTGCCGGTCGACCACCGGCTCGCCGAGCGCGGTTGGTGACTTCCGCTCAGCGCGGTCTCACGATTTTTCCACCACGAGCGGGGACTCAGCGGAGTCCCCGCTCGTGTGCATAGCCGGCACCTTGTGAGGTAGCGCGGTCTTTCCGTTTCCGGCCGGTCCTTCCCTCGTGCCGCTCATCTCGCACCAGGGAGGTTGTGGCCGAGGGGCGGGTTCTCGTGTGGCCGATGGTTATTCGTAGCTCGTCGCCGATGGTGCCGAGTTGATCGCGCGTTCCGGTCGGCCTCAGTGTGCTCATAGCAGTAGTTGGTGCTCGCGGTGACCGGCTTTTCGGCTCGTCGAGCCGGGCGATGGCCGAGTAACGTCTGGGTGTGGAGTTGCGGCAACTGCGGTACTTCGTGGTGTTGGCGGAGGAGCTGCATTTTCGGCGGGCCGCGGAGCGATTGTTCATATCGACGCCTACCTTGAGTCAGCAGATCCGGGTTTTGGAGCGGGAGATGGGTGGGCCGTTGCTCACCAGGGAGCCGCTGGTCGCGCTGACCCCTGCCGGTGCGGTGTTGTTCCGGACCGGCAAGGACGTGTTGGGCTCGGTGGACGAGGCGATCCGGGAAACCAGGCGCGCGGCGAACGCTGGTGCGTCGATCCTGCGGTTCGGGCTGTTGAACGGAGTGCCGCCGTGGATTCCGGCGCGCATCGGGGAGCTGCTCGGCGCCCGACTGCCCGGCACCCGGATGGTGCTCACCGGTGGCACCACCGCCGACCAGGTCCGGCTGCTCGACGCAGACGAGGTCGACCTCGCGCTCGTCCGCGCACCGGTGACTTTGCCGGACCGCTTCGACCAGGAACCGGTCGCGCGCGAGGAACTCGGTGTCCTGATGTCGTCGGCCCACCCGCTCGCCGTCGCCGAGGAGATCGAGCCGTCGGACCTCACCGGCCAGGAGCTGATTCTTTTCGCACGCGATTCCGCCACCGGCCTCCACGATGCGCTGTTGCGCGAGCTCCGTGAGCGCGGTGCCGAGGTTCGCCTCAGTGACAGCGCTATGGGCCACGCTCAGATGCTGGCCGTTCTCCCGTTGCGTCCAGATGCAATCGGCTTGAGCTCGGCACGCCCTGCCGACCTTCCCGGCCTCGTGTGGCGTCGGATGCGCGGCGCACCGCTGATGGTCACGTATGCCGCCGCATGGCGTTCGGCCAGCAGGAACCCGGCGGTGCGGGTGCTGGTCGACGCGCTGTCTCGGCGGCCGCTCACCGGCTCGGGCTGAGGCGCATTCCGGAGCCTTCGGTGGACCACATCATTGTCTTACCACCACCACAGAGTTGTTGGATAGCTTAGGGATTCGATGCCCGTCTGCCCCCACGCGGGCGTTCGTGCCGCATCAGTGTCGGGTGACACGCGACCCATCGAACGCAAAGGACGAGCAGTTGAAGCTTCGTAAGACCGGACAGATCACTATCGGCGCCGTGGCGATCGCGGCAATGCTGAGCCTGACCGCATGTGGCAGCGATGATCCGAAGGATCCGCCGAAGACGACCCGCACGTCGACCTCCGCGGCAGCGAGCTCGAATCTTCCGCCGATCCCCAGCGCCGCCGACCTGAACACGGCGTTGACACGGGCACTGGATCCCGCCTTACCGAATGCCGACAAGCTCGAACTGGTGCAGGGCGCACAGGCCGACCCCGAACTGCCCGGTCGCTTGGCCGAGGCCGCCAGGGCCGCGAACGCGCAGATCGTGGTCACCGACGTGACCGCTTTCGGTGACAGCGTCAACGCCAAGGCAAAGTTCATCGTCAACGGCCAGGAGAACACTGTCGACGTTCCGTTCGTCGCGGAGGACGGCAAGTGGAAAGTGCAGAAGACGTGGGCCTGCACCATGCTGACCAGCTTCGGCCAGCAGTCGGTGGCCTGCGGCTAGCAGCTCTCGAACCACCGGCCGCGGCCAGGATCTGCGGTATTAGTCCTGATCTAACGCGAATTCGAGAGCGCGACATGGACACTCGGTGCTGCCGATGGTCGGGTGGAGTCATGACACAAACCACGACAATCCCCGAACGCGTCGTCATCGTCGGCGGCAGCTCTGGCATGGGACTCGCGCTGGCGGCCGCGCTGATCGGCCGGGGTGCCGAAGTCACCATCGCGGGCCGATCGTCGGCCCGGCTCGCCGACGCCGAACGCGCTCTGCCCGAAGGCCCCGGCACAGTGCGTTCGGTCGTCACCGACATCACCCGCGAGAGCGATCTCGAGCGATTGTTCACCGAGGCCGGTCCGGTCGACCACGTGGTGACCACCGCAGCCGACGCCAACGGCGCATACCAGCCCATTGGTTCTTTCGACGCCGAGATCGGCCGAAACTTCGTAGAAGCCAAGGTGATCGGCCCCACCCTCGTCGCCAAGCACGCCCGCATCGCCCCCGGCGGCTCCCTTACCTTCACCTCCGGCGTCGCCGCCTACCGCCCGGCCCCCGGCGCCTCCATCGTCGCGGCCGTCAACGGCGCTCTCGCCTCCCTCGCCTACGCACTCGCTGTCGAAATGGGCCCCATCCGCGTCAATGTCGTCTCGCCCGGCTGGGTGGACACCCCCATCTGGGACACCATCGCAGGCCCCGCCAAAACCGAACGCCACCAGCAAATGGCCGCCCGCCTCCCCGTCGGCCGAATCGGCCACCCCGACGACATCGCCCAAGCAATGCTCACCCTTATGCACAACCCTTTCATCACCGGCACCGTCCTCCACATAGACGGTGGCCACCGCCTCACCTAGGCCACACCGAGTGGCACATCGTCGTGGTGAAAGACCGCGAACGCTCTCTACCATGCGCCATCACTGGAGGGGAATTACGCTGTGGCACAAGGGATAAGGCGCTGCGCACCGGGCCGCCGGCTCGGCTAGGCGACGTGGGCTCGACCGAGCGAGGTCGGGCGTTACCTCGGCGACGGCGAGTGGTACACGGTTGCGGCGACACACCACAGCCGCCTTGGCCATGTGCCACTCGACGCGCCTAGCGCGAGGCTATCGGCGGGGTTCCGGTCTGCGCAGCTCTGCCACGGTGCTGTCCGCTGTCGAACGGGATATGGCTGCGGCATATCGCGAGGAAGTTTGCCACTATGTCCCGTTCGTGTGGTGATCGCTGTGGTGTGGATGCCTATCGGGGTGGTTCGGTGCGGAGGGCCGGGCGGTGGGGGTGGTCCCAGCGGATGAAGAGGGTTGGGGGGTCTGGGTTTTCGTGATGGTGATGGAGTAGGGCTGGGATGGTCCATTGGTGGTCGGGTGGGGTGTTGCGGCGCAGGGCCGGTTCGGACATATCGAGGCGGAGGGTCAGGTCGAAAGGGAGGGTGCGGCCCAGGAGCATGGGGCCCGCGATGAGGACGACGGTGTCGGGGGCTGCGGGGCGAATGGCTGCGCGGGCCGAGCGGTCGGTGTTTTCGTTCCAGAGGGCGGGCAGCCAGCGGGCAGTGTCGTGGAGGGCGTCGACGACCTCACGGCGGAGGGCTTCGTAGTCGAACCATGCTGTGCGATAGGACAGTTCGTCGTCACGGCCGTACTCCATGCGCAGCGATGCCGGGCGGACGTAATCGTGGAGGGAGACTACGTAGGCGGCGCGGCCGGTGGCGCGCAGGGCGGCGGCGATGAGGTCTGCGAGCGGGACCGGTTCGGCGGCATCGGCTCCGTCGACCGCGATTACCTGGCGGCCGGGCAGTTCGAGGATACGGTGGCTCACCAGCTCGACGAGGCTGTCTCGGGTGATCGCTGCGAACTGTGGCACCCGTCAATCACAACAAACCAGGATCCGGCGCTCGCGGCCGACCGACCGATGGTGCAGCGGTGCCGCATGTGGTCGCCTCCTGGTTTCTCGTTCAGTGCCGAGCGGCTGATTATGTGTCCGGCAGAACCGGCCGGTCAGGTCGGTCGGCGCGACCGGGTTGCGCAGGAACGAGCGGTCGGCCCGGCAGGAGCGACCGCCCAGCCGGGCGGGAGCGGTGGGCGGCGGCGGGTTAATGTCAGCGCATGGCGACAATCGAAGAGGCGCTGGAAATCGAGCGGCTCGAGCGGGACATCTTCCGTGGTGCTTCCACGAAGACCCAGCTCCCGCGCACATTCGGCGGACAGGTTGCCGGCCAGGCTTTGGTGTCGGCGGTACGCACGGTGGAGCCGCGGTATCAGGTGCATTCGCTGCACGGGTACTTCCTGCGGCCTGGCAATCCGGATCAGCCGACGGTGTACCTGGTCGAGCGGATTCGTGACGGCCGGTCCTTCTGCACCCGCCGGGTCACCGGCGTCCAGGATGGCGCGGCAATATTCACGATGTCGGCATCGTTCCACGTCGGCGACGAGGGTCCGGAGCATCAGGACGAGATGCTTGCCGTGCAGCCGCCCGACGACCTGCCCGATGCCAGCACCACCATGAGCCCGGAGCGGCTGTGGGCGATGCGGGAGTGGGAGCACTGGGATATCCGCACGGTGCCGCAGGACAGCGTGGCCCGCCGCGACGGCGTGGTGTCCCAACAGCAGGTGTGGTTCCGCTACCGGCATCCGCTGCCCGACGACCCGCTGTTCCACGTCTGCACGCTCGCCTACATGAGCGATATGACGCTGCTGGGCTCCTCCAAGGTCATCCACCCCGACGAAGAGACCCAGAACGCGTCGCTCGATCACGCCATGTGGTTCCTGCGCCCGTTCCGCGCCGACGATTGGCTGCTCTATGACCAGTCTTCGCCGTCGGCGGGCTTCGGCCGTGCGCTGACCGGCGGCAAGATCTTCAACCGCGAGGGCCAACTGGTCGCCGCGGTCGTGCAGGAAGGTTTGATCCGCACCCTGCGGGAGCACTGACCGAACTGCTCGACGTGGCCGACCGGCACCACCACCGGGCCTGAGCTCAGTCCGGCACCACCAGCGGTCGCAAGTACCAGCACGATCGCTTCCGGACCGTAGGACACCGACGCCATGGCGTCGAGGGACAGGCCCGCCAATCCGGTCGAAACGGTCAACCCGCGCCGGTTCGGGTGGCACCCGCATCTCCGCGCGGCTCTGGCGTCCGGCGCGGCAAGACGGCAATCACAGTGCGAGTGTCGGCCTGTTCCTGGTCGTGCGGACCCGCGTTGACGGAATCTTGACGGCGACCGTGAGCAGGGCCACATCGCGGTGGCTCGTAAGCTCTCGATCGTGAACGCATCCTCGGTAGCCTCGCCGGCCGCAGGCGCGCAGCAGGACCCTTCCCGGCCGACCATCGGCGTGCTCGCGCTGCAGGGTGACGTGCGCGAACATGTCGCGGCGCTCGCACTGTGCGGTGCGGAACCTGTTCTGGTGCGCCGCGAATCCGAGCTCGCCGCCGTCGACGCACTGGTGCTGCCGGGCGGCGAGTCGACCACTATCAGCAAGCTGCTCGAGGTGTTCGAACTGTTGGAACCGCTGCGCGCCCGGCTGCGTGCGGGCATGCCCGCCTTCGGTTCCTGCGCCGGGATGATCCTGCTCGGCTCCGAGGTGCTCGACACCCGACCCGATGCCAAGCACCTGTCGGGTATTGATATGACGGTGCGTCGCAATGCTTTCGGCCGTCAGGTCGACTCGTTCGAGACCGATCTGGATTTCGCGGGCCTCGACGACGGCCCGATCCGCGCGGTGTTCATCCGGGCGCCGTGGGTCGAGCGTGCAGGCCAGGGCGTCGAGGTGCTTGCCACGGTGCCGAGCGGTCCGTTCGCCGGACGTATCGTCGCGGTGCGGCAGGGGAAGGTCCTCGCGACGTCGTTCCACCCCGAGGTCACCGGCGACCTGCGGGTGCACCGGATGTTCGTGGACCTGGTGCGCGAGGCGTAGCCGTAGCTCGAGCCGGGCGCATGCGCGGTGCGAATCTCGCCCCGATGTGAGCCTGGAGAAGGCGTGGCGGCAGGCCGAGTAGGCTGGGGGAGTTGTCTACCCGGCCGGAACGGGTACCGTGCGCACAATCAGACGTGCAGTCGACCTGGAGGAAGTAGGGAATGAGCGGCCACTCCAAATGGGCCACCACCAAGCACAAGAAGGCTGGGATCGATGCGAAGCGTGGCAAGCTCTTCGCCAAGCTGATCAAGAACATCGAGGTGGCGGCCCGCACAGGTGGCAGTGACCCGGCCGGTAATCCGACGCTTTTCGACGCCATTCAGAAGGCGAAGAAGTCGTCTGTGCCCAACGACAACATCGAGCGCGCCCGTAAGCGCGGCGGCGGCGAGGAAGCCGGTGGCGCCGACTGGCAGACGATCATGTACGAGGGCTACGGACCCAACGGTGTCGCGGTGCTGATCGAGTGCCTCACCGACAACCGCAACCGCGCCGCGGGCGAGGTGCGTGTCGCAATGACCCGCAACGGCGGCAATATGGCCGACCCGGGTTCGGTCTCGTACCTGTTCCACCGCAAGGGTGTCGTCACGCTGGAGAAGAACGGCCTGTCCGAGGACGACGTTCTCATGGCTGTGCTCGACGCGGGCGCGGAGGAGGTCAACGACCTCGGTGACACCTTCGAGATCATCAGCGACCCGTCCGACCTGATCGCCGTGCGCTCCGCGCTGCAGTCCGCCGGAATCGATTACGACTCTGCCGAATCGGGCTTCCAGCCGTCGGTGTCGGTCGCGGTCGACGCGGATGGTGCGCGCAAGGTGTTCAAGCTGGTCGACGCGCTCGAAGACAGCGACGACGTGCAGAACGTCTACACCAACGTCGACCTGTCCGACGAGGTCCTCGCGGAACTCGACGACGAGTAGTCCGATTTCGCAGTGATGCACGGCAGGCAATAGCCGCCGTACTCGGGGCGGTCCGCAAATATGCGGGCCGCCCCGAAGCATGTGCTGGCCTTCTATCGCCGGGCCCGGGATGTAGTCGCCCCGACATGTCGGTCGCATTTGTGCCGGCCGATCGTCCGACCGCGTTCTCGCCCGGCGGTAAGGCAAGCACTCGAGCCCTATCGGTTACGCATTCGGCCATGACTGTGCCTGCGGTGTGGTTGCGCTACGGCACCGTCAGCACCAACGTGCCTACGGTGCGGCCGGTGTCGCCGAGTGCGTGTGCCTTTGCGGCGTCTGCCAGCGGGAAGGTCCCGGCGATTGTCGGTCGCAGCGCGCCGGTTTCGGCGAGTTGTGCGAGCGCGGTCATGCCGGCGTGGTCGTCTTCCACCAGCATGCGGACTGCGCGTACGCCCAACTTGTCGGCCTCGGCCGCCAAATCGGCAGGGCCGAAGGCACGCAGGGAGATCAGCAGGCCGCCGGGGCGCAGGGTGTGCAGGGAGCGGAGGCTGTTCTCGTCGTCGATCGAGTCGAGCACCACGTCCACATCGCGGGCTGCCTCGGCGAAATCTGTTGTCCGGTAATCGATCACCTCGTCGACGCCGAGAGCGCGCAGGAATTCGTGATTGGCCGCGCTCGCGGTGCCGATCACGTATGCGCCACGGGCCTTGGCGATTTGGACGGCGAAGTGTCCGACGCCGCCCGCGGCGGCATGGATCAGGACGCGCTGTCCGGCGGTGAGGTCCGCGGTATCGACAAGCGCCTGCCAGGCAGTGAGGGCGGCGAGCGGGATCGCGGCGGCTCGAATGTGGTCCAGCCCAGCCGGTTTCCGTGCGAAGGCGCGTGCCGGTCCGGTCGTGTACTCGGCGAGCGCGCCGTGACCGTACGGGTAGGGGAGCATGCCGAAGACCTCGTCGCCCGGCGCGAAGAGCGTCACGCCGATGCCGGTGGCGACTACGTCGCCGGATACGTCCCAGCCGAGTACGAACGGTGGCTCCGCGAGGAACAGGCCGGGCACTGCGCGGTGTCGCCAGTCGGTCGGGTTGAGTCCCGCCGCACGCACGCGAACCAGAACCGTTGGCCACCGCGGACACCGTGGTCATCCCAGCGTGCGACATTGCGATGACCCTCGATGGCGAGCTGCCGCCCACCGTGTCGGACGCGCTCGCGCGGATTCGACCGGGCGCCAGAATCGTGTCCATCTGCACCGGTGCGTTCGTCGCCGCGGCCGCCGGGTTATTGGACGGCAGGCCCGCCACGACGCATTGGAATCAAGCCGACCTGTTCCGCCGCACCTTTCCGAAGGTGCATCTCGACCCCGACGTGTTGTACGTCGACGACGGCGACGTCCTCACCTCGGCGGGCGCGGCAGCGGGCATCGACATCTGCCTGCACCTGGTGCGCCGCGACCACGGCAGCGAAGTCGCCAACCGGGCGGCCCGCCGCTGTGTCATCCCGCCTTGGCGCGACGGCGGCCAAGCCCAATACATCGAACAGCCGGTGCCGCCGGCGACCTCCACCGGCACCGCGGCCGCCCGCCATTGGGCGCTGGAAAACCTCGGATTGCCCTTGACCATGGACGATCTCGCCGCCCACGCCCGTATGAGCAAGCGCACCTTCGCTCGCCGCTTCCGCGACGAGGTCGGCATGAGCCCCGGCCGCTGGCTCATCCAGCAGCGCGTCTTCCGAGCCCGGGACCTCCTGGAATCCACCGATCTCCCGATCGATCGGATCGCAGGCGAAGTCGGCTTCGCCACCGGCGGCTCCCTACGCCAACACCTCCACGAAGCAATAGGCGTCTCCCCCCGAACCTACCGCCGCACTTTCCGCCCCGACCCCACCCGAGACGTCGCCCCGACCCCGTAGCAATCGACCCGCAACCGCATCTCCCTCGGATGCCGCTCAGAGTGCCCCGACCATGTGCCGCGACCGACCTCGAGCACTCAGGGGTAGGGGTGGTGCGCGCTTATGGGGTGATCCGATAGTTCACGGGGCATCGGGTACCGGAAGACCGACGCGGGCGACGATCCACGGGAACGATGCGGTGAAGGCCGCCGAGGCGAATTGCCAGGTGTGCCCGCCCTGAGTGGTGTGGATCGTGCAGTCGATGCCGACCTCGCGGCCCTGCTTGCACAGCTGCTCGGCCGCGCCGACCTCGCCGGTGTCGGGCACACCGTCGTGGCCGCCCAGGCCGGCCGAAGAGTCGTCGGCGGGTGGCCGGGGATGTCCACCCGTCCTGGCGTGCGGCGGCGGGGTCAGATCGTCGAAGAGTCCGGCGGTGCCGGTATACGGGCCGTGTTCGGCCATGACGGTCAGCGGGTCGAAGGCCGCCCATTGGTCGGCGTCGCCGCCGAAGAGGCGGGCGATGGTCTGCTCCCTGGTGCCCGAGGCCGGACCGATGTCGCCCGCGATATCGACGAAGGTGCGCATGAGCTCCGGATGCATCACAGCCAGATCGACCGCGCAGGTGCCGCCCATTGACCAGCCGACCACCGCCCATTGCGCTGGATCCGCCGATGCGCCGAATCTGGACTCGACATAGCCGGGCACAGCGCGGGTGAGGTGATCGGCCGCATCGCCGCGCGGGCCGTTCACGCACTCGGTGTCGTTGTTGAAACTGCCGCTGGAATCGACGAAGACGAGGATCGGCGCGCGGCCACTGTTGGCCGCGGTGAACTTGTCGACGGCGGGCATGATCTGGCCGCTGCGAACCCAGTCGGCGGGGGTGTTGAATTCGCCGCCGATCATCATCACCACGGGCAGCGCGGGTGGAGTCGGCCCGGCGAACCAGGCGGGCGGCAGATACACGTATTCGGTGCGATGCGGAAAACCACTGCCCGCGTCGAGGATCCGGACCGGCACGATCTTGCCGCTGCTGAGGTTGGTGCCGCGCAGCGCGGGCAGCGCGTCGAGATCGGTCTGCTGTGGCAGCGGGCCGGCGGTGAGCGCGCTCCACGCGGATTGCACGGTCGGGTAGTAGCCGACCCATTGATCGAGCACGATGCCCGTGCTCAGCAGTGCCAGCGGAATCGCGAGAATCGACATCCCACGTCGCCACCATCGTGCGCTACGCCAGCCGAGCACCGCCACTGCGATCGCCGCGCCGGTCGCGCCGACATACACCCACAGCAGCAGCGGGGCCGGATCCGACGCCAGCCCCTGGTCGTTGACATAGGCCCTTGCGGCGACCGCGCCTGCGATACCCGACGCCACGCACACGGGTACGCCGACGAGACGCCAACGGCGCCTACGCCATCCGATGGCCGCGATGAGCACGGCGACTGCCATCAACTCGATGGTCGATGGCAGCCAACCGTGCAACACCGATAGTCCGTGATGAAAGGTGTTCTGGTAGTTGGGGTTCAGATCCGCCGATGGGAGTTGCGGCGGTGGCGGCACAGGGTTGGCCGGCGCGGCGAGGGGAGCTCGAAGGACGGGCACCTACAGCATTGTCGAGGTCATTGCTCGAGACAAGCTGTGAATCCGCTCCGGTGACACTGTGACCGCTCGGGGCTCACTGCGCGATCTCGGTGCGCACCGTCCACTCGTAGACGGGCAGGCTGCCCTCGGATGTGTCTTTATGCCTGGCGGTGACCTTGAAATGCTCGTAGCCGCCCTTGAACGCGACCTTGAGCTCGATCCCCGGTGGTGTGATGGGAACGATGCGGGCCGGCAAGTCCTCCGGCCCGCCCTCGAGGACTGCCTTAACAGAGTTGCTCATCTTCGGATCGTAGGGGCATAGCCAGACCGAATCAGACGATTCCAGGAAACCACCGGCCACCGGCGTGCCGCTGGGATGGCAGAATTCGGTCATGGTCGCGTTGCAACTCATGCAGGGAGACATCACCTAGCAAACGGTGGATGCCGTGGTCAACGCCGCGAATTCGTCGTTGCTCGGCGGTGGCGGAGTCGACGGCGCGATCCACCGCAAGGGCGGGCCCGAGATTCTCGATGCGTGGCGCAAGCTGCGCGCGTCGCACTTCGGCAAGGGCCTGCGCACCGGGCAGGCGGTGGCGACGACGGCGGGTCGACTGCCGGCGCGCTGGGTGATCCACACGGTCGGTCCGGTGTGGTCGGCGACCGAGGACCGCTCGGATCTGCTGGCCTCCTGCTATCGCGAATCGTTGCGGGTGGCCGATGAATTGGGTGCGAGCACGGTCGCGTTCCCGGCCATCTCCACCGGTATCTTCGGCTGGCCGCTGCCCGACGGCGCCCGGATCGCCGTCGAGACCGTGTCCGCCGCGGTCACCACTGTGCGCGAGGTGCGGTTCGTCCTGTTCGACGAGCATGCCTACGCGGCGTTCGCCGCACAGGTCGCGGCGCGGTAGCTCGGCCATCGGAACGGCCGAGTGCGGTCTGGCGGCCGAAACATGTCGGTGGCCTCTGCCATGGTGGTGCGGTGTCGAATACCTACGAACCGTTTCGGGTTCGGATCGACGTCCGCGTGTCCGACCTGGACCTCCAGCAGCATGTCACCGGCTCCGCCTACCAGCAGTTCGCCGACCACGCGCGGTTCGCCTGCGTGCAGGCGGCCGGGATATCCGTCGAAGACCTGCTGAGCTCGGGCCTCGGCCCGGTCAACCTCGAGACGGTGATCAAGTACCACCGCGAACTGCGTGCAGGCGATTCGGTGGACGTGTCGTGCTCGTGGGTTTGGGGCGCTGGCAAGACCTACCGCGTCGAGCACACTTTCACCCGATCCGACGGTGCATTGTCGGCGACCATCACCTTCGTCAGCGGACTGCTCGACCTCCAGGCGCGTCGCCTGGTGGCGAACCCCGCGCACGAATGGGCCTCGCGTGCCACCGAACCGGCGCTGCTCGGCCTCGCGCCGGTGGCGCCCTGACTCGCTTCTCCCGATTTCCCTGCACCCGTGTCGCTGTCGCAGGCAGCGTGCGATGTCCTCTAGACTTCGAACAACTGTTCGTGTCTGTCGAAGGGGTGTTTCGTGCGGGTGATGGGTGTCGATCCGGGGCTCACCCGGTGCGGCCTCAGCATCGTGGAGGGCGGGCTCGGTCGGAAGGTGACCGCGCTGGCCGTCGATGTGGTGCGGACGCCGCCGGACCTGGATTTGGCACACCGCCTGCTCGGCGTCGCGGATGCGGCCGAAGGCTGGATGGACACCCACAAACCCGAGGCGGTGGCGATCGAGCGGGTGTTCGCGCAGCACAATGTGCGTACTGCAATGGGCACCGCACAGGCGGGCGGTGTGATCGCGCTTGCGGCGGCCCGCAGGGGGATACCCGTGGCCTTCCATACGCCCAGTGAGGTGAAGGCCGCCGTCACCGGCAACGGCACGGCGGACAAGGCTCAGGTGACGGCGATGGTGACGCGTATCCTCGGCCTCCAGGTTGCGCCGAAACCCGCGGACGCGGCCGATGCGCTGGCCTTGGCGATCTGCCACTGCTGGCGCGCGCCGCTGCTGGATCGGATGGCCAAGGCCGAGGCGCAGGCGGCACAGGTGCAGCGGCGGTACGCGGAAAAGCTTGCTGAACAACGGAAGGCGGTACGCAGGTGATCGCGTCGGTACGCGGTGAGGTGCTGGAGATTGCCCTCGACCATGTGGTGATCGAGGCGGCGGGCGTCGGCTACCGGCTCAACGTCACCCCGGCGACGTTGTCCACGCTGGCTCGTGGCGAGGAATCCCGGCTGTACACCGCGATGATCGTGCGCGAGGACTCGATGACGCTGTTCGGTTTCGCCGATACCGAATCCCGTGACCTGTTCGGGCTCTTGCAGACGGTGTCCGGAGTCGGCCCCCGGCTTGCCATGGCCGTGCTGGCTGTACTCGAACCGGAGGCGCTGCGCAAGGCGCTCGCGGAGAGCAATGTCGCCGCACTGACCCGCGTTCCCGGCATCGGCAAACGTGGCGCCGAACGCATGGTCGTCGAATTGCGCGACAAGGTGAATCTCGTTCCGGTCCAGGCAGGTCCGCCCGGGGCTACCCCGACGCCGGTGCTCACACCGGTGCGTGAGCAGGTTGTCGAGGCGCTGACCGGGCTCGGCTTCCCGCTCAAGCAGGCCGAGCAGGCGCTCGACGCGGTGCTGGCCGAACAGCCCGCCGCCGACACCGCCATCGCGCTGCGCGCGGCCCTCGCCTCGCTCGGCAAGAACCGGTAGCGGGGCATGGACTACGACGACGTCGAATCCCACATGGATGACGAATCCCAGGTCACCGCAAGCTATCTCAGGTCCGACGGTGAGATCGAGGCCAGCCTGCGCCCGAAGTCGCTCGACGATTTCATCGGCCAGCCGCGCGTGCGTGAACAGCTCGCGCTGGTGCTGCGCGGCGCCAAACAGCGCGGCGGCACCCCCGATCACGTGCTGCTGTCCGGTCCGCCCGGCCTCGGCAAGACCAGCATGGCGATGATCATCGCGGGCGAACTGGGTACCGCACTGCGCATCACTTCCGGCCCCGCGCTGGAACGGGCGGGCGACCTCGCCGCCATGCTCAGCAACCTGGTCGAAGGCGATGTGCTGTTCATCGACGAGATCCACCGCATCGCGCGGCCCGCCGAGGAAATGCTGTACCTGGCCATGGAGGATTTCCGTGTCGACGTGGTGGTCGGCAAGGGCCCCGGCGCGACCTCGATCCCACTCGATATCGCCCCCTTCACCTTGGTCGGCGCCACCACCCGCTCGGGTGCACTCACCGGCCCGCTGCGTGACCGCTTCGGCTTCACCGGCCACATGGACTTCTACGAGCCCGGCGAGCTGCTGCGCATTCTGCTGCGCTCGGCGCACATCCTCGGCGTCACCATCGAACCCGAAGCGGCCGCCGAAATCGCTGGCCGTTCGCGCGGTACGCCCCGCATCGCGAATCGGCTGTTGCGCCGCGTCCGCGACTACGCCGAGGTGCGCGCCGACGGTCTGATCACACTGCCGATCGCGCAGGCGGCACTCGAGGTCTACGACGTCGACGTGCTCGGCCTCGATCGCCTGGACCGCGCGGTGCTGGCCGCGTTGGTCCGCAGCTTCGGCGGTGGTCCGGTCGGTGTGTCGACGCTGGCCGTCGCGGTAGGGGAGGAAGCGGCCACCGTCGAGGAGGTCTGCGAGCCGTTTCTCGTCCGCGCGGGCATGGTCGCCCGCACGCCGCGAGGTCGTGTCGCCACGGCCGCGGCATGGGAGCACTTGGGTCTGGTCCCGCCACCGGACCTGGTCTTCGGCTCGATCGAAGTCCGCGGCCGCGAACCACAACCTACCTCGGATGCCGTCGACTGACCTTGTGGCGCAGCGTCATACGCCCCACGACCCGGCGCGGCGGGTAAATGTTCAGCGGTGGTGGTGTGCCGCGTGCTCGAGTGCGGTGACGACGAGGTCGAGGAATGCGTCCACCTCGCCGCGCTCGTACCCGCGGGTGCTGAGCCTGGCCTCGGTGAACCGCACCGCCCGCACATCGGTGACGGTGAGGCTGCTGGGTCCGCCGTGGGCGAGGGTCGCGGCGACGAGGTCGAGGAACGCGTCGACCTCGTCGGTGTCGTAGCCGCGGCGACCGATGGGCGCCTGGGTGAACCGCATCCGGTGAATGTCGTCGGGTGTCAGCAGTGGCCCGGAGCCGTTGCCGGACGCGGGTACCGGCCGGGTGCCGAGCTGCCGGAATTCCAGCTCTATCCGAATCTGATCGAGGAATTCGTCGACCTCGTCGGCCTGGTAGCCGCGCCCGCCGAACCGGGGTGCGTCGAAGGCCACGTGCCGGACGTCGTCGGCGGTGAGGGTGCCGCGTCCGTCGAGCGTAGCGGCGACGAGCTCCAGGAAGGCGTCGACCTCATCGGCGTGATAGCCGCGGTGTCCGACCGGTGGCATGGGGAAATGGGTCCGGCTCACGTCCTCGGGGGTCACGCGCGACATTCTGTCAGGGTCATTGCCCTGCTCTGGTCGAATACCACTTCTTCGTACTCCGCGGTCTCTTGCGAACACGTGCGACCCCCATATGGACACCGTCGATCAGTGTTCACCCTAGCCTCCGAAATCGTGCTCGTATCCAGTGAAATTCGGCCAGCTGCCTGCGGATGACCGATGGCGGCCGAGTGTCTTTGCGTCACACCGCATCTGCAGTGTGGCGACCGCGATCAGTCGTTGCGGACACCATCGATGAGTAGTCTGCGGATCGCCTCGTTGAGCCCGTCGACGGCAGCGGGGTCGGGGCTGCGCAGTCCGTGCACGATGCCTGCGATGAGCATGCCGGTGACGGCCTTTGCGGTGTTGGTGGTGTCCAGATCGGCCCGCAGGTACCCGAGTTCGACGCCGTGCGAGAGGTAGCCGGCGGTCAGTGCGTCGGCCATGTCGAGCAGGCCGTAGAGCCGGGCGGTGAGTTCGTCGTCGATGCCGGTCGCGTGGAAGAGCAGCAGCTGGGCCACCCTGCGGTCCTCGACGAGGATGTGGTGGAGCGCTACGCCGATGCGATCGAGTTGAGCGCGGTAGTCGTCGAGCGAGGTCGCGGCGTCCGGGGCGTTCTCGGTGCCGAGGGCTGCCACGATGCGCCCGGCGAGATCGTCGATGACGTGATCGATGATGTCGCGCTTATTGCTGAAGTAGCGGTAGAAGGTGCCGTGCCCGATGCCGAGGACGCCGGCGATGTCCGCGATTCCGGTGCCGTGATAGCCCTTCTCCGCGAAACAGACGAAGGCAGTGTCGATGATGTCCTGGCGCAGTTCGGCTTTGCGTCGCTCAGCACGCGTGGATGGCTTCGTCACCCTCACGATGATACTGTGTTCACAAACGGAATGATGTGTCATTCCGTGAGGATTGATTCACATTCCATGAGGGAATGGTTCACTCAGCAGGAGGTTCGACGTGGCGCCTCAGTTCGATGCGGTCGTTGTCGGTGCAGGTTTCGGCGGAATGGGTGCGAGCATCGAGCTCGACCGGCTCGGTCTCAGCAATTTCGTCATCCTGGAACGCGAAGACGACCTCGGCGGCACCTGGCACGTCAATCACTATCCGGGTCTCGCGGTCGACATCGCCTCGGTGACCTACTCGTACTCGTTCGAGCCCAATCCCTACTGGACGCGTCTGTTCGCGCCCGGCCAGGAGCTCAAGAAGTACGCCGAGTTCGTCGCCGACAAGTACGGCCTGCGCCGCCGGATGCGTTTCGGCACCGTGGTCGACGGCGCACGCTGGGACGAGGAGCACCAGTACTGGGTGGTGTCCGTCGCGGGCGGTGAAACCATCACCGGCCGTTACCTTCTCACTGCCACCGGGTTCCTCTCCCAGCCCTACACCCCGCCGTTCCCCGGCATCGACTCCTTCGCGGGCAAGATCATCCACACCACCGCGTGGGAGGACGACTTCGACCTCGCCGGTCGCAAGGCCGCGATCATCGGCACCGGCGCGACCGCCGTGCAGCTGGTGCCGGAGGCGGCCGAGAAGGTCGCGGAGCTCACCGTTTTCCAGCGCACCCCGATCTGGGTGGTGCCGAAGGTCGACACCGCGATCCCCGGCCCGGTGCAGAAGCTGTTCGCCCGAGTACCCGCCACTCAGAAGGCGGCCCGGCTGGTGAATACCGGCATGCTCGAGGCGCTGATGGTAGTCGGTGTGCTGCATTTCAAGCAGGCCAAGCCATTGAACAAGGCCGCGGGCCTGCTCGCTAAGGCGCACCTGCGTGCGCAGGTGCGCAACAAGGAAACGCGCAAGAAGCTGACACCGCACTACGACTTCGGCTGCAAGCGCCCGACTTTCTCCAACCTGTACTTCAAAACGTTCAACCGGCCGAACGTGCGCCTCGAGACCAACTCGATCGACCACGTCGAGGCCGACGGCATCGTGACCGCCGATGGACGCAAGACCGAGATCGACACCCTGATCCTTGCCACCGGCTTCAATCTGTGGGATGTGAACTTCCCGGCCATCGAGATCATCGGCCGCGATGGCGTCGACCTCGGAAAGTTCTGGCGCGACAACCGTTTCCAGGCCTACGAGGGCATCACCGTGCCCAAGTTCCCGAACTTCATCAGCCTCAACAGCCCGTACTCCTACAGCGGCCTGTCGTACTTCACCACCATCGAGGCTCAGATGAAGCACATGGGCAGGCTGCTGAAGGAGACCTTCCGTCGTGGTGAGACAACCTTCGAGGTGACCGAGCAGGCCAACGCACACTTCCTGAACCGAGTGACAGACAAGCTCGGCTCCTCGGTGTTCTACGGCGGCGATTGCTCGACCGCGCGCAGCTACTACTTCAACCAGCACGGCGAGGCCGCGCTACTGCGCCCGACCAGCACCATCAACGCCCACCGTGAGGCAGTCAGCTTTCCGCTCGACGACTACACCTACGGCAAGTCCGCCTAAAGACGCCCCTTGGGCGTGCCCGCGGTCGAGATGTCGGCCGCGGGCCCGTCCGCATCGCTACTTGGCGATCTTGCGCAGGATCCATTCCGCGAGTACCGGCGTTACCGCGGAGTGCTCCGAATTGGTTGGCGACGCCGAGCCGGACCGGCTGCTGTGAGAATCCGCCGAGGTCGGCCAGTTCCTGCAGGAACTGGGTGCGCAGTGGCGATGCGGTCGCGACCGGGCCCGAGTACCGCGAGTCGTCGACCCAGGCCCACAGCAGCTGCTGAGCCGCTGGGCTGCGAATCAAATCTGCCTTACTCGGCTTTCCCGGGGTGAGTGCCTCGAAGAACTCGAAGAAGTACGCCATCTGCTGCAGGATCGGCGGAATCCACGCACCGTTGTGCGGTGAGTCCCAGGACAGATAAGTCTCGGTCTGATGCTCGTCCCCGTCGCGTTCCATCGCCGTAAGGGCGTACCGGGTGGCCAGTCCGCCCATGCTCACGCCGCCGGTGACCTTTCACTGAGAAGTTTGATGCCGACTGGTTCGTCGGTGCCGCCCGGCAACCGCGCAGCAGCGCGCCGAATTGCCCGCCGGAGCGCGAATCGGGACGTCAAGGGTGTGCCGGTGTGGCAGTGGTGACGCGAGCTGGCAGACTGTTGAGATACCTGTCCACACCCACCCACAGACTAGGGACTGACTTCGACGATGGAACTTCTGTTTCCGCTAGTGCTGGTAGGCCTGTTCGTGTCGATGTACCTGATGTCTCGCCGCCAGAAGCGCGAGGCACAGAAGGTCGCCGATATGCAGGGCAGCCTGAAAGTCGGCGATCAGGTCACCACCACGTCGGGGCTGTACGGCACAGTGGTCGATCTCGACGACACCACCGTCGACCTCGAGATTGCCGAAGAGGTTGTCACCACGTGGCTGCGCCTGGCCATCCGTGAGGTGCGCACCGAGGACGAGACCACGGATGAGGCCACGGACGAGACCGTGACCGACGAGGCCGTCGACGGTGCCGTCGAAGAATCCGCGGAACAGACCGAGACCCGGCTGACCAAGGACTGACCGGCCCGACCGGTTATCGGTGAGCCCGCGCGCCGGATGCTGCCGGGCCCCACTCCCGGGTACCCGGCGCCGCTGGTGCGTGCCCGTCCGTTCCACCTCGACTTCCCGCCTAGGAGATGACGTACTGTGCCACCTTCCCAAGGATCGGCGCATCCGCTCCGGCTGCTCGGCGTCTACGCCGCGCTGCTGGCCGTGATCTATGCGTTGGTGTTCTTCACCGGTGACAAAGACCCGACCCCCAAGCTCGGCATCGACCTACAGGGTGGCACCCGGGTCACGTTGACCGCGCGCACCCCCGACGGCAGTAAGCCGAGCCAGGACAGCCTGCGGAAGGCGCAGGAGATCATCGAGAACCGGGTCAACGGACTCGGCGTCGGTGGCTCCGAGGTCGTGATCGACGGTGACAACATCGTCATCACGGTGCCGGGTGACGACGGTCAGCAGGCGCGCGCGCTGGCGACCACCGCCAAGCTCTACATCCGGCCGGTGCTGTCAGCCGAATCGGTGGCGAGTCGGGGTGTGCCGCAACAGCCTGTGCCGTTGCCCGACGCGACGCCGTTGAGCCCCGCACCGGAAACACCGGAAGAGGTGTCGCCGGAGCCCGCGCCGCAGCAGCGGGTGTTCCCCGAGCAGGCGCCGACCGAGCCGCCTGCGCCGCCCGGTTCCCCGCAGGAACAGGCACAGAAAGAAATCGCCACGGCCAAGGCCGTCCGGCAGAGCACCGACCCGACCATCCAGAAGGCCGCGATGGCCGCGCTGGATTGCAGCAAGCCCGACCCGCTGGCAGGCAATGACGATCCGAACCTGCCGCTGGTCGCCTGCTCCACCGACGGCACCGAGGTGTTGCTGCTCGACAAGAGCCGCATCGACGGCCAGGAGATCAAGAACGCGAGCTCGGGGCTCAACCAGCAGCAGGCGCGGCACGAGGTCAACCTCGAGTTCAAGTCCGGCGGCAGTGACGCTTGGGCCACGCTTACCGGCGAATACCTCTACAAGCGAGTCGCATTCGTCCTCGACTCGAAGGTCGTCAGCGCGCCCGTCGTGCAGGCGGGACCGCAGCAGGGCGGCCGCACCACCATCAGCGGCAATTTCAACGCCACCAGTGCAAAGGAACTCGCGAACACGCTGAAGTACGGTTCGCTGCCGCTGTCGTTCCAGATCTCGGAAGCCGAAACCGTCTCGGCGACGCTGGGCCTTTCCTCGTTGAAGGCGGGTCTGCTCGCGGGCGCGGTCGGTCTTGTCGTGGTCCTGCTCTACTGCCTGGCCTACTATCGGATGCTCGGTTTCCTGACCGGCTTGTCGCTGGTCGCCTCCGGTCTCGCCGTATACGGCATCATGGTCCTGCTCGGGCGGTGGATCGGCTTCACCCTCGACCTTGCCGGCATCGCCGGCCTGATCATCGGTATCGGCATGACCGCCGACTCGTTCGTGGTGTTCTTCGAACGCATCAAGGACGAGATGCGTGAGGGCCGTAGTTTCCGCTCGGCCGTGCCACGCGGCTGGCAGCGCGCCCGCCGGACGATCCTGTCCGGCAACGCGGTGAGCTTCATCGCGGCGGCGGTGCTCTACGCGCTGGCCGTCGGCCAGGTGCGCGGCTTCGCGTTCACCCTCGGTCTCACCACCGTGCTCGACGTGGTGGTGGTGTTCCTGGTGACGGCGCCGCTGGTGTTGCTGGCCTCCAGGACGGCCTTCTGGTCGAGCCCGTCGGTGAATGGTCTCGGTGCGATCCAGCAGGTCGCCCGTGAGCGCAAGGCGGCCGATGCCGCACTCGGGGAAAGCGTGAGGATGCGATGACCAACAGCCAGATCACGCCCTCGCTGCATGAGGACGATCCCGAAACCGATGACGTGCGGTACGCCGCACAGCCCAAGCACAGCTTCCTCAACCGGCTCTACACCGGCACCGGCGCCATCGACGTCATCGGCAAGCGCCGGATGTGGTACCTCATCACTGCGGCCATCGTGCTGATCTCGTTGGGCAGCATCGTTTTTCGCGGTTTCACCCTCGGCATCGATTTCGAGGGCGGCTCGCGGATCCAGTTCCCGGCGGGTAACGCGACCACCAGCCAGGCGGAGGATGTCTACCGCGGCGCCATCGGTACCGACCCGGTGTCGGTACAGACGGTGGGCACGGGCGCGTCGTCCACCATGTTGATCCGCTCCGAGGCGCTCGACAAGAATCAAGTGGAAGCGCTGAACAACGCGCTGTTCAGTAAGTTCCAGCCCAAGGACCGGGACGGGAATCCGAGCCGCGCCGCGATCAGCACCTCCGACGTCAGCGAAACCTGGGGCAGCCAGATCACCCGCAAGGCCCTCATCGCACTCGCGGTGTTCCTCGTGCTGGTCGCCATCTACATCACCGTCCGGTTCGAGCGGGACATGGCGATCGCCGCCCTTGCCGCATTGGGCTTCGATGTCTCGGTGACGGCGGGCGTCTACTCGATCGTGGGCCTGGAGGTTACGCCGGCCACCGTGATCGGCATTCTCACCATTCTCGGCTTCTCGCTGTACGACTCGGTCGTCGTCTTCGACAAGGTCGAGGAGAACACCAGGGGCATCCTGCATTTGAACCGTCGGACCTACGGCGAGCAGGCCAACCTCGCGGTGAACCAGACGCTGATGCGTTCGATCAACACCGCGCTGATCGGTATTCTGCCGATCGTCGGCCTGATGGTGATCGCGGTGTGGATGCTCGGCGTCGGCACGCTCAAGGACCTGGCGCTCGTGCAGCTGGTCGGTCTGCTGGTCGGCACCTACTCCTCGATCTTCTTCGCTACCCCGCTGCTGGTGTCGATCAAGGAACGCTGGGGTCCGGTCGCGGCGCACACCAAGAAGGTGCAGAACAGGCGGTCCGGCGTGGCCGCGGCCCGTGCGGGCGCTGAGGCCGAGCGGCGCGCGGTGGCGGCGACCGGCCGGGATTACTCCGAAGCGCCGCGACGGGCGCGGGAACCGGGCGATGCTCCGCGGCCCGGCGCACGGCCGAGCGGGAAACGGTACAAGAAGAGGCACTGACCTACAGGCAGGGGTTTCCTTCCATGCGTAAGCAGTCACTGGCGCGTCTGATCGGATCGGTGGCTGCGGGCACCCTGGCGGCCGGGATGGTCGCCGGGTGCTCCGGTCAGAACCAGGTGCCGTCCATCGGCTACGCCGTCGATGCCGTGATCGCCAGCTACAACGGTGGCAGCACGCTCGGTGCGAGCAGCGGCTCGGCGGCCGTGTTCGGCCGGGTGCTGACCGGGTTCTTCTACACCGGACCGGACGGTCAGCAGGTCGCCGACACCGACGCGGGCACCGCGAAAGAGGTTCCCGGCGAGGCCCAGACCGTGCAGTACCGGCTCAACCCGGATGGTGTGTACTCCGATGGCGTGCCCACCTCGTGTGACGACCTGGTGCTGGCCTGGGCCGCGCGCAGCGGTCGGTTCACCAAACCCGGTGACCGCGGCCCCGCGCCACTGTTCGACGCAGCCAACAGCGCCGGGTACGCCGACATCGAGCGGGTGGACTGTCAGCCCGGCTCCAAGGACGCCACCGTGGTGTTCCGGCCCGACCGGCATTTCCTGCCGTGGCGCACCCTGTTCACCGCAGGCGAGCTGATGCCCGCACACGTCGCGGCGCGGGTGGCCAATGTGCCGAATGTGGTGTCGGCCTTGCAAACCGGTGATCCCGGCGCGATCCAACGGCTGGCCGACTTCTGGAACAACGGCTGGGCCATGAGTTCGGGCAGTCTCGATCTGTCCCGCTTCCCGTCGTCCGGGCCCTACCGGATCGAATCCTATTCCGCCAAAGACGGTTTGGTGCTCGTCGCGAACGAGCGCTGGTGGGGCAACAAGCCCGAGACCGGGCGGATCGTGGTGTGGCCCAAGACCGTCGATGTGCAGGCCAAGGTCACCGACAATGCTGTCGGTGTTGTCGATGTCGGCGCTGGATCGGTGAAAGATCTTAACCTGGACGGTTTTTCGGTACGCACCGTGCCGGGCCGCGGTGTCGAGCAGTTGGTGCTCGGGACCGGGGGAGTGTTCGGTTCGGTGGATGCGCGTCGTGCGTTCGCCCTGTGTGTGCCGAGGCAGGCGCTGTTCGACAAACTCGGCAAGGCGAAGGACGCGCCGAAGAGCGGTCTCGGCGCCGCACCGCTGAATTCCCGCATCGTGCAGCAGGACTCGCTGTACTACCCAGCGGTCACCGGTGCGGCCGAGAAGTATCGCGGCACCGACGTCCCCGCCGCCACTGCGGCGCTGGCCTCCTTCGGCGCAGGCAAGCCCACCGTTCGCATCGGTTACCTGCAGCCCGATGAGCGTCGTGCACAGACCGTCGCGATGATCGCCGAGGCGTGCAAACCCGCCGGCCTCACCGTCCTCGACGCAGGCGCGGCCGATTTCACCTCCGCTCAGCTCACCGAGGGCAAGGTCGACGCCGTCCTCGCGAGCACCGCGTCGGCGTCGGGTCCGGCCGGATCACTGGCCGGGATCGCCGCGACCAGCGCGTTGCGCACAGGTAGCGGGCTCAATTTCGGTCGCTTCGGTAACGGGCGATACGATGCGATCACCGATCAGCTTGCGGCCGACGATAACTCGACCACAACGCTGAATCTGCTGACCGAGGCCGAAAACCTGCTGTGGTCGGAGATGCCGAGCGTCCCCTTGTTCGCCAATCCCCGCATCATCGCCTTCGGCAACGGTCTGCAGAACGGCATCGCCGGCCCCACGCAGGGCGGGACCGGCTGGAACATGGACCGCTGGGTGTTGAAGCGGTGAGAAGGTGTTGTGGGTGATGGACCATGGAGAGGTGTCGATGAGCAAGCACGCGGCGGTCGAATCAGACGACCTGGCAACCGAGCGGACAACAAAGGCCGCCGAGCTGGTAGAGCGTCTTACCCGGTGGCGCGACGATTTCCCTACTCCTGGTGTTCGTTTTGCTGATCTCAGCCCCGTTTTTGCCGATCCTGAGGGCTTCCGCGCCGTCATCGACTGCCTCGCGGATTGTGCACCGCAGGCCGACCTGGTCGCCGGCGTCGATGCTCGCGGCTTCATTATCGGCGCGGGCGTCGCGGCCACCCTCGGCACCGGCGTCCTCGCGGTCCGCAAGGCGGGCAAACTGCCCCCGCCCGTGATCACCCGCGAATACAGTCTCGAATATGGCACCGCGGCCTTGGAGATCCCCGCCGACGGCATCGATCTGAAGGGCCGCCGCGTGCTGCTCCTCGACGATGTCCTGGCCACCGGCGGCACCCTCGCAGCCGCCGCGGCCCTCTTCGCCGAGGCGGGCGCCGAAGTCGTTGCCGCCGCGGTGGTCCTCGAGCTCGGCTTCCTCGGCGGGCGCGAGCGGCAAGGCGACTACCCGTTGACCTCGGTGGTTCGCATCTAGTCATTTCGAAAGAATCCGTCAGGACGTTGCTCCGGCGCAGCCCGGAGAATGCCGCGCATCATCAGCCTTCCAGCTGATGGTGCGCGGTTTCCTTGGGCGCCCGGCCGCAGCCATGCTGCCGCGCAATACCGCTCCGAGGAGCCGACCGTCGAACAGGCGCGGGCGGGGTGAACAGGTGCGCCCGGAAGCGATCCGGCACTCGGCTGACGGCGTGCGTGGGGCTCGTGGAAGGTCGCGCAGCCCGCAGACCTGCAGAGATGATGTGATCCAAATATCACTGGCGCGATCGGTGCGGTTTGCTTAATCTGGACGAGTCTTGTTCCCGTTGATCGGAGTCATGCCGTTGCTCTCATGAGGTAGCTACTCGGGCGGCCCGCGTCTCGCGCGTCGCATTCCGTTGCAACCTCTGGGGTAGGCACATGACCAATCTTTCTATTTCCGATCTCACTTTCTCGTGGCCCGACGGGACTCCGGTCTTCGATGGGCTCGACGCTGTGCTCGGTCCCGGCCACCTCGGTCTGGTCGGCAGCAACGGCGTCGGCAAATCGACGCTGTTGCGGCTGATCGCCGGTGCACTGCCGCCGGCGCGTGGCTCGATTACGGTTTCCGGTCGCCTGGGCTATCTGCGGCAGGATCTCGGACTCGGCGACGGGCTGCGGGTGGACGAAGTGCTCGGCATCGCGGATACGCGAAAAGCCTTGCACCGCATCGAATCCGGCACGACAGCCGACGCCGACTTCGACATCGTCGGCGGCCAGTGGGACGTCGAGGAGAGCGCCGTCGCGCTGCTCGGCCGGCTCGGTCTGCACTATCTGGCCGATTCGACAGAGCAGCTCGATCGCCGACTGGAAACCCTGTCCGGCGGCGAGACGGTACTGCTGGGATTGGTGGCGCAGCTGCTGCGCGAGCCCGATGTGCTGTTGTTGGACGAACCGACGAACAACCTGGATCATGTTGCCAGGCAGCGGCTTTATGCCGTGGTCGCCCAGTTCTCCGGCACAGTGCTCACCGTGAGCCACGATCGTGAGCTGCTGGACCGGATGACCTCGATCGTCGAGCTGCGGCAGGGCGAATTGCGGTTGTTCGGAGGAAATTTCAGCGAGTACGAGCGGATCATCGAGGCCGAGCAGCAGGCCGCGCGGGCGGCGATCCGCGATGCGCGCAGCGATGTGCGTAAGCAGGCACGCGAACTCGTGGAGGCGCGGATCAAACTGGATCGACGACTGCGCTACGGGCAGAAAATGTGGGACACCAAGCGGGAACCGAAAATCGTGATGAACGAGCGGAAGCGGCAAGCGCAGGTGTCGGCGGGCAAACTGCGCAACAACCACATCGAAAAGGTCGATACCGCAAAGGAACAGCTCCAGCAGGCGCAGGAGCTGTTGCGCGACGACAGGGAGATCCGTGTCGATCTGCCCGACACCCGGTTGTATCCGGGCCAGGACGTGATCGACCTGGACGGGGTCCGGCTTGCGTGTGGACCGAAGGTGACGTTGCGGGTGACCGGCCCGGAGCGTATCGCGCTCACCGGCCGTAACGGCGTCGGCAAAACCACGTTGCTGCACCGGATCGTCGAGGAATCGCCGAAGGTCGCGTGGCGGATGCTGCCGCAACGTCTCGACGTCTTCGACGCGCCGTGTTCGGTGTTCGAGAACGTGGCGGCGGCGGCACCGCACGCGTCGGCGGAGCAGATCCGGGCTCAGTTGGCGCGGTTCCTGTTCCGGGGTGCCGACGCCGATGTCGCCGCCTCGGCACTGTCCGGTGGTGAACGCTTGCGTGCCGCGCTGGCCATGCTGCTGCTGGCCGACCCGGCGCCGAAGCTGTTGCTGCTCGACGAGCCGACCAACAATCTCGACCTGCCGAGCCTGGAGCATCTGACCCAGGCGCTCGCGAGTTTCGAGGGCGCGCTGATCGTGGTGAGCCACGACCCGCGGTTCCTCGACGACATCGGAGTGACCCGTCGGGTGGAACTCACCACCGATGGCCTGGTCGAGACCCCGGTCGGCTGATGCGGCGGCGTGGGGCGCGGTCGCGCAGCGCCGCACATTCCTCGGTGTCGTGCACCCGCAGTGCCCTGCGGGTGTCGCGCATCAAGGGGTGTGCGGCCGCGCTCCGGCGGCTCGCCGCATGACGCCGGGGTGCCGGATGAGCCGGGGGCCCAGCCTGACCGCGAGGAAGGTGAGGGCGAGCCACGGGCGGATGTGCGGGTTCAGCTTGCGGATGCGGCCGTCCTTGTCGAGCTCGATCACCATCGCCTCGGTCATTCGGAACGGTCCGATGGATGCCTCTCCCAACAGGACTCGGTGCGCGCCGTCGCCGATCTGATCGGTCCACTGCATCGCGGAGATGCCGCGGTACACCGCGGTCAGCAGGATCCGAAGATCGTCCTGCCCGCGGAACACCAGTCGCCCGGAGATCGGGGAGGCCAGCTCGGCGTCGGGTGCGAGGGTTTCCATCAGCGCGTCGATGTCGGCGGACTCGGTCGCTTTGCGGAACTGGGGCACTACGTCTGTCATGGCCTCGATCGCCTCTCGTGCGTGGTGTCGGTCGAGGCGAATTCTTCCCCAGTCACTTGCAAAAAGCAATGGACTAGGATGGTCGGGTGCCCAAGGCTGCTATGTCCGACATCGTCTGCTCGATCGCGCGCACCCTCGACGTGGTCGGCGAGCGCTGGACGCCGCTGATCCTGCGCGACCTGTTCGTCGGCCTGAACCGATTCGAAGACATCCGCCGCGACCTCGGCATCGCCACCAACGTCCTTACCGCCCGCCTGGAAACCCTCCAGCGGCACGGCATCGTCGAAACCCGCACATACCAATCGAATCCGGTCCGCTACGAGTACGTGCTCACCGATCAGGGTCGCGACCTCTATCCGGTCCTGACGATGCTCATCACCTGGGGCGACAAATGGCTCGCCGCTGAAGGTCCTCCTGCACTGGTCGTGCACGACGACTGCGGCCGAACCACCTCCGGCGTCGTCACCTGCACCAACTGTCATACCCCCCTGACCGCCGACAACGTCCACTGGCTCCAAGGCCCCGGCGCCCACCGCGCCCCAGGCACCATGCTCATCGGCGACTATCTCCAGCCGCCGCCACGTCGAGCCGGACATGACGGTGTTCCGACCTGACCTCTGCGGCCGCCATGTCCCGCTCACGCCCTGGCTGATCGGTGGTGGCGGAACCCGGGTGTGCTGCCCCGACTTTCGGCGTTGGACCGCGGACACAAGGATGTATCCATGGGAATCGAGCTGAATGTCGCGGGGGTGTGCCGCGCGCCCAATGAAGACTTTCTGCAACGGGTCGAGCAGTGGTTGCGGACCGGGCCCGCGGGGGCGCGGATCGATTGGACCTCGACGTCGGCACCGTTCCGCAATCCGGTCGAGGTATCCGGCGACCAGCTGCTTGCCGTGCTACATCCCGCGGCCGAGCCGGTCGATCTGCGGGCGGCCCACGGTCAGGTGGTGGTGACCGCGGGATGTGCGCCGGCCGGGCCCGGCTATCACCGGCACGTCGCCGCGGTCCTGCACAAAATGGGCAGGGAGTTCGACATCGTCTGGGATGAGGGGACCGATGATCCGCTCGGGCTTGCGGATAACCGCGCGGAGGTCGAACGGGACTATTTGACGTGGATTCGAACGCTCGCGCACACCGTACTCAGCCAGGTGCCGAACGAAGGCAATGTGGTGTCGCTCGGATTGTCTCTCGGCAGTGACCAATTCGACTACGAGGGCCTGGCCGCGACCTGGCTCGGACCCCGTGACGTCGACTGGTTCCGCGCCGTCGCCGATGGCGACGAAGCCGCCGCCGTTCGATTCTTCCCTTGGTGGGAGGACGGCTGGACGGCGCGAACCTTCCGTGACACCGCACTCGGCATCATGTGGAACGACGTGCGCTGGCGGGTTCCCACCGACGAAGACGACGCACCGGCATTGCGTCAGGCCGACACACTGCTCGCCGAGGCGAGTCGGCTCGACCACGCACTCGAATTGCCCTGGGCGGCCTGGCACGAGCTGCGCGGACTGCTCGGCACGCTGGAACCGGTTGTCGACGACGCGCCCGCGGACCTGGCTGAACGCGCCAGCCACGATTTCGGCGCACGTCCCGGGTATCGGCGCCGGCCGGTGTTCACCTCGCTGCTGCCTGGTTGGAGTTTGCGCATCCCCGGCGATTTCACCTACGGGTGGGATGGTGACCGCTGGTGGGCGTGGGACGGCGAGCGCCAGATCGACATTACGGTGCTCCGGGTGGACGACGAAAAGACCGGTCCACCGCCCGCGGCCATGCTGCAATACGGCGCGAATGCGACCGAAGGGCACCGCGGCGAGCCGGTGCTCGGCGGTCCCGGCGACGGCTGGTGGTTGCCCTCCAGTGACACCGACGAAGCCGGTGTCCAAGGCATCGCCAGCCACCGCAACGGCGAACTGCTCCTGGTCACCATCAGCGTTCCCGACGCGGAGATGAACTGGGCGATCGAAACGTGGCGTTCCCTGCGCTATTCGCCCCGTTGAGGATCCGCTGCCACGACGAAGCCGCTCAGCGTCCATCCGTCGGTCGCCGATGTCGCGATCATCGGGTACCCGGACGAGGTGATGGGTGAAAAGTGTTGCGCTGTGGTGGTTCCCGCGTCAGGATCGGCGGTGACACTGCAGGAACTGACCGAGCATCTCCGCGCCGTGGCGGGGCCTCGGTCACACTTCCCGAACGCCTCGTGCTCGCCACCGAACTGCCGCGCAACCCGGTCGGTAAGCCGATGCGTCGCGACCTGCGCGCCGAGCTCCTCGACACCGAAGGTTGACCCCATGGCCGATGCCCCGGTCGGACTACACCGCGCAACCCCGAACCTCACCGACGGCGACGGCGACGCCGCCGCCCAGCTCACCGCATTACTGCAGGGCCGACTGCCGGGACTGCTCGGCGTACGCGTGCTCACCGCCGATGCTGCCCGAGTGACCGCAGAAATGCAGGTCAGGGAGGAGCTCATGGCCCCCAACGGCTACCTACACGCGGCCACCGTCGTGGCGCTCGCCGACACCGCCTGCGGCCTCGGCACCCGGCTCAGCCTGCCCGACCGCGCCGACAGATTCACCACCATCGAGCTGAAATCCAACTTTCTGGCCACCGCGCGCGCGGGTCTGATCCGCACCGAGGCAACGCTCGTGCACGGCGGCCGTCGCACCCAGGTCTGGGATGCCGTGGTCAGCGACGGCGCAGGTAAGACCATGGCGCTGTTCCGCTGTACCCAGCTGATCCTCTAACCGCCGCGCGGTGAACAGCTGCGTGACGAACTCGCCGCCTTCCTGGACAAGGTCGGCAAGGACGTCCTCGAATTCGAGGAACAGCGCGACCGCACGCTCGCCCGCGAGGCCGTGAAGCGTGAGCCTTGAGCAATCGGAACCTGCCGACGCGGGGCCGGAATAGAACGATCGGCGCGGTCGGTTGCAGTAGCCATGACGAGACCTGTTCTGCAGCCGGGCCCGGATCATCCGATCACCGTCACGCCACACCCGGAGCGCATTGTCGTTCGAGTGCACGGTCAGGTGGTCATCGACACGCAGAACGCACTGGTGCTGCAGGAAGCGTCCTACCCGCCGGTCTATTACCTGCCGTTGGCCGACGCCGAGGAATCGGTGCTGGAGCGCACCGACACCGCCACGTACTGCCCCTACAAGGGCGACGCGAGCTACTTCACCGTTTCGGTCGACGGTGCACAGAGTATCGACGCGGGATGGGCCTACGAGTCGCCGTACCCGGCTGTCGCCGAGATCAAGGACCACATCGCGTTCTACCCCGATCGCGTCGACGCTCCGTAACACTCGAGCGTTTGCGGCAGCGGGCTACCCCACGAGACCGAGGCAGAGCTTGAAGCCAGGGGCCCGCCCACCAGGTGGGCTCCCGCCGATTGCAGGATCTGGTCCTGAGCGACGACGTGCATATCGTCGTCGGGGACCTGGTCGGGCGGTACGCCCAGCGCGTGCAGGAAGCCGGTAATGACTTCTCATGGCGCCGTATCGTCGGCGCGGCGGGCCGACATATCGGCGATGGGCTGGCAGTCGGGAAATTCGGCGGTCAGCTGATGGGCGAAACGTAGCGCCAAGGTTGTCTTGCCGATGCCGACCGGTCCGCGCACGACCGCCGGGACGCGGGAGTCGGCGATCCCCACCCTGGCAGCCCGGGTGCCGTCGAATTCCCCTAGTCGCCCGGCGAAGTCCTGCGGTCCGATCGGCAGCGTCGGCAACGAGGTCCGCCTGCTGCATCCAACAGCACCGAGGGGGAGTACACCGCCGGACTCGCCATCCCGTTTTCCGCGATGTCCATCCGGCGGGTGAATGTCCGGAGTCGAGGTGGGGTGCAACAGGCTACACACCGTCTAAGCCTCAATCGCCTTAGAGCTGTTGGGCATTAACGGTTTTCGGGTATCTCGGAAAGAAGTACTCTTGACGACGATTGTTTTGGTCGAATACACTAAAACAAGCCGTGAGAGGGAGTGAACGACATGGGATACGGACATTGGGACGACACCGCCTACCGTGCGGCGAAGACCTACCGTGCCAGCCGGGGGCTCGACGATTTCGGATATACCGCGACCATGCGCGCCGAACCGTCCACGAGGTGGTCCGCGCACCCCGACCTTGATCCACTGGGGGTCGACGTGCGGGAATGTCGGGATTCGACCGAGCACGGAAACTCGCTGCCTATCGCGGTATTGTTCGACGTCACCGGGTCGATGGGGCAGGTCCCGATCATCATGCAGGACAAACTCGGCAAACTGCACGGGCTATTGCAGCGCAAAGGCTATGCGGAGGATCCGCAACTACTGTTCGGCGCCATCGGTGATGCCGACAGTGATCGGGTTCCGCTGCAGATCGGCCAGTTCGAATCGGACAATCGGATGGACGAGCAGCTGCGCGCGGTGTTTCTGGAAGGCGGCGGCGGTGGGCAGAAATCCGAAAGCTACGAACTGGCAGCATATTTCATGGCAGCCCACGTCGTCACCGATGCCTGGGAGAAGCGGCGAAAACGCGGCTACCTTTTTCTGATCGGCGACGAGCTCAACAAACCGAAGCTGGCGAGCAGGCATATTCGCGAAGTGGTCGGCGACCATGTGCGCCGAGACATTTCGGTGGAATCCATCTACCGTGATCTCGCCGAACGCTGGCACGTCTACTACATCCTGCCGAACCAATCCAGCTACTTCGACGACCCGGAAATCGCCGACCACTGGCGCGACCTACTCGGCCAGAACTTCCTGAAACTCGACGACCCCCGTGCCGTCTGCGAACTCATCGCACTCACCATCGGCCTGGAAGAAGATCGCGTCGACCTGCCTACCGGTCTGGCGGACCTGCGAGACGTGGGCTCGGCTGCCGAAGCGGCCTCCGTGGGAAAAGTGCTCGGCACCAATAGTCCTGGTATCCGAGCCCTGCCCGGCGGACGCGGCTGAGGCAGTCGATTCGAGCGGATCATCGCCGCCGCGGCCTGCTGCGCCGCAGGGCCCGACATCGCCGGCAGGACCGTCGCGTGCGCACAGGTTGTCGTCCGATCGGGTGATCGATCGGACGAATCATGAAGGGGTGCAACATGTCTCATGGACACATCATTGTGGTCGACCTCGGGTTCGGCGATGCGGGCAAGGGGGCGACGGTCGACTGGTTGTGTTCGCCGGAGGCCGATTTGGGTGTGGCGGCGGTGGTGCGATTCAACGGTGGGGCGCAGGCGGCGCACAACGTGGTGGCCGAAGGACGGCATCACACCTTCGCGCAGTTCGGGTCCGGGACGTTCGCGGGTGTGCCGACCCTGCTGTCGCGGTACATGCTCGTCGAGCCGATCGCGCTGGCGGGGGAGGCACGGCGGTTGGCGGCGCTCGGTGTGCCGGACCCGCTCTCGCTGCTGTTCGTGGACGGGCGGGCACTGCTCACGACGCCCATCCACATCGCCGCGAACCGTGCTCGTGAGGCCGCGCGGGGGCCCTCGCGGCACGGTTCGTGTGGACGTGGCATCGGGGAGACGGCCTCGTATGCGCTCGGACACAACGCGCCGACGGTGTCGGATTGCTTGCGCCCCAGTCTACTTCGCGACAAGCTGCAGGCGCTGGCCGCGCACTACGGGCCGCTGATCGCGCCGAGCGAACACCGGTTCGAGCCGATAGCCGACCTTCTCGACATGTATCGGGAGTTCGCCGCCGCGGTGCGGATCGTCGACGGCGCCCACCTCGCACGCTTTGCGCGGCAGGGGCGATTGGTCTTCGAAGGCGCCCAAGGCATCCTGCTCGACGAGTGGCGCGGCTTCCACCCCCACACCACGTGGTCGACCGTCGAACCACGCAATGCCCGCGCCATGCTCGCAGGCATCGGCGCCGAGGGCTACGTGCTCGGCGTGACGCGCACCTATCTGACCCGGCACGGTGCGGGCCCGCTGCCGACGGCGGACCCCACCCTCGCGATCCCCGAGCTACACAACACGACCGGCCCCTACCAGGGCCCCTTCCGGCTCGGCCATTTCGACCCGATCCTGCTCCGCTACGCCATCGCGGCATCCGGCGGTATCGATGGGCTGGCCGTCACCCACCTGGATGCGCCCGGAACGCGCTATGCCGCAACCGGATACACAACCTCCACCGGCATCGTCGACCACCTCGCGCCGGGTACCTGGCAGGATCTCGACCATCAGCGGCACCTAACCGACCTCCTGACCGCCGCGATCCCGGAACTGACCGCCATGCCGACCGATCCGGTGCCCTGGCTCGAACACCAACTCGGCACCCCCGTCGTGCTCACTGCCGACGGCCCCGATCGCACCGAGCGGATGCCGCTGCGTGCGATGCGGGCACGGGAGACCTCTGCTGGTTCGGCGCGGTGATCGTGGCCGAGACGATGCGCAGCTCCGTCGGCAGCGGCACGCCGGATCCATTACGGAGCACTCCACTCGACGCCACCGCTCGCAATGTCGCCGGTCGCATGAATGCCGACGCATTGCGACCGTGCGGCGCGGGGTCCACGGTGCTGGCAATGCGTGAAGCGTGCGCTCGGGTGTCCCGTTCGTCGGGCGGGCCCTGCATCGTGGTCGAGTGCGCAGGCTGGGGCAGGATGGGTCGACGTGGAGCAATCTGTGGTTTCGGTGGATGTGGTGGCGTTGCGATTCTGGGCTGCGGACGCGGGGGTCACGATCGGGGTTGCGCCGCGCGAGCTCGAGCCGTTCACCGGGGAGTTGGCGTTGCCTGGGGTGTTGCTGGGGCGGGGGGAGCGGTTGGTTGGGGCAGCGCGGCGGGCGGTGCATGCCAAGTTGGGTGTGCCCGAGGCCGCGATCGGTGCAGTGGGGCAGTTGGTCACCTTCGACGAGCCGAATCGCGACCCACGCGGCCCAACCTTATCGATCGCGATGTGGGCAGTTGTCGGCCCACACGAGGGTCCGGCGCAGTGGGTGTCGTTCGACGCCCTGCCCCAGCTCGCCTTCGACCACAATCGGATCGTCGACGCCGCACAGGGCTTGCTCGCCCGCCTGCTCTGGAAGGACATTCCCTTCACCCGCGCCCTGACGGGTGATGAGTTCCCCGCCACCCGCGCCGTTGAACTCAGTACCACCCTGCAGGGCGCCAAGCCGGACCCGGCAAACCTGAACCGCACCCTCGCCGCCCTCCCCGGCCTCTACCGCACCACCGAACGCCGCCGCGTCAAAGCCACCGGCCGCCCCGCCGCCGTCTGGGCGTTCACGCCGACCGAGTGACCCAGCCCGCCTAGCGACGCCCGCCTGACCGGCACATGGTGGAGTGGCCCACCCACGTTCTGCCGCAGCCATGTGCCGCTCGTTACGCGGACCGTTCGGGGGTGGCATTCGATGGCTGCGGGATTGCTCGGGTATTGGTGTCGCCGTGTAGATCGGTGCTGGAATCACATTGTGATACTTGGATATGCGTATCTATTCATGTGAGTCATCGGGGCATTTTCAGGGCTTTTCTGGAAATGGCGATTTACGGACGGCAAGGACGCGGAAGGGGTTGCGGCTCGGAGGGTTTCGGTTGGCTAGCTGCGCGGTGCGTACATGATGATCGCCACGCCGAGCAGGCAGCTGGTTGTGCCCACGTAATCCCAACGGTCGGGGTGGAATTTGTCGACGATCATGCCCCAGACGAGAGAGCCTGCGACGAAGACGCCGCCGTATGCGGCGAGGATGCGGCCGAAATTAGGGTCCGGCTGGAAGGTTGCCGCGAAACCGTATGCGCCGAGGCGAGGACGCCTGCCGCAATCCAAAGGACGCCGCGGTGTTCCCGCCAACCCTGCCAGACGAGCCAGGCGCCGCCGATTTCGGCAAGCGCGGCGAGAGCGAACAACAGCAGCGACTTGGCGACGGTCATGGCGAGAACCTACCGGCCGGGCCACGCTGGTAGCCGTTGGACTCGCCTCGCTGGGATACTCGACCGGCGCGCTGTTGCCCGTCAGATCGGTTGCGGGAATCGGCCGCTACCTCAGCGCTACGTCGTAGACGACGTAGCTGCGGCCGATGACGGGATAGGAGACGTTGCGGACCGGGACACCGCCCGCGGTGCGGCCGAATTCGGTGCCGCCGTGCGCATGGCCGTGGATCGCCAGGGTGGCGCGTCCCGCGTCGACGGCTTCGGCCAGATCGTGGCAGCCGAGGCCTGGGTAGATCTTTCGTGGCTCGCCGACCAGCGTGTCGATGACGGGGGCGAAATGCATGAGAGCGATTCGGGTTTCGCAGGTGAGGGTGTCGAGTGCCTGGTGTAGGCGGAGCGCGTCGAGGGGGCCGCGGCGCATGCGGGCCTGGTGTTCGGGGGTGCCTTCGTCGGGTGTGCCGGGGTAGCGGGGGAATCCGCCGCTGCCGCCCATCACTCCGGCGATGCCGAGTCGGGAGCCCGCCAGATCGAGAGTGACGGCGTCGCCGTCGAGCAGGTGAATGCCGGCGGCGGTGAGCATCGCGGCGATTTGGTAGCCCAGCCTGTGGTCGTGGTCGTGGTTGCCGAGCACCGCGACGACAGGTACGGGGAGAGCCGCGATTTCGGCGCAGAGCAGATCGGCTTCGCGCACTGTGCCGCTCTCGGTGAGGTCGCCGGCGAGCAACAGCACGTCCGCGTGCTCGGCCAGGCGGGTGAAGTCGGGACGGAACACCCCGACCACCGAGTCGCGCATGTGCAGGTCTGCGACAGCCGCGACTCGGATGCTGCGATTCCCGCTGTACTGCATGTCCGTCAGCCAGCCACATGACCAGCCGGGTGTCAATCGGTATCTCGCACACCTCATGCGGGTTAACCACTGTGAACAGGTGGAATAGCTGTCGGCTCTGGAATGTTCAGCGGTCGTTCAGCGAGGCAACGCGCGGTGGCGTGACCGATGAAACGTCTATGAACAGTGGCGCGGCGGCCTTCCGAAAGGCCGCGCGGGCCCGCATGGTTCGAACTGTGAGGGAACCCAGCGAGCGGGCCATGGACCCAGTGTCGTCGGCAGCCGACGGTCACGGGCATCGGTGGGGCGCGGTCGTCGAGCCGGTCGTGGCCGAGGCGCTTCCGGGGCATCGTGGAGCCGAATGTCCGCACCGTGCGGGTGCCCGACGCGACATCGGGGGACCGCTGCCTCCCGAGCACGGTGCAGGTCGGCGTCCGTGGGGTGGCGCCGTGAGCCGTAGGCGGTTGCTGTCGGGTGCGGTTGCCGCCGCGGCGGTCGCGGCGCTGCCCGTCGCCGCGCCGGCCGGAACCGTGCGGGCCGATGGCCGAATGCGCAAAGTCGTGCTGATCGGGCTCGACGGGTTGATGTACAAGAAGATTCAGCAGGTGCAGGCGCCGAATCTGTTGCAGCTCAGCGCAGAAGGGTCGCTGAGCCGAACGTCCATAGCGCCGCACATCACCATCTCCGGCCCCTCGTGGGCCACCGTGTTGACCGGTGTGTGGGACCGCAAGCACGGCATCAGGAACAACCAATTCGATGCCACGCCGTTCGCGACGTATCCGACCGTGTTCACGCAACTCGGGCGCGCCGACCCCGCATTGAAAACCCATTCGATTGCCACGTGGGATCAGATTGCCATCATGGCCGCGAGCGGCAACCCGCGCGCCGACGTGGTCATTTCCACCCAACCCGTGCCGAACGACGCCGACGAATCCACCGTAGACGTCGCTACCGCCGATGCCGTTGTCACCGCCATTACCCGCTTCGGACCCGATTTCCTCTTCACTCACCTCGATCAGGTCGATCGGGCGGGCCATAGCCACGGGGGTGCGTCACAGGAATACCTCAACGCCGTGACTCGCATCGATGTGCTGGTCGGCCGAATCGCCGCCGCCGTCGACGCGCGGATGCGGGCGAATCCGGCCGAGTCGTGGACGATCTTGGTCACCGCCGATCACGGGCACCTACCGGAGGGTGGTCACGGCGGCCAATCAGCCGACGAGACAACGAATTTCGTGATCGCCCGCGGTCCCGATTTCTCGGCGGGTGCCACCAACGCCCGCTACTCGCTGGTCGACATCACCCCCACTGTGCTCGACCTGCTCGGCGCGCCACCCGACCCTGGCTCCGACGGGCACTCCATGCTCGCCCACCCGCGCGGTGATGTCGGGATAGTCGAGGTCGTCGCGCCGCAAGGAGTGCGCTAGGTTCTGTCTCGAAGTGAGTGAATGGGGTGGCTCCGCGCAGCGGTGCCACCCCATCAGCGTGCTCGATGGAAGCTGTTGCCCGCGTTGGTATATGGGTGAGGTCTCCGGTATTTCGGATTAGC